>NZ_CP134062.1:6000000-6300000 GCF_031583025.1 Mycobacterium sp. Z3061 | reverse complement strand
CCGCCGTGACTTGCAGCACTGTCCCGTCGGTTGCGGTCACCTCGCCGGCATTGACCATGTTGACCACCCGGCGGGCGATGGCCCCCGGATCATCCAGTACCGCACCGGGTTCCCGGCGCGGGACCAGTCGGCCGTCGGGTTGGTAGGCGCGGTCGGCGAACACCTCGGCGACCGTGCGCAAACCGCGGCGGTCGGCTTCGTCGAAGAACGCCGAACCCGCCATGCCCAGCACCGGTAACGAAGCATCCACCGTAGCAACCGCTTCGGCGACGGCAGCCGCCTGATCGCGGTGCGAGACTATCGAGTTGTACAGCGCCCCATGGGGCTTGACGTAGGCCACCGTGGAGCCGGCCGCCTGCGCGATGGCCTGCAGAGCGCCGATCTGAAAGACCACGTCGGCCAGCAGGTCCTCAGCGGCGACGTCGATGAAGCGTCGGCCGAAGCCGGCCAGGTCGTGGTAGCTCACTTGCGCGCCGATCCGCACGCCGCGCTCGGCGGCCGACCGGCATACCCGGAGCAGCCCGGCCGGGTCGCCGGCATGGAAGCCGCACGCCACATTGGCGCTGCTGACGATCCCGAGCATGGCTTCGTCGTCGCCCAGCTGCCAGACGCCGAATCCTTCGCCCAGGTCGGCGTTGAGGTCAATGCGGGCCACCTTGCCAGCTTAGAAGGCCGGGCACGCTACAGCTTTGCGACCTTGGTGGCGATCTGGTTGGCGATGTTCGTCGCGGACGGACCGCTCTCGTTGTAGGCGCACGTGACGACGTCGATGGCCAGGTTGTTGCGAACGGTCAGGGCGCGTTGGCAGCTCCAGCCGTCCCCACCCTCCTGGACCTGCGAGCTGGTCAGCAGGCCGTTGTCGTTGGTCACGTCGCCCACCGACCAGACGGTGGCGGGCTGGTTGGGGCTGGCGTCGTTGAACCGGCGGTTCGAGCACGACTTCCAGCTCTGCACCGAGGAGTTGTAGAAGTTACTGGCGTCCTGGGCGTTCGGGAAGGCCACCACGGCCTGGATCGCGTAGTGCTTGCGCTTCTTGGAGTCGTCGATGCTGTCGTCCAGACGCTGGCCGCGCATGGATGTCCACCCGGTGCCCTCGTACACCTTGCCCTGCGCGGCGCCGTCGACGGCCAGGCAGTTCTTGTCGTCGACGTTCTTGCTCCAGTCCCACATCACCTTGGCCTGGAACCAGACCTTCATCGACGTGGCGCCGAGCGCGCTGTTGATCTGGCTGGCGTCCAGCATCAGGTCGTCGAGCTCGCTCACCGGTATCGGCGTCTGGTTGGCCAGGCCGGCCTTCTCCCCGGCGACAGCGTTGCCGTCGACGACGTCGGTGCAACCGGCGGTCAGCATGCACGCACCGGCCAGCACGGCGATCTGCAAGCGCACTGGTTCCCCCCAATCCGCGCCCCTGTTCGAGCGTTCTACCAGCTTAAATGCTGTTCAGCGGCGTCGCCCGACTAACCAGCAAATCACGTAGATGAGGAATGAGATCGTCGCCACGAACACCGACACCGGAACCCCCGGCGCCAGCGACAACACGATCCCCCCGACCGCGGCGAGCTCGGCGAACAGCACGGAGGTGACTGTCGCGGCCGCCGGCCTGCTGACCACCCGGGCGGCGGCCGCGGCCGGGGTGATCAGCAACGACATCACCAGCAGCGCTCCGACGATCTGGACGGCCTGCGCGGCCACCACGCCTACCAGCGCCGCGAACACGATGCCCAGCACACGCACCGGGACGCCCCGGGCCGCGGCGACGTCCGGGTCGACGGTGGCGAACAGCAGTGGGCGGTAGCAGACGCCGAGGATCACCATGACCAGCGCACACACCACCGCCAGCATGACCAGCCCCGAGTAGCCGACCCCGACGATCTGGCCGGTGAGCAACGCGAAGCTGGTCCCGGTTCGGCCCGGGTAGAGGTGGATGAACAGCACTGCCAGACCTAGGCCGAAGGCCAGCACCACGCCGATCACCGAGTCCCGCTCCCGGGCGCGCTGGCCCAGGATCCCGAACAGGGCCGCCGCCAGCGCGCTGCCGACCAGCGCGCCGATCCCCACCTCGAAACCGGCCAGCAGTGCGAATGCCGCTCCGGTCAAAGACAATTCCGCCGAGCCGTGCACGGCGAACGACATCTGGCGCATCACGATGAACGGGCCGATCAGTCCGGCGACCAGTCCCAGCAGGACCCCCGCGAGCAGCGCCTGCTGCACGAAGTCATGCCGGAGCAGATGGGCAGTGAGGTCGAAGGCGAACAGGTGGTCCAGCATCTCGGTGAGGCGCTCGTTCATCAGACCTGCCCGTCCGGAGCGCCTTCCGGAGCGCCTGAGACGAAATAGCGGTCCTTGACCTTGACCACCTCGATTTCGGCCCGGTACAGCTCGGAGAGCGTCGCCGCCGTCATCACCTGCTCGACGCTGCCGATGCGGAACCGGCCGTCGACCAGATACAGCACCCGGTCCACGTACGGCAGGATCGGGTTGAGCTCGTGGGTGACCACGATGACGGCCGTCCCCGCGTCATGCCGGCGCCGGTTGATCAGCTCCGCGACCAGTTTGGCGTTGGCCGGATCCAGGGTCAGCAACGGTTCGTCGCACAGCATCAGCGCCGGATCGGTGGCCAGGGCCTGCGCGATACGCACCCGCTGCAGCTCGCCCCCGGACATCAGGCCCACCCGGATGTCGGCCAGCCGTTCGCCGTTGACCTGGTGCAGGGCCAGTCGCACGGCGTCGCGACGACGGGCCCGGTCCGCGGCACGCAGCGGCAGCGCACCCCAGCGGTGCCCGTCGACGCCGAGACCGACCAGGTCGCGTCCGCGCAGCATCACCTCGCGGTCGATCGGATGATGTTGCGGCACATACCCGACCGGTCCGTTCACCCGCGCCGTCCCGGCACTCAGCGGTTGTTGCCCCAACAGCACTTTGAGCAGGGAGGTCTTGCCGGTCCCATTGGGTCCCAGCACCGCGACGAACTCGCCGGCCGCCACCGACAACTCGAGGTGGTCCCAGAGCACACGGTTACCGAAGGCCAGCCGGGCACCGGCCAGCGCTACCACTTGGCGGCTCACAGACGTCAGCTGTTCGACTGCAGCGCGGTGGCCAGTTGGGTGACGGTATTGCGCTGCCAGCTCAGGTAATCCGAGCCGCTGGGCAGGGTCTCGGAAACCTCGGTCACCGGCACGCCGGCGTGATGCGCGGCGGCCTGCAGGTCGGCGGTGGCGGCGGTGGCGGTCTGCGGGTTGATCAGCAGCGCCACCACCCGTCGCTGGTTGATCAAGTCCAGGGCGGACGCCATATCCGCAGGCGCGGGATCGGCGTCGTTCTCGTTGGCCATCTCGAAGCCGACGGGGGTGCGGTTGATCAGTCCCGCGGCGGCCAGCAGGTAGTGCACGACCGGCTCGGTCGCGATGACGCCGGCGGACGGGTACGCGGTGGCGATCGCGCGCTCGGAGTTGGCGATCGCATCGGCGCCGCGGCCGAACTGGGCCGCGTTGGCGCGGTAGTCCGCTGAGTTGGGCGGGTCGATCATTGCCAGCCGTTCCGCGATGGTGATCGCGACCGCTTTGGCGACGGCGAGGTTGTAGAAAACATGCTCGTCGGGTGCCTCGTTCACCGGCCCCAGGAACGAGTAGGCGTCCACGGCATGGATTCCCGGGTGTCCGGCCAGCACCCGGTCGACCCAGGGGTCGTATCCGCCGCCGTTGTAGACGACCAGGTCGGCGTCGGCCAGTGCCGCGGCGTCGGCAGGGGTGGCCTGATAAGAGTGTGGATCGGAGTCCGCGCCGGTCAGGATGGACTTGACGGCGATGTGGCCGCCGGCGACGGTGCGGGCCACACTGCCCCATACTTCGGTGGAAGCCACCACGGCCACCGCACCCGGGTGTTCCGGACCGCCGGTCGCGCAGCCTGTCAGTGCGGCGCAGCAGATCAGGCAGACCGCAAGCCACATCCGCACGTCGCATCCTCTCGCCTGGCCGGTTGGCCGACCCATAATACTAATGAAAATCGTTTCCATTAGAAAGTCGGTCGACGCGGTTCCCGGGGCTCGCTGTAGCGTCACCGGACGTGAGTCCCATTCCGCGCAGGCGGGCGACTCTGGCGTCGTTGGCAGCCGAGCTCAAAGTGTCGCGCACCACGATCTCGAACGCCTTCAACAGGCCGGATCAGCTCTCGCCAGAACTCCGTGACCGGGTGTTCGCCACGGCCAAGCGGCTGGGCTATGCGGGGCCCGACCCGGTTGCACGCTCCCTGCGCACCCGCAAGGCCGGTGCGGTGGGTCTGGTGATGACCGAGCCGCTGACCTATTCGTTCAGCGACCCGGCGGCGCGCGATTTCGTTGCGGGGGTGGCGCAGTCGTGTGAGGAGCTGGGCCAGGGCCTGCTGCTGGTGGCGGTCGGCCCCAGTCGCAGCATCGAGGACGGTACGTCGGCGGTGCTGGGTGCCGGGGTGGACGGGTTCGTGGTCTACTCCGTGCGCGACGACGATCCGTATCTTCAGGTGGTCCTGCAGCGCCGGCTACCGGTCGTGGTGGTCGATCAGCCCGTGGACCTGCCGGGGGTGTCCCGGGTGGGCATCGACGACCGCGCCGCGATGCGTGAGTTGGCCGAGTATGTGCTGGGTCTGGGGCACCGGGAGATCGGACTGCTGACCATGCGGCTGGGCCGGGACCGGCGTCAGGGCCTGGTGGATGCCGAGCGGCTGAAGTCGCCGACCTTCGACGTCCAGCGCGAACGCATCATCGGCGTCTGGGAGGCGATGACGGCAGCCGGCGTGAATCCCGACTCGCTGACCGTGGTGGAAAGCTACGAGCACCTGCCGACCTCCGGCGGCGACGCCGCCAAGGTTGCCCTGGAGGCCAATCCCCGCATCACAGCGCTGATGTGCACGGCCGACATCCTTGCCCTGTCGGCGATGGATTACCTTCGCGCACATGGCATTTACGTCCCCGGCCAGCTGACGGTCACCGGGTTCGACGGGGTCGAGGACGCGCTGAGCCGCGGCCTGACCACGGTGGCGCAACCCAGCCTGCAGAAGGGGCGCCGGGCGGGTGAGCTGGTGCTCAAGCCGCCGCGGTCCGGGTTGCCCGCGGTCGAACTGCTCGCCACCGAACTGATCCGGGGGCGCACCTCGGGACCGCCCGCGTAGTCAGATCGGTCGCGACCCGCTACGAGCTAGCAGTTCTCGTGATCGCCGATCAGCAGGCGCACGGCCAGATCCAGCCGCTTGCTCACGTCGGTGGCCGAGGCCCGACGGGTGAGCCACGCCAGCAGGTTGGACAGCCACACGTCCGAGATCACCCGGGCGATGTGGTACTGATCCTCGGTCGGCTCACCGTCGCTCATGGCGCGGGCGAACATGCTGTCGATCAGCTTCTCGACCTGGTCGACTTCGCTGGCCGCCGACGCGTCGGCGAAGACGTAGGCGCGCGTCATCGCCTCGGTCAGCAGCGGATTGCGCTGCATCGCACGGTTGAGCTTGCCGACCATGAAGCTCAGTCGCTCGAACGGCGTGCCGCCCGCCATCGCGGAGCGGTCGGTCTTGGCGTCGATGCGGCTGAACTCACGGCCCAGCGCCGACACCAGCAGGTGCACCTTCGACGGGAAGTAGCGGTACAACGTCCCGACCGCCACGTCGGCGCGGTCGGCGACGGCACGCATCTGCACCGCCTCGTAACCGCCCTTCGACGCGATCGCCATGGTGGCGTCCAGGATCCGTTTGCGGCGCTCGCGTTGTGCTTCCGAGCCCAGTTCGGACTCAGCCAGTACGGCCATGTTCACAACCTCGCGTGGTTGGCCGTCGGGCGACATGTGGCAGGCAGCTCCTCGTGCGGGCGATTTGATCGCAAACGATACGCATTCTTCGCGTAAATCTCCCACCTCCCTAACGCCGGGCCAACGTCGTGTACTGGCCTGATGATCGCCGACTTGACGGTCGATCGATTCCACTATTAGAACACGTTCTAGTGTAGAGAAAAGATATCTTGGCAAGTGAATTTGATGACGCGGAGGACTGCTGGTGGTAGCGACCGTCACCGATGAACAGTTCGCGGCACGCGAGCTGGTGCGCGACTGGGCCCGCACTGCAGCGTCGGGGGAGACCGCGAGCCTGGCCGTCCGCGCCGTGGAGCAGGGCGACCCCGACGCCTGGCGGGCGGTCTTCGCCGGCCTGGCCGACCTGGGGCTGTTCGGTGTCGCGGTCTCCGAGGACGACGGCGGGGCCGGCGGGAGTATCTCCGACCTGTGCGCCATGGTCGAGGAGGCCGCCAAGGCATTGGTGCCGGGACCGGTCGCCACGACCGCGCTGGCCACCCTCGTCGTCACCGATCCTGAGCTGTTGGGCGCGCTGATGGCCGGTGAGCGCTTTGCCGGGTTGGCGCTCGAGGGGGACGTGCAGCTTGATGGCGGGACGGTGTCCGGCTCGGTTCCCTTGGCGCTGGGCGCCGTGGCGGGCGGGATCTTGCTGCTGCCTGCCGGCGACTCGTGGGTGCTCATCGATCTGGACGCCGATGGGGTGGCATTGGAACCGTTGGAGGCCGCAGATTTCTCCCGGCCACTGGCGCGGGTGGAGCTGACGTCGGTGGCAGTCACGGTCCTGGAGGCGCCCGCTCTGCGGGATCTCGCGGCGACCCTGCTGGCCGCCGAGACCGCCGGTATCACCCGTTACGCGCTGGAAACTGCCGTCGCCTATGCCAAGGTGCGCGAGCAGTTCGGCAAGCCGATCGGCAGCTTCCAGGCGATCAAGCACATCTGCGCGGAGATGCTGTGCCGTGCCGAGCAGGCCGAGGTGGCCGCCAGTGATGCAGCCAGGGCGGCGTCCGAATCGGACTCCCAGCAGTTCGCCATCGCCGCGGCGGCGGCCGCGAGCATCGGCATCGCCGCGGCCAAGGCCAACGTCAAGGACTGCATCCAGGTACTCGGCGGAATCGGCTGCACCTGGGAGCACGACGCGCATCTCTACCTGCGCCGCGCCCACAGCATCGGCCGCTTTCTGGGCGGACTGGAGCACTGGCTGCGCCGGGTCGCCGCACTGACCCAGGACGGGGTGCGGCGCAAACTGTCCATCGACCTGACGGAAGTCGAAGGACAACGCGCGGAGATCGCCGCGGCCGTCGCTGAGGTGGCCGCGTTGCCGGCCGAGAAACGACAGGTGGCGTTAGCGGAGGCGGGGCTGCAGGCACCGCACTGGCCGGCGCCGTACGGGCGTGGCGCGGGACCGGCCGAGCAGTTGTTGATCGACGAGGAGATGGCCGCGGCCGGCGTCGAGCGACCGGACCTGGTGATCGGCTGGTGGGCGGCGCCGACAATCCTCGAGCACGGCACGCCGGAGCAGATCGAACGTTTCGTGCCCGCCACCCTGCGTGGTGACTTCCTGTGGTGTCAGCTCTTTTCCGAGCCGGGCGCCGGTTCGGACCTGGCGTCCCTGCGCACCAAGGCCGTCCGCGGGGACGGTGGCTGGCTGCTCACCGGGCAGAAGGTGTGGACGTCCGCCGCGCAGAAGGCCGCGTGGGGGGTGTGCCTGGCCCGGACGGACCCGGACGTCCCGAAACACAAAGGCATCACCTACTTCCTGGTCGACATGAAAGCGCCGGGCATCGAGATCCGGCCGCTGCGGGAAATCACCGGCGACTCGCTGTTCAACGAGGTCTTCCTGGACAACGTGTTCGTTCCCGACGAGATGGTGGTCGGTTCGGTCAACGACGGCTGGAAGCTGGCCCGGACCACGCTGGCGAACGAGCGGATCGCGATGGCCACCGGAACCGCGCTGGGCAATCCCATGGAAGAGCTGCTGCGGGTGCTGGCTTCGATGGATCTCGATGCGGCGCAACAGGACCGGCTGGCCAGGCTGATCCTGCTGGCACAGGCCGGGGCGCTGCTGGACCAGCGCATCGCCCAGTTGGCGGTCGGGGGTAAGGACCCCGGCGCGCAGTCCAGCGTGCGGAAGTTGATCGGCGTGCGCTACCGGCAGGAGCTCGCCGAATTCACCATGGATGTGTCCGACGGCGGCGGGCTGGTGCGCAACCGCGCGGTGTTCGACTTCCTCAACACCCGCTGCCTGACCATCGCCGGTGGCACCGAGCAGATACTGCTCACCGTGGCCGCCGAGCGATTGCTGGGGTTGCCTCGCTAGATCGGGGCTTCACCGCGAGATTGCCGCTATGGCGGTAGTTCGGGATCCAGTCACAGCCGTGACGGCCATCTCGGCGAATCAAGCGAAGTTCGTCTGCGCGCAGGTGCTCGGCGAGGTGAGGTTGACGCCCGAGTAGACCACCTGCATGTGGGTGCACACGAACACCATCACGTTGGTCATCGGCTGGCCGGTCGCCCAGCTCGTCGAGTCGATGACGCCGGTGGTCTGGTACTTGTCCGGCGGTCCCTCACCGAAGTAGACGGTGGTAATGACATCGCCCCCACCGGTTTTCATCACCCGCTCGAACTGGCTGGTCGCATGGGCGTCCAGGTAGGCCACCCGGCTGTTGGAGCGAATCTCGGTGGTCTGCCGCGCCCACAGCCCCGGCGGGAAACCCGCCGGCCCATCGGGCGTCATCAGGTTTGCTCCAGCGACGAAGTCGCAGCTGCCGTTGCCGTGGCAGTCGACGAAGCTGTGCGTCTGAATCTGGGTAGCGTCGTCGACGGGGAAGAGGGTGGTCGCGGTGTTGCTGGCGGCCGAAGCCACCGGAACAGTCACCAACGCAATCAGCAGCCCACTCAGCGTCAGACCCGGTAACAGCCGCTTCATCCTGCTCCCCTTCCCACCGATCGCCAAGCAGAACTTATCCCCGCGACTACTCGTCGTAGGTCACTTCTACCGAATCAGATTCCGGGTGAGATTGACAGGCCAGAATTAGCCCGTCGTCGAGGTCCTGCTGTTCGAGCACGTCGTTGACCTCCATGCTCACTTTGCCGCTGCGCAGGGTGCAGGCACACGCCCCGCAGTGGCCCTCCCGGCACGAGAACGGCGCATCCAGGCCCTGGGCCAGCAGCACGTCGAGCAGCTTGGCACTGCGCGGCCAGGACACGGTGTGGGTTTCTCCGTCGAGTTCCACCACCGCGGTGGCCGGCGCCTCGTCGCCGTCGTCCTCGATCTTCACCGCAGCGAAGGGGTCGGACTCCAGCGACTTGAACACCTCGATGTGCACCTGTTGCGCAGGGACTTTCAGCGCCTCCAGGGCCAGGCGCGCCGCCTCCATGAAGGGCCCGGGCCCGCAGATGAAGGCCGGGCGGCTGGTGAACGGGGCGGCCAGCGCGGCCAGCGCGGCCGCACTCGGCAGGCCCTGCAGCGATTCCAGCCAGTGCACCACCGTGAGCCGGTCCGGGTACTTGGTGGCCAACTCGCGCAGCGCGTCGCGGAAGATCACCGAGCGGTCGTCGCGGTTGGCGTAGACGAGCGTCACCTGCCCGCTGCCCTCGGACAGCGCCGCTTTGCAGATGGACATGATCGGGGTGATGCCGCTGCCCGCGGCGAGCAGCAGGAAGTCGTCGTCCAGCGTCTTGGGCACAAAGGTGCCCGAGGGCGCGAGCACGTGGATACGCATGCCCTTATGGGCGTGCTCGCACAGCCAGTTGGACGCGTAGCCGTCGGCCGTCCGCTTCACCGTCACCGTCAGCGAGTCGTCGGTGAACGGGGAGCTGCACAGCGAGTAGCAGCGCGCCACCGAGCCGGTGCGGTCGCTGGGCACCCGCAGTGTCAGGAACTGACCGGGCGCATAACGCAGCCGCTCGGACGGGACGGGAGCATCGCTCGGTGCCTCGAACACCAACGACCGCGCATCGTCGGTTTCGGCGACAACCTCCGCGATCTGCAGCTCCAGGACATGATCGCCCAGCGGCTCGTCGGGGGCTTGGTCCAGATCCGCCTCGGTCAAGGCGCTTCCTCTCTTCGGTATCAACTAGAACATGTTATAGAAAACCCGATTCGCATCTCTACCAGCCGCAGGAATACCCTGCTCGACACAAATCGGAACGTGTTCTAGTCTTTGTGTAAGTCAGCACTCCCAGGA
Source organism: Mycobacterium sp. Z3061 (assembly GCF_031583025.1). Lineage (NCBI taxonomy): Bacteria > Bacillati > Actinomycetota > Actinomycetes > Mycobacteriales > Mycobacteriaceae > Mycobacterium > Mycobacterium pumcae. The sequence continues at coordinate 6,290,006 of NZ_CP134062.1, read as the reverse complement.
GGCATACGTCAGTGACCACTATTCAACAGCGTGATGCGCAGACGGTCCTAGCTGCCATCGATGATCTGCTGCCGCGGATCCGGGAGCGCGCTCAGGCCACCGAAGAGCGGCGCCGCCTGCTCGACGAGACCGTTGCGGAACTGGACGAAGTCGGCTTCTTCACCCTGCTGCAGCCCGAGCAGTGGGGCGGCCTGCAGTGCGACCCGGCCCTGTTCTACGAGGCGGTGCGCCGGCTGGCCAGCGCCTGCGGTTCGACCGGTTGGGTGAGCTCGATCCTCGGTGTGCACAACTGGCACCTGGCGCTGTTCGACCAGCAGGCCCAGGAAGAGGTCTGGGGTGAGGACTCCAGGACACGCATCTCCTCGTCGTACGCACCGATGGGCGCTGGGGTCGTGGTCGACGGCGGCTACCTGGTCAACGGATCGTGGAACTGGTCCTCCGGCTGCGACCATGCGACCTGGGCCTTCCTCGGTGGCCCGGTCATCAAGGACGGCCGACCGGTCGACTTCGGCAGCTTCCTGATCCCGATCAGCGATTACCGCATCGACGACGTGTGGCACGTGGTCGGGCTGAAGGGCACCGGCAGCAACACCGTCGTCGTCAAGGACGTCTTCGTGCCCCGGCACCGGTTCCTGTCCTACAAGGCGATGAACGACGGCACCGCCGGCGGGTACCGGACCAACACCGCCCCGGTCTACAAAATGCCTTGGGGCACAATGCATCCCACGACCATCTCGGCACCCATCGTCGGCATGGCCTACGGCGCCTACGAGGCGCACGTGGAGCACCAGGGCAAGCGGGTGCGCGCCGCGTTCGCCGGGGAGAAGGCCAAGGACGACCCGTTCGCCAAGGTCCGCATCGCCGAGGCGGCCAGCGACATCGACGCAGCCTGGCGCCAACTGAGCGGCAACGTCTCCGACGAGTACGCGCTGCTGTCGGCCGGCAAGGAGATCCCGTTCGAGTTGCGCGCCCGGGCCCGCCGCGACCAGGTGCGCGCCACCGGACGTGCGATCGCTTCGATCGACCGGCTGTTCGAGGCATCCGGGGCCACAGCGCTCGCCAGTGACGCTCCGGTGCAACGGTTTTGGCGTGACGCGCACGCCGGTCGGGTGCACGCTGCCAACGACCCCGAGCGGGCCTACGTGATCTTCGGGAACAACGAGTTCGGGTTGCCGCCCGGCGACACCATGGTCTAGGGATGACTGCCACCGAGGAAATAACGTTCGAATCCACTTCGCGCACTGCGGAAGTCGACGTCGACGGCCCACTGAAGCTGCACTATCACGAGGCAGGGGCCGGTAACGACCAGACGGTGGTGCTGCTGCACGGCGGCGGACCCGGCGCGTCGAGTTGGTCCAACTTCTCCCGCAACATCGCGGTCCTGGCGCAGCAATTCCACGTGCTGGCCGTGGACCAGCCGGGCTATGGGCATTCCGACAAGCGCGCCGAACACGGGCAGTTCAACCGGTACGCGGCCCGGGCCCTCAAGGGTCTGTTCGACCAGTTGGAGCTGGGACGCGTTCCGCTGGTGGGGAATTCACTCGGCGGTGGCACCGCGGTGCGCTTCGCGCTGGACTACCCCGACCGGGCCGGCAAGCTCGTCCTGATGGGGCCGGGTGGTCTGAGTGTCAACCTCTTCGCGCCTGACCCCACCGAGGGTGTCAAGCGGTTGGGGAAGTTCTCGATGCAGCCCACCCGGGAGAACCTCGAGGCGTTCCTGCGGATCATGGTGCACGACCAGAAGCTGATCACGCCCGAGTTGATCGACCAGCGCTTCGAACTGGCCAGCACCCCGGAGTCGCTGCAGGCGACCAGGGCGATGGGAATGTCGTTCTCCGGGGCCGACTTCGAGCTCGGCATGATGTGGCGCGAGGTGTACAAGCTGCGTCAGCCGGTGCTGCTGATCTGGGGTCGCGAAGACCGGGTCAACCCGCTGGACGGCGCGCTGGTGGCGCTGAAAACCATCCCGAGGGCCCAGCTGCACGTGTTCGGGCAGTGCGGACACTGGGCTCAGGTGGAGAAGTTCGACGAGTTCAACAAACTGACTATCGATTTCTTAGGAGGTGCGAGATGAGCATCCGGTCACTGGGCTATCTGCGCATCGAAGCCACCGACATGGCCGCCTGGCGCGACTACGGCCTGAAGGTGCTCGGCATGGTCGAAGGCAAAGGCACGGTCGACGGTGCGCTCTATCTCCGGATGGACGACTTTCCCGCGCGGCTGGTGATCGTGCCCGGCGAGCAGGACCGGCTGGCCGAGGCCGGCTGGGAATGCGCCAATGCCGCAGGGCTGCAAGAGATCCGGAATCGGCTCGAGGTGGAGGGCACTCCGTACAAGGAAGCCACCGCCGCCGAGTTGGCCGAACGCCGGGTCGATGAGCTGATCCTGTTCAACGACCCGTCCGGCAATCCGCTGGCCGTCTTCCACGGCGCCGCCCTGGAGCACCGTCGTGTGGTCAGCCCCTACGGGCACCGGTTCGTCACCGAGGAGCAGGGCCTGGGTCACGTGGTGCTGACCACCCGCGACGACGCCGAGGCGCTGCACTTCTACCGCGACGTGCTCGGCTTCAAGCTGCGCGACTCGATGCGGATGCCACCGCAGGTGGTCGGCCGGCCTGCCGATGGGGCGCCGGCCTGGCTGCGCTTCTTCGGCTGCAATCCCCGGCACCACTCGCTGGCCTTCCTGCCGATGCCGACGCCGTCGGGCATCGTGCACCTGATGGTCGAGGTGGAGAACTCCGACGATGTCGGTCTGTGCCTGGATCGCGCGCTGCGCCGCAAGGTGCCCATGTCGGCCACCCTCGGCCGGCACGTCAACGACCTGATGCTGTCCTTCTACATGAAGACGCCGGGTGGGTTCGACGTCGAATTCGGTTGTGAGGGGCGGAAAGTGCAAGACGACGACTGGATTGCGCGGGAGAGCACCGCGGTGAGCCTGTGGGGTCACGACTTCAGCGTCGGCATGCGTGGCTAGCCTCGAGGAATGACTGCTGCGCCGATTGACCCGCGCGCCTTCCGTTCCGTGCTCGGTCAGTTCTGCACCGGAATCACCATCATCACCACCGTGCACGACGACGTGCCGATCGGCTTCGCGTGCCAGTCGTTCGCCGCGCTGTCGCTGGATCCGCCCCTGGTGTTGTTCTGCCCCACCAAGGTGTCGCGGTCCTGGCAGGCCATCGAGGCCAGCGGCCGGTTCTGCGTCAACGTGCTGACCGAGTCGCAGCAGCATGTCTCGGCCCGGTTCGGATCCAAAGAGCCCGACAAGTTCGCTGGAATCGACTGGCGCGCATCAGAACTCGGATCGCCCATTATCGACGGTTCGCTGGCCTACATCGACTGCACGGTAGCGTCCGTGCACGACGGCGGTGATCACTTCGTCGTTTTCGGCGCTGTCAGCTCGCTGTCCGAAGTGCCGAAGATCAAGCCGCGCCCGTTGCTGTTCTACCGCGGCTCCTATACCGGAATCGAGCCGGACAAAACGAGGCCGGCGCAGTGGCGGGACGACCTGGAGGCGTTCTTGACCACCACCACGGATGACACCTGGCTTTAAACGGCGCCTGTCAATCAGCTTTACACGAGCACCGAATTCGCATTTCTTCGCCCAATTGTCCACCTCAAGCCCAATATCTGGCTATTCCAATTCGGGTATGACGGGGTTAACATCTGGGCCATCGTGCTCCGCTCACAGAAAAGGCCACCAAATGTCAATCGAAGCAACCGAGTCGCGCGTCTCCGAACTACGAAAGCGCGAGGCCGCGCAAGAAGCCTGGCAATGGATCGTCGACCTCAAAGAACAGGCGAAGTCCGACAGTGCGGCAGCCGAGGCCGAACTCGACGCGATTTTCCGTAACGGAACGCCACCGGGAGACCTGGACGGACCGACCGACGGCATTCTGGTGATGACCACGACGAATCAGCTCGTCGACGCCGCGGCGCGCTTCGTCACCAGCCTGTGGATGCCGTGGCAGGGCAAGCGATTCGACCTGGCGGCCGGCACCGGTGACAACCGGATGACCTCCAACGCCAAGCTTCCCTCCAAGCTGCTGTGGCCGCTGTACAAGATGAAGGACGCCGCCGACGGCAAGCTCGCCTTCGACTTCAAGACCTACCAGGACGCCGGCAAGCTGGACCCGGACGTCCAGGTCATGGTCATCGACTACTCAGACGTCAAGGAGAACCCGTACGTCATCATCCGCAGCATCCGCGATGAACTGGTCGAGGTGGTGCCCGGCACGTATCTGGGCAAGATCCTGTTCCGCCTGCCGCGTGACAAGTACGAGATGATCGGCTTCTTCGCGCTGCGCACCTAGTGCGAGCCTGGCTCTAGGCCCGGTCGTCGCCTTCGACGGCCGGGTCATAACCGGGCAGACCCAGGTCCTCGCGCATCAGTTCGGCGGTCCGCTCGGCGAACATCGAGATGGTCAGGAATGGGTTGACCCCGATGGCTCGCGGGATCACCGACGCGTCACACACGTAGAGCCCGTCGTAGGTACCGCCGTCCGGCCGGAACACCCGTCCGGCATGGTCGACGACACCCGCGTCGACGTTGTCCGCGGTGGTGCACCCACCCATCGGGTGCGCGGTGATCAGATGCTTGCCCAGGAACCGCTTGTCCCACCGCGGGTTCTTGATGTACGTCCCGCCGATGGCCTCGACGGCCGGCCGCATGACGGCGTCGACGTCCTTGTAGACGAGCTCGGTAGGCGCCCCGGGCCAGTCGATCTTGACGGTGCCGTTCTTACGCAGCACCAGCTCGCCGTCGGAGTTGTCGTGCACCATGATCAGGAAGCCGAGCGAGTGGTTCATCGCCCCGTCGGTGTTGAAGGTGATGTCGCGGCGCCACCGGTCGAGCTTGGCTTTGCGGTAGTCGCGGTAGCTGGTTGCGGCCAGCCCCATCAGCCCGAATCGGAAGCTGTCGATCAGCGCGCGAGGCAATGACAGATCCTGCACCGTGAAGCGTTTGCGCAGGTCGGACTGGTCCGCGCCGAAGCGCATGGCGGCGGTGATGCTGGGTCCGCAGGCCAGCAGCGAGCGTGGGGGCCCGTCGGTGGTGGCCCAGGTCTGGGTGTCGGTCTGCATGTCGGTGTTGTAGGCGATGCCGAAGTTGTCGCCGTTGCCGCTGAAGTTCTTGCCGACGCGGGTGGACAACTGCAATCCGGCCTGACCCGAACGCAACAGGATGCCGTTGGACCCGATGGTTCCTGCGGACACCACCACGTGCCGGGCGATGACGCTCGTGGTCTTCCCGGTCTTCCCGGTCTTGCCGTCGGTGTGACGGGTGACGACGCGCCAGCGGCCGTCGTCCGTTGGTTCTATGTGTTGTGCCTCGATGCCGGCGAACAGCTCGACGCCGAAGTGCGCGGCCATCGGCAGGTAGTTCGTCATCAGGGTGTTCTTCGACCCGGTGTTGTCGCCGGTACCGTCACCGCCGTGGTTCGGGCAGCGCCGGCGCTGCACACCATATTTGGTCACCCGGTCCTCGGTGCTGACGGTGAGGTTGAGCAGCTGTAGCTGGGCTCCGGCGTTCTTGGCGATCTGGGTGAACGCGTCGACCCGCCGCAGCGGCACGTTCTCCGCGTAAGGCACCGCGCCGAGCATGCGCCGGGCCCGGCCGTAGTACTCGTCGAGCCCGCCGACTCCCTCGCGCTCCTGGTCCACCAGCCGTTGAAATTCTTTGGGCCAGGACGCGAGGAACACTTCGCGGTCCGGCACGATCGCCACGTTGAAGTTGATCAGCGAGGTGCCGCCCAGTCCGTTGGCGTGGATGACGTCGATGGTCTTGAAACGTTCGAGTTCGATCAAGCCGAGTGGGTTGAGCGGTGACCGCAACTCGGCCGCCGCAGCTTTCTCGGTCTCCGGGAACGTCCCGGTCGGATGCTCGGAACCGCGCTCTAAGACCGCGATGCGCAGCTTGCCGCCCGCCCGTGCATTCGCGACGCCGAGGCGCGCGGCGGTGATGGCGCCGCCGTAGCCGGAGCCCACGATCACCACGTCGTACTCGCTGCGAAGTGCGTCGTGGGGAGTGGCCAAAGAAGCGGCGGTCGGTAAGGCCATTCGGAAGGGCGGTGCCACCATGTCGGCAACCTCCAATGTCGGGAACCGGTAAATGTAGCGCAGCCTAAACCTGCGACGGCAGCTATACCATGGTTCGCCCGAAATTGGCCGGGAATCTTTTCCAAGTTGACTCGACGGGGCTGGATCACGCTTTAGTGAGACCGCGTAAATCAACTTTACATTTGAACATCGACGCAAAATGTAAACGTCTTTGACAGGCGTTTGCATTGCGCGGGGGAAATAACGATTGGGACTCGCTTTAATAACGTGCGGTGTTGTACTGTGCGAAATCACTAACAACGTCAGTTAGGCCCAAACCTTCATTCGATCCCGGGGAACCGTCATGCCTTTTTCAGCTGCCTACCCGGCTGCGGCCGGCTCGCGGCAGGACGTGGCACCGTGAATCCGGTGATCGAGGCTCCGGCGCCGACGATCCCGTCCGCTGCGCCCGCCGCACCCCGCCGTAGTGCTCCGCGGATCGTCCGCGCGGGGCACCGGGCGGTGCAGAAGGCTGACGGGTCGCTGCAGACGCTCGGCCGGTTCTTCGAGCTGGCCGTGCAGTCGGCCGTATACCTGATCACCGATCTGTTCCGGCTGCGTCACCCGTGGCGGGACACCCTGAACCAGGCGGCGTTCATCGTCAGCGTCACCGCGATTCCCGCGCTGCTGATCTCCATTCCGTTCGGCGTCATCGTTGCGGTGCAGGTGGGCAGCGTCATTCAGCAGGTCGGTGCGACATCGATCTCCGGCGCGGCCGGCGGCCTCGGTGTCATCCGGCAGGCCGCACCGATCGTTGCCGCCCTGCTGCTGGGTGGGGCGGCCGGCGCGGCGGTCACCACCGACCTCGGCGCGCGCAGCATCCGGGACGAGGTCGATGCGCTGCGGGTGATGGGTATCGACCCGGTGCAGCGCCTGGTCACCCCGCGGCTGGCGGCGATGATCCTGGTAGCGCCGCTGCTGTGCGTCTTCATCATCTTCATGGGACTGTCGGCCGGCTACGTGATCAATGTGGGGTTTCAGTCCGGCACGCCGGGCAGCTACATCGCATCGTTCGGATCATTCGCCACCACAGCCGATCTCGTCGTTGCGCTGTTGAAGACCTGGCTCTTCGGCGTGATTGTCACGCTGATCTCCTGTCAGCGTGGGCTGGAGGCCCGGGGTGGTCCGCGCGGGGTGGCTGACGCGGTCAATGCCGCCGTCGTGCTGGGTGTGGTCGCCGTCTTTGTGCTGAACCTGGTGATCACCGAGCTGGTCACCACACTCATGCCGACGAAGGTGGGCTGATGGCGGGGTATGTGGCCAGGCCGGCCCGGTACCGGCCAGGTGGAATGGCGGCGGCGTTGCGGCTGCCTCTGGGGGTGGCCAATCGGGGCCTGTCCTTCTTCGAACGGCTAGGGCACCAGGCCAGCTTCCTGATCATGGCGCTCGGCGCGATACCGCGGACCGTGACCAGATACCGCCGCCACACCGGGGCGATCCTCGTCGACATGATCTGGGGCAACGGATCATTGATCGTCGGTGGTGGGACCGTCGGTGTGCTGATCTTCATGGGCGCCGCAATCGGCGCGTCGGTGGGCATCGAGGGCTATGCCGCCCTGGACATGGTCGGTATGGGCCCGCTCACCGGCTTCATCTCCGCGTACGCCAACACCCGGGAGATGGCTCCGATGATCGCGGCGATCGGGTTCGGCGCGCAGGCGGGAACCCGGATGACCGCCGAGATCGGGTCGATGCGGATATCCGAGGAGATCGATGCGCTTGAAGTGCAGGGCATTTCGTCGATTCCCTACGTGGTGACCCCGCGTGTCGTCGCCGGCGTCATCACCATCGTCCCGCTCTACCTGATGTCCCTGGTGCTCAGCTACCTGTTCTGCTCCCTGGTGGTCAACGTGGTGCACCATCAGTCCTCCGGCACCTACTACCACTACTTCGACGCCTTCATCCAGCCGTCCGACGTGCTGCTCTCGGTGGTCAAGGCGGCGATCTTCGTGCTGCTGATCGTGGCAATCCATTGCTACGAGGGCTATTACGCGGCCGGCGGCCCCGAGGGCGTCGGCCAGGCCTCGGGACGCGCTATCCGGGCCAGCCTGATTTCGGTGGTCGTCGCCGACATGGTGCTGACGCTGGTGTTCTGGGGCAACAATCCGGGCCTTCGGTTGTCGGGGTAGCAGATGACGATTCGAGACCTGGTCGCGCGACGAGCGACCGTAACCAGTCTGAGGATCCGCGGCCTGATCGTCGCGTTGGTGCTGGCGCTGATCGGCACCGTGCTCTACCAGACCGCCCAGGGGACCTACGACGACACGTTCAGGCTCACGGTGATCGCCAATACGATCGGCGAAGGCCTGGCCCCCGGCGCGGAGGTCAAGTTCCATGGCCTGGCCATCGGCTCGGTGAAGGAACTGGAATCGGTCGGCTACAACCGGCAACGGATGACCGTGGTACTCGACCCGCGCCAGGCCGGGGCGCTGACCACCGACACCAAAGCCAGGTTCACTTCATCTAACGTATTCGGCACGGCGGCAGTCGAACTCGTCAGCGACGGAAACGGTCCGCCGCTGCGGTCCAACCAGACGCTGGTGATGAGCGCCGACGTGCAGGCAGCGTCGATCACCGGGTTGTTGCGGCAGGGTCAGAAGCTGAGCCGCAGTTTCGACAACCCGGAATTCGAGCACGTCATCGAGGTGTTGCGACGACACGCCGACATCGTCGAGCCATTGGCGAGAGCCGGGTCGGATCTGGCCAAGATCATCGCCGACACCAACACCATGCCTGTTGCCCAATCGCTTTCGGTGCTGGCATCGTTCGTGACCGGCCTGGGTGACGCGCTTCCGGTGGTCGGGCTGAGCACAAACCTGGTGGACGGTCTGACCCCACTCGTCGGACCCGGTGGTATTGAGCGGACCAACCTGGTCTTTCAGCAGACCGGGCAGTTGCTGGTCGACGTCGGACACCTCGCCGGGCAGAACAGCGCCTGGATCGTACAGTTGGTCAGCGCGATCATGAATGTCGGCATACCGGCGTCCTTCGCCGCGGGCAGCCTTGCTCCCGCCTATGACCGGCTGTCCAGCCTCATCGATCGCGCGGACGGTGCCCTGATCGTGGTCGACGGCCAGGTGCGCCTGCGCACCGAGGTATCCCTGGACGGTGGACCGCACCGATGAAAAAGCTGGCCAGGCCGGTGTTTTGGCTCACGACGTTCACCGCGGTCGCCACGGTGTGCGCGATCCTGCTGCTCACCGCATTGCGGAGTCCGGTCAACGGGGCAGTCTCGCACTACTCGGCAACGTTCACCGATGTCTCCGGGCTGGATGTGGGCAACGACGTCCGCATCTCCGGAGTGCAGGTCGGCAAGGTGGAGGGCATCCGGCTCGAGGGCCGCACCGCCAGAGTCGATTTCAGTGCCCTCAATGAGCATCCGTTGTATCGCAACACCATTGCGGCGGTGCGCTACCAGAACCTGTTGGGGCAGCGCTATGTGGAACTGGTACAGACGGCTTCCTCGGGTGAACGGGCCGGCCAGCGACTACCCGAAGGTTCGGCCATCCCGGTGGGTCAGACGGTGCCGTCATTCGATATCACCAAACTTTTCAACGGTTTCCGGCCGGTGTTCCAGACGCTGGACGCAGCCCAGCTCAACCAGTTCGGCGAGAACCTGCTGCGTTTGATCCAGGGCGACGACACCGGAATCGGGCCGGTGCTGCGGGATCTCGACGTCATATCCAAGTACGCCGTCAACCGGCAGGCCGTCATCACTCTGCTGCTGCACAACCTCAGTGACCTGTCACATGATCTCGGTGGTAAGTCGCAGCAGTTGTTCAACCTCATCAACGCGCTCAACGATGCGCTGGCGACTTTCACATCCAAAGCCGAGCAGTTCCGTACCTCGATCGATATCGAGCTGCCGATGATGCGCAGCCTCGTGCAGGTGTTACAGACCGCCGAACGCGGCTTCGACGCCTCGACGTCGCCGCTGTACGGAATGGCCACCCGGATGTTCCCACAGACACCTACCGTGATCGCCGGGCTGTCTTTGACTCCCACCCTGATTCAGGGGCTGCGTGACTCTCTGGTCGACGACGAACGGCCGGCGTACACCTGCTCCAACGGCGAGGTGCAGCTTCCCGGCATCGGTGAAGTGTCGTTCGCCCAACAGGGTTTGGTGGTGTGCCGATGATGGGCGTGAGGGGCCGTCGCGCGCTCGACGATCGCGGCGAGGCCGTACGCAACCGCCGTCTCGGCATCGTAGGTGTGTTCGCGATCGTGGTCGCGTTGGTCACCACCGGGTTGGCTTATGTCAATCCGGCGGGGCAGGCCGGCTACACCGCACACGCGGCGACCTCCGGCGGCGTGCGCGTCGGCGACGAGATTCGCGTAGCCGGTGTTCCGGTGGGCAAGGTGACCGGGGTGCGGCTGAGCCGGACTCTCGTCGAGATGACGTTCGACGTCGACCGCTCGGTGGCGGTCGGGAGCGATTCGACACTTGATATCCGACTGCTGACCCCGCTGGGCGGTCATTACGTGGCTCTCGACCCTCAGGGTCGTACACCGTTGGGCCACAATGTTATTCCACCTCAGCGGGTCAAGACGCCATTCGAGGGCAACGACATCATCCAGGCCGTGACCCCGTTCCTGCGCGACGTCAACGGCCAAGTCATCCACGACACATTCACCGAACTCGCCAACGCGACCGACAAGTATCCCAACGCGCTGCGCGAGATCCTGCAATCCGCCAACGAGTTGACCGGATCGCTGAGCAAGATGAGTGGTGATTTCCACCGCGGCCTCGACTTCGTCAACGACGCCGCCGGCGCGTTCGCCAGTGGACGTCAGCAACTCACGGCCCTGATCGAGCAGTTCGCGCTGGTGGGGCAGCGCTACACCACCAAATCGGTCGATATCGTCGAGTTCTTCACGTTGCTAAGCGAATTGACTCGCATCATCGATAGGGTGATGGTGTTCTACAACCGGGAGTTGGCCCCCTCGGTCAACGGTATCGACGACATCATCACCGCGCTCGTGGCCCATCCGGAGCGGGTCGGCAAGGCCACCGAGGGCCTGTCCCAGATTGTCAATGTGTTGCTGCCGATGCTGCAGGGACACGGTCTCGTTGTGGACCAGAGCAATCGGGTGGTACGCGCCCCCGCTGTCTGTCTGCCCAACATGGTGAAGCAGTGCTGATATGAAGAAATTCGGATGGATCGGTGCCGCGGTGCTTGCCGTGGTGGTCGGAGTCGTCGCTCTCGCGGTCACCGGGGCCAAGGTGATGGCACCTGCCACCCGGGCGTTGTGCGCCGAATTCAGTGACGCGGTGGGGCTCTATCCCGGGAACAAGGTGCAGTTGCTGGGCATCGACGTGGGCTCGGTGACGGCGATCGCCAACAAGCCGGACTACGTGCAGGTGGACTTCACCGTGCCAGGTGACCTCGAATTGCCGGCCGATGTGGGAGCGCTCACCTACTCGCAGTCGATCGTCGCCGACCGGCACGTCGAGCTCACCAAGCCCTACGCCGGCGGGCCGAAGTTCTCCGGGGCCCAGTGCATCAAGCTGGAGTCGACGAAGACGCCGATCAGCGTCAGCCAAACCTTCTCCGCTGTCGACAAACTCGCCGGCGCCATCCTCGGTGACGGGCCGGACCCGGCGAAGGCGCCTGGCGCTCAGGCAATCAACCAGAGCCTGGCCGCGTTGAGCCGTTCCCTGGAGGGAACCGGCCCGCAGACCAATCAGACGCTGCGGGATCTGGTCACCCTGGTAGGCGATCCCGGCCACGCCGATGCCGAGTACCGGCAACTACTGGCCAACAGTGAGATTCTCACCTCAGACCTGCTGGCACACTGGGACACCTTTACCACCGTGCTGCAGACCTTGCCCGAGAGCCTGCGCATGATCGAGGGGCTGTCGAACGGGTTCGGTTCCGCGCTCGCGCATCTCGGACACGCGTTGCCTTTGCTGGTCGAGGCCTTGAACCGATTCGGGCCCAGGGCCTACAACAACATCGGCGACAAGCTGGTGCCCTGGCTCAGGGATGTCCTCACCGCTTACACCCCCCAGATCGTAGGCTTCATCAACGCTTTGCCGCCGGTCACCAATTGGGTTGCTTCGCAGTATCAGCCGGCCTGGGGCTCACACAACCTCACGTACATCCCGCCGCAGGTGTCGATGTCGCCGTCGCAAGCGAGCACGATCTGCAGCGCGCTGCGGCAACGCAACGTGCCGGGCGCCGAGGCCGCGTGCGCACCCGGCGCGAACAACGATGCGGTCACCCTTGGGCTGACCGACCTGTTGCTCGGGGCGGCATCATGATTCGGCGGTGGCTTGTCGCGGCTTCGGTGGCCTGCGCGTGCCTGCTCTCCGGCTGCTCACTCGACCCGACCCGGCTGCCGGTGCCAGGGGCCTATGTGCCGATCAGCAAGTACACCATCAAGATTGAATTCTCCAGCGTGCTGAACCTGCCGGCGAGGGCCAAGGTCGACCTGGGCGGTGTTCAGGTCGGTGTCCTGGACCGGGTCTCGTTGGTCGGCAGCACGGCGGTCGCCTACGTCGACGTCAACGACAGCGTCAAGCTGCCGCAGAACACCCGGGCCGAGTTGCGGCAGGCGACGGTGTTGGGCGACATTTACATTGCGTTGTTGCCCGCGGAGAACCCGGCGCCCATCCACCTGCACGACGGCGACACCATACCGCTACGGAACACCGTGCCGGCCGACAATGTCGAGGACATCCTGCGGTCGGTGTCGACCCTGGTGTCCGGTGGCTCATTGAACACGCTGGAAGAATCGGTGGCCAACTTCAACAAGGCGTTCTCCAAGGACCCGGCCGAGTTGGACCGGATGCGCCAAAAGCTGGCCGGAATGCTGCGCGACCTGGCCGCCAATCAGGACAAGATCGACGAAATCCTCACCAGCACAGAACGTGTCAGCAATGGGTTACTCAGTGAGACCGGAGCGTTCGACCGCCTGATCAACGAGGGGCCGGTGCGACTGCGGGCGATGTCCGCGGTGTTGCCCAGCATCGTGCAATTGCTGGTGTGCGCGCAGGACCTGGGCCACTACGGCGGAGAGTTGTTCGTTCCCAACGCACCTGACTTCCTGCAGATGCTGTCCTACATCACGCCGACGGTTCGGACCATCGCTTCGGCCGACGTCACGCTGCCCGCGATGGCCGACAAGATGGTCGCGCTGATCCGCGACAAGTTGATCCCGTTTTACAGCAACGGTGGTCCTCGTCTGAGCGTCTCGGTCGACCCCGGAGCACGGGCGGACGCGGCGATCGCGGCGATGAAGACGATGGGAATGCTGCCATGAAGTTCAATGCCGGCGTCACCGTGGTGATTCTCGCGGTCGCCACGTTGCTGGGTGCGGGTTATCTGGCAATCGGAGTGCTCAAGGTGGAGCCCACCGCCCAGCCCACCCGGCTCACGTTGCTGCTCGACAACTCCGGTGGGTTGATGCCGACGTCGCAGGTGACCATGCGCGGCATCCGGGTCGGCAAGGTGAGCGGGATCCGTACCACCCCAAGCGGACTGAAGGTGTCGATCGACCTCGACCGGGAACATCCGATTCCGGCGGACAGCGCGATAAGCATCCAGAATCTTTCGCTGGTCGGTGAGCAGTACATAGACTTCCGGCCGACTCACCTTGCCCCGCCCTATTTCAGCGATGGCGCGGTGATTCCGTCCGCGCGGGTGGCGTCTGCCGTCACCGTCAGCGACCTGCTCAACAAGGCCAATGCGTTGCTCTCGGTACTCAACCCGACGTACGTCAACAACATCGTCGGCACCGTGTCGCAGGTGTTCTCCGGGAACGACGCCGCCATCGACTCGCTGGCGGCCACCGCCGGTGGAGCGGCCACAATCGAGCGGGACAACAAGCAGATACTTGCCGCACTCTTCGGCAACCTCGCCACGCTGACCAACAACATCAGCGACCAGGATGTCGGCGGAGTGCTGAGCAGAAGCGGTCGGCTGCTACCCAATTCGATCCTGGCGTTGGCCAAGCTGACCCGCGAGGTCGATGCGTATGCCCACGCCGCCGATGGTGCGTTCGCCCCCGGCGCTCCGGTCCCCACTCTGGTGGCCAACCTCAGGCAGTACCTCGACATGTTGTCGGGGCCGCTGAGCACGTTCGCGGCGGCCTTGGAGCCGGCCACCGCGCCGCTGCGCGGTTTCAAAGTCGACGCAGGGCACTTCGTCGACGTGTGGGAGTCGACTTTCAGCGATGCAGGCGGAGTTCGCGTGCAGGTGAATATTCCGGAAGGACACCGATGAATGACACATTGATCGACGAGGAAGAGATGGTCGACGAGACGGTCGAAGCCGCCGCCGAGACCCCCGTTGAGGATCACCCGAAACGGTTGCGCGGCAGGCGGTTCGGAATCGTTGTGCTGGTCCTGGTCGCGGTCGTCGCGGCCGGGTGGTTCGGGTTCGACAAATACCGGGCCGTGACCGGTGAACTGGCCGCAGTGCGGCAAGCTGACTCCGATCGCGAGGCCGCGGCCAAGCTCGCCAAGGACTACGCGCTGAAGTCGCTGACCTACACCTTCGAGGATCCCGACGCCTTCTTCCGTTCCGTCGAAGAGGGGGTGTCGCAGACGTTGAAGGACAAGTACGTCAACGCCACCGAATTACTCAAGGGCATCATGATGCAGGCGCAGGTCACGTCCTCGGGTGAGGTGCTTGCGACCGATGCGGTGGCCCAGCCCGGGCAGGTGTATCAGGTGGTGGTGTCCGCCGCCCAGACGACACGCAACCTGCAGAACCCCAAGTCGCGGGTGTCGCTGATCCTGCTGCAGGTCACCGTGAACAAAGCCGGCTCGGGGTGGCAGGTGTCTGACATCGGCCCCAAGACGGGCAGCCACGCGAGTGCTGACCCGATCGGCCCGCTGGACCCCGGGCCGCCGCCGGGCCGCTGAGGTGTAGCGCGAATCGGACTGTCACGCACGACAGTGGTCACACGTGTCACTTGCGTCTCTGGAAGACGAGGCATGAGTCAATCTCGAATGTGATATCGCCTTCGATATCACTCAGTGCCGGAGCGATGAGCTGCGGCTTGCGTCGGCGGCACGTCGATATCACCGGCGATATCAACTTCTATAAGGACTTGTGCCCAAGTTTCGCGGGGCCAGTGTGGCTGTTGTGGTCAAGACGGTGTAGCTGTCGGACATGGTGACTGGTGACAGCAACGCCCCCGTGTTACTCAGTTCAGCGTGAACCGCTACACGTTCCGCGTCGAATGGTGTTCCGAAGGCCACGAATACCTGGCCAGGTGCCTGGAATTGCCGTTTCTGACCGAACGGGCGCCAGCGGCTCAGCGGGCTGTCGCACTGGTGACGAAGGCAGTCGAACAGCACCCCAAGGCCTGCCGGGAGGAGGGCAGGGATGCACCGCCGCCGCTGACCGAGCGCGGCTACAGCGGCACGTTCGTCGTCAGGACGTCGCGCGCTTTACATACCCGGCTCGCTATCGAAGCCACCGAACAGGGCGTCTCGATGAATCAATGGGTGGTGCAACAGCTTTCAGGCCGTCAGCCGAAGAACAGCTTCGGCGAGCTGTTCTTCGACTGACGGCCTGTCGCCGCGTTGCCCAGGCTAGGTACGCGCCCCGCGGTAGTGATCGGTGTCGCCGTAGGCACCCTCGCGGGTGACAACCTCGTCCCGCGCCTGGGACTGCTCGGCGTTCTCCAGCCTGGTGTTCGGGTCGATGGTGTCGGCGCGCTTCCACTGCTCGTCCAGCTGCTCACGCGACGCCGCGACCTCGCTCTGATGCTCGGCCGCCCGATCCTGCAGACGCTTGGCTTCGGCGGCCTTGGCCTCCGCCTCCGCCTGGGCGGCACGGGCCCGTGCGGCTGTTTCCTCCGCCAGCGCCTCACGGCGCTCGACCCGGGCGGACTCCACTCTGGCCTGCTCGCGGATCTCCTCGGCCTGCTGAATCTGCCGACGCCGTTTGGCCCGGGTGGACACGACGACCAGTGCGACGATCACCGCGATGACGACCAGTGCGGCGATCACGATCAACACGATGTTGCTGGTACTCATGGTGAGCTCCATTGCTAGGCGGTTTGCTGTATGCGGCCGTCTGGAGCGAATCCCCATATTCCACAAAAATAAAACAAGCCCCCAAAAGTGCTACATGAAGTCCAGCGCCTCGACGGTGGCAGTGCCGCCCTCGTGGGACGGCCGGTTCGCGCCGCCGATCACGTAGATGGTGTGCCCGACGGTCGCCACCGCCTCGCCGTGGCGTGCGGTCGGCATCGGTGGCAGCGTCGACCATTTGCCGTCGGCGATGTCGTAGGACTCCACCACGGCCAGCACCTGGGTCGGCTCTTCACCACCGACCGCCACGACCCGCCCGTCGATGAACGTGGCGCCGTAACTTCCGCGCGGGGTCGGCATGTCGACCAACTTGGTCCAGGCGTCCGCTTGCGGGTCGTACCGCTCGAACGCCGCGGAGTTCTTGTCGGCCGACAGGAACCGGCCGCCCACGGTGTACATGTACGTGCCGTCCGACACCGCCGCGAGGTGCTCGCGCGGCGTCGGCATCTTGGCCGCGTCCTTCCACGACGTACCGTCGAAGACCTCGGTCTGGGTCACCAGTTGCTTGGCGTTCTGCCCACCGACGACCACCAGCTTGTCACCGACCACCGCGGCGGCCGGCGCGGCCCGGGCGTGGGTCAGGCTCGGCAACTCGACCCAGCTGCCGCCGCGCAGCGCGAAGACCTTGTTGGAGGCGTCGGCGATGTTGTCGCTGGCGCCGCCGAGCACCACCACCTCGTTGCGGTACGTCGCCGCCGTCGCGTGATGCAGCCCGATGGGCAACGGCGGACCGGTCTCCCAGACCCCGCTGCGCGGGTCATAGCTTTCGACCGTGGTCAGAACTGTGCCGTTGTACAACCCGCTGATCACCCAGATTTTGTCGCCCTGCACCGTCCACGCCATCATCAGCCGCGGGCTCTTCGCGTCCGGCAGGCTGCGCCACTGCGCAGCGGGCTGCGTCTTGCGTGCCGGCAGGGTGAGCGCTTCGGCCGCGGAGACCACCTGCTGATCGCCGGGCCCGGTCGCCCCACCGATCACGTACACCGTCTTCTCGACGGCGGCGACAGCCATCCCGTGCCGCGCGGTTGCCATGTCGGGCAGTCCGTCCCAGGTCTTGGCCATCAGGTCGAATACCGACACGCTCTTGAGGACTTCGCCGCCCGACTGGCCGCCGACCGCCACCAGGCGTCCGTCGGCGATCGCCACGCCGAGGTCGCTGCGCGGCCTCGGCAACGGCGGCAACGTGGACCACGTCTTCGCGTCCGGGTCATACGCCTCGACCGCGGCCGAATCCGTGCTTCCACTCGCTCCGCCGACGACGTACACCAATTTGCCGTTAGTGGCCGCGGCGAGCAGCTGGCGCGGCGTCGGCAGCGGCGCGCCCAGCGTCCAGGAATTGCCGTCGAAGACTTCGGTCGTGTTCAGCAGTGCACCGCTCGCGTCTACGCCACCGGTGACGATGATCCGGTCGCCGACGACCGCCGCGGCCGCGGCCGCCCTGGGCTGCAGCAGATGCGGCAACTCCACCCAGTGGCTGTTCACCACCCGCCAAACCTGATCGGTCGCAACGGGTTTGGTTCCGGTGGTCTTCCAGCCGCCGAGCACTACCGGGTTGCCCTGCCACGTGACCGCCATGGCGCGCTGAACCGGGACGGGCAGATCGTCGCCGCCCTTCCACTCGTCGATGGCCGGGTCGTATCCCTCGTGTCGCCCGGTGACGTTGCCGTCGCTTCCGACGCCACCGAATATCCAGATGGTGCCGTCGGATTGCGTTGTCGCCACCGCGTCGCGCGCCATGCGCGCATTGGTGATCGGCTTCCACACCACCGGGGCCTGGGTCCGCGGTTGACTGCTGGCGCTGGTGCTCTTGTTGTCCTTCGAGACTGCAAGGAAGACGCCACCGGCGACCAACAGCAGCACGACCAGCACCGCCGCGCCGATCAGTAGCAGCTTCTTGTTGTTCGCTGGCTTGCCTGGAGGCGGTGTGACGGGCGTCGGCGGGACCTGCGCTTGCGTATGGGTGCCGTGCGCATCGCGCAGGATTCTCGCCGCCTCGGCAGGGTTCTGCGCAACGGAAGGCTCGGCGGCCGGCGGCGGAATCGACCGGCTGATGGCGGAAGTGGGGCCTTCGTCCGGACCCGGCGGGGGGATCTGGCGCGTCACCCCGGTCGCCGCCGGCGGAGTCACCGAGGCACCGGGCGTTGCGACCGAC
Source organism: Mycobacterium sp. Z3061 (assembly GCF_031583025.1). NCBI lineage: Bacteria > Bacillati > Actinomycetota > Actinomycetes > Mycobacteriales > Mycobacteriaceae > Mycobacterium > Mycobacterium pumcae. The sequence continues at coordinate 6,271,711 of NZ_CP134062.1, read as the reverse complement.
GTGCGCCCGGTGTTGTCGCCCATGCTGGTGATGGCCATCGCGTCCGGCTTCAGCCCACTGGCGCGCTGCGCGGCCTGCAACTCGCGGCCGAACGCCTCCGCCGACGCCGGTCGCTTCTCCGGGTCCACCGACATCGCATGCTCGATGGCGGAACACACCGCGTCGGGGATCCCGTCCGGCCGCATGTCCGGGATGCCGGTGGAGCTGATCCGCAGGTATTGCGCGATCAGGTCCTCGCCCTTGCGACGTTCGTGCGCGGCGTTGCCGGCGATCAGCGCGTAGATGGTGGCGCCCAGTGAGTAGATGTCCGCCGCTACCGTGGCTGGGTTGCCGGTCATCACCTCGGGAGCGGTGTAGTCGATGGTGCCGGAGAAGAACCCGGTCGCAGTCTCGTAGCCGCCTTCGATGTGGGCGATCCCGAAGTCGCTCAGTTGCGGTTCGCCGTAGTCGTTGATGAGCACGTTCGCGGGCTTGATGTCGCGGTGCAGCGTGCCGTTGCGGTGTGCCGTTTCCAGTGCCCCGCAAAGTTTCACCCCGATGCGCAGCGCCTCGGGCCACGGCACCGGCCCCTCGTGTCGCAGGCGGACCGCGAGGGAATCCGCGGCGTGGTAGGGCATCACGATGTAGGGCCGGTTGTTGACGGTCATACCTACGCGCAGGATGTGGGTGATGTTCGGATGCCCGGAGAGCCCGCCCATCGCGTAGCCCTCACGCAGAAATCGCTCCCTGCTCTCCTCGTCGAAGTGCGACGGCAAGACCTTGACCGCGACATTTCGTCCCAGCGCCGTCTCGTAGCAGCGGTAGATCACCCCTGCGCCGCCACGGCCGACTTGCCGGGCGTCCTCGAACCCGGCCGCGGTGAGTTCGTCAGCGATTCCGCCTGAGACTGGCGCGCCGTCGGTTTCCTCTGGCATGTATTCGACGCTTCCCCTCCGCAGCGATGGTTGTTTCGCGAGGTCAACAGTAGCGAACCCGGCCCTGCGTAGTCGCGGTTCAGGCCAGAATGGCTTCATGGCTGTGGATCTGAACGCGTACTTCGACCGTGTCGGTTACGACGGTGCCACCGAGCCGACCCTGGAGGTGCTGCAGGCTCTGGTGACCGCCCATACCCGCACCATTCCGTTCGAGAACCTCGACCCCTTCATGGGCGTACCGGTCGACGATCTGAGCGTGGATGCGTTGGCCGACAAGCTGGTTCGTCGCCGCCGCGGCGGCTACTGCTACGAGCAGAACGGCTTGATGGGGTATGTGTTGGCGGACCTGGGTTTTCAGGTCCGCAGGTTCGGGGGGCGGGTGGTCTGGATGAATCCGCCGGACGCACCGGTTCCCGCCCAGACACACACCCTGCTGGCGGTGAGCTTCCCTGACTCCGAGGGGCCGTACCTGGTCGACGTCGGTTTCGGCGGGCAGACGCCCACCGCGCCGCTGCGTCTGGCGATCGGCGGCGAACAGCAGACACCGCATGAGCCGTTCCGTCTGGAAGATCGAGGCGACGGATTGGTCCTGCAGGCCCAGGTCCGTGAGCAGTGGCAGCCGCTGTATGAGTTCACCACCCAAACCCGGCCGCAAATCGATCTGACGGTCGGAAGCTGGTACGTCTCGACGCACCCGTCGTCACACTTCGTGACCGGTCTGATGGTGGCCGCGGTCACCGACGACGCGCGATTGAACCTGGCCGGGCGCGTGTTGACGATTCACCGCGCCGACGGCAGCGAGAAGATCCTGCTGGACGATGCGGCTACGGTGGTGAGCACCCTGCGCGAGCGGTTCGGCATCGACGTGCCGGACCCCGCCGGGCTCGAGGCCCGCGTGGACGCCCTACTGGCTCGGCAGCCAGGAACCGATTCGGCTTAGGGCCGCTTCGATGTCGCTGGTAGGTCCGGCGAACGACAGCCGGACGTAGGAGTTGCCCCGCGCCGGGTCGAAATCGATGCCCGGTGCGATCGCAACGCCCGTCTCTTCCAGCAGCTTCGAGCAGAACGTCAACGAGTCGGTGGTGAAGTCGGAGACGTCGGCGTAGACGTAGAACGCGCCGTCGGTGGGTGCCAGCCGGTCGACACCGATGCGGCGCAGTCCGTCCAGCAGCATCGAGCGGTTGACGGAATAGTGCTGCAGATTGGCCTCGGCCTCGGCGATCGAGTCGGTGCTGAACGCCGACACCGCGGCGATCTGCGACAGCACCGGCGGACAGATCGTGAAATTCCCGGTGAGGCAGTCCACTGCGCGGCGCAGCTCGGTGGGCACCACCAGCCAGCCGAGCCGCCATCCGGTCATCGCGAAGTACTTGGAAAAACTGTTGACGATCACCGCATTTCGCGATGTCTGCCAAGCGCAGCTGGTCTGCGGCGCGCCCTCGTACACCAGTCCGTGGTAGACCTCGTCACTGATCAGCCGGGCGCCGGACTCGTCGCACCACGAGGCGATCGCGGCGAGTTCTTCGGGCGGAATGACGGTGCCGGTGGGATTGGCCGGGCTGGCGACGATGACGCCCTGAACCGGGGGATCCAGCTCGGCGAGCAGCTGCGCGGTGGGCTGGAACCGCGTCTCCGGTCCGCAGGGAATCTCCACCACCTCACATCCCAACGCCGACAGGATGTTTCGATAACACGGGTAACCGGGACTGGCCATTGCGACGCGGTCGCCGACGTCGAAGCACGCCAGGAACGCGAGGAGGAATCCGCCGGAGGAACCCGTGGTGACCACCACCGCGTCGGGCTCCACGGAGATGCCGTGCTGACGCTGGTAATCGGCCGCGATGGCCGCGCGCAGCTCCGGGATACCGAGTGCAACCGTGTAGCCCAACTGGTTGAGATGCAGGGCCGCCGCGGCGGCGGCGCGCACCGGTTCGGGGGCTCCCACGCTGGGTTGGCCGGCCGACAGGTTCACCAGGTCGCCGTGGGTGCGCTGACGCTCGGCGGCCGCCAGCCACACGTCCATCACATAGAACGGTGGGATTCCGGCGCGCAGCGCGACCTGGTTCACGATGTTGAGAGTACTTCGGATTCCAATCGGCCCAGCAGCTGTTGCGGCGAGTCCAGCAAATGCGTACTGCCGTGCGCGCGTTTGAAATAGAGATGCATGTCATGCTCCCAGGTGATCGCGATGCCGCCGTGCAGCTGAATCCCCTCGGCCGTAACAGTATTCAGCGCCTCCGTGGCCGCCAGGCGCGCGGTGGCGGCGTTGGTGGCCGACGGCGCGGTGCAGGCCTCGTCGACGACCGCGCGCGCCGCCGAGACCACGACGTACAGGTCGGCCATCCGGTGCTTGAGCGCCTGGAAGCTGCCGATGGGACGGCCGAACTGCACGCGGCTCTTGGCGTACTCGACGGTGAGGTCCAGGCAGCGCTCCGCGGCGCCGATCTGCTCGGCCGCCAACAGGATTGCGGCGATGTCGGCCAGACCCGGGTCGTCGCCCAGCGGCTCGGTGTCTTGGGGTTCCAGCCGGGCGAGCCGACGGGTCAGATCCATGGTGGCGACGGGATACGTGTTGAACCGGGTCCACCGGGTCAGCCGGCCGTCGGCGGCGGCCACCACGACGTCGGCGATGTCGCCGTTGACCACGTAGTCCGGGTCCAGCGCCAGCGCCCCGATGGAACTGCCCTCAGCGAGTGCGCCGAGCGTCTCTTCGTCCGGCGACGGTGCGGCCAGGAGGGCCAGTTCGGCCAGCGTGGTGCCGAGCAGGGGCGAGGGCACCAGCGCGCGGCCCAGTTCCTGGAGAACCGTTGCGGCATCGGCCAGTTCGCCGCCGGCCCCGCCGAGTTCCTCGGGGACTACCAGTGCCGCCGCGCCGACTTGCTCGCACAACAGTTGCCACAGTGACTCGTCGTACCCGCGCTCGGACTCGATGGCGGCCCGCACGGCTGCCGGACCGGCGTGCTTGGTGACCAGGGCCGCCACGGTTTCCCGCAGCATCTCCCGTTCGTCCGAGGTGGTCATGACAGCGCCTCCAATACTCGGCGTCGGTGCGATTCCGGTGTACCCCAGGCCGATCGCAGAGCCTGCACCCGCAACAGCAGCAGCGACAGATCGTGCTCCTGGGTGAAGCCGATGGCGCCGTGAGTCTGCAGAGCCGAACGCGCGGCAAGCAGCCCCGCCTCACCGGCGGCGACCTTGGCCGCGCTGACGTCGCGCGGCTGCAACGACACCGCCGCGCCGTACACCAGCGGCCGGGCCAGCTCGATCGCGATGTGCACGTCGGCGAGTTTGTGCTTGATCGCCTGATACGAGCCGATCACCCGGCCGAACTGCGTGCGCTGCTTCGCGTAGTCCACGCTGCCGGCCAGCAGTGCCTCGGCGGCACCGATCAGCTGGGCGGCGGTGGCCAATGCGCCGAACTCGTAGGCCTTCTCGGTATTTGCCGACCAGGCGTCTCCGGTGGCGGTGACGTCATAGAGGCGGCGGCTGGGATCGACGGAGTCGTGGCGCGTGCCCGGTGTCCCCATGGTCACGCTGCCCTGACCGGCCAGCAACACCAGACCGGCGCTGTCGGCGTCGACCGCACGCGGGACTTCCGGCGGCAGTGCGACGGTGGCGGTCAGCTCACCGGACGCCAGGTCGGCGCTGCGCTGGTCATCGGCAAGCAGAATCGGTGCCACGGCGATGGATTCGGTGACCGGGCCCGGCACGCACCAGCGGCCGAGGCGCTCCATCGCGACCGCCAGATCCACCGGCGAGGCCCCGATGCCGTCGTAGCGCTCCGGCACGATCAGCGCGGTCACGCCGAGGTTGGCCAGTTGCTCCCAGACCTTGAGTCCGGGTGCGGTGTCGCCGGCCGACCACGCCCGCACTGCGGCGGGTAGATCAGCGGCGCCCAACGCGGCGTCGATGCTCGCAGCGAAGTCGCGCTGCTGTTCGTCTATCGCGAATTCCATCAGCGCTTCTCCCGGGGTAGACCCAGCAGTCGTTCGGAAATGATGTTCCGTTGAATCTCGTTGGTGCCGGCGTAGATCGGGCCGCCGAGCGCAAACAGCAGGCCTTCGGTCCAGGGCCCGGCGAGCTCGCCGTCGGCGCCCCGGAGGTCGAGCGCGGTCTGGTGCAACTCGACGTCCAGGTCTGACCAGAACACCTTGGTGACCGAGGACTCCGCGCCCAGCTCTCCGCCATGTGCCAGCCGGGTGACGGTTTCGAAGGTCTGCAGCCGGTAGGCCTGTGCCTTGATCCATCCGTCCGCCACTCGCTCGGCGAACTCGGGCGGTGAGCCGCTGTCCTTCCACAGGCGGACCAGCCGCTCGGCGGCGGCCAGGAATCGGGCCGGGCTGCGCAGGGACATGCCACGCTCGTTGCTCGAGGTGCTCATGGCCGCACGCCAGCCGTCGTTGGGGGTCCCGATGACGTCGTCGTCGGGCACAAAGACGTCGTCGAAGAAGATCTCCCCGAAGCCGGTGTCACCACCGAGTTGGACGATCGGGCGCACGGTGATGCCTTCGCCTTTGAGGTTGAACATGAAATACGTCAACCCGTTGTGGCGCTGGGCGGAGGGGTCGGAGCGGAACAGCCCGAAACCCATGTCTGCGAACGGTGCTCGTGAGCTCCAGATCTTCTGCCCGTTGAGTAGCCAGCCGCCGTCGGTCTCGGTGGCGGTGGACCGTAGCGATGCCAGGTCGCTGCCGGACTCGGGCTCCGACCAGGCTTGGGCCCAAATCTGTTCGCCGCTGGCCATTTTCAGCAACACCCGGTCCAGCTGATCTTCGGTGCCGTGCGCGAACAGGGTGGGTGCCAGCATCGAGGTCCCGTTGGCGCTGGCACGGCCGGGCGCGCCGGCGCGGAAGTATTCCTCCTCGTAGACCACCCAGTGCAGCAGCGGCGCTTCGCGGCCACCGTATTTCCTGGGCCAGTTGATCACCGACAGGCCGGCGTCGAACAGCACCTTGTCCCAAACGCGGTGCTGGGCGAAGCCTTCCGCGTTGTCGTAGGACTTCGTCGGGATGTGCTCGCGATTGGCCGCGAGAAAGTCGCGCACCTCGGCCTGAAAGGCCAGCGTTTCTTCGTCGAGATCTAGATCCATTTAGGCCAACTCTCGCAGTTGTGGTTTGAGCACCTTGCCGCCGGCATTACGCGGCAACGCGTCGACGAACCGCACCGATCGCGGTGCTTTGAAGTTCGCCAAATGCTCACGGGTGTAAGCGATTACCGATGCCTCGTCGAGGACTGCGCCGGGCCGGGTGACCACGAACGCTCGCCCTACCTCACCCAGGCGCTGGTCCGGGACGCCGATCACCGCGGCGTCGGCGATGCCGTCCATCCGGGCCAGCACCTGTTCGATCTCGGCGGGGTAGACGTTGAACCCGCCGCAGATGTACATGTCCTTCAGTCGGTCGGTGATGCGCAGGTTGCCGGCGTTGTCGACCATTCCGATGTCACCGGTGTGCAGCCAGCCGTCGGAATCTATTGCGGCAGCGGTGGCTTCGGGATCGTCGAAATAGCCCAACATGACGTTGGGTCCGCGCAGCAGCACTTCACCCGTTTCGCCACCTGTCTCGGAGATGCGCAGTTCGAAGTCTGCGAACGGGCGTCCACAGGTGGTCGCGACCGTCACCGCGTCGTCCTCGGCGCGGCACATCGTGCCCATGCCGTTGGCCTCGGTCAGCCCGTAGGCGGTCAGCACTATGTCGATGTCGAGTTCGGATTGCATGCGCTCCACCAGCACCACCGGCACGGTGGCCGCACCGGTGACCGCGAACCGCAGCGAGCTCAGGTCGTAGTCACCACGTGCGGGGTGATCGAGCAGGGTCTGATAGATCGTGGGCGGCCCGGGCAGCACGGTGATGCGGTGCTGCTCGATGGCCTGCAGGGTCCGTAGCGGGTCGAACGTCAGATGCGGAATCAGCGTGGCGCCGGTCTGCAGGCAGGCCAGGATGCCGGCCTTGTAGCCGAAGTTGTGGAAGAACGGGTTGATGCAGAGGTAGCGGTCGGCGCTGGTGATCTTGCCGTTGGCGGCCCAGGAGGCCGACGCCGCCAGCGACTGCCGGTGCGCGCACAGCACGCCTTTGCTGCGGCCGGTGGTGCCGGAGGTGAACAGGATGTCGCTGACGTCGTCGGGGGAGACGGCGGCGCTGCGGGCTTCGACGGCGGCGAGGTCGGTACCGCCGGCGATGAAGTCGTCCCAGGTGCCGTCCTCTTTGTCGATCGGGATCCGCACGACATGACGGAGCGCGGGAAGCGCCGCGCGGTCGAGGGCGGCGGCCCGCTCGATGCCGAGGAATTCACCCGCAGCGAACAGCACCGGCGCTTCGGTGCGCGCAATGATGTCGGACGCTTCAGCGGCGGTATAACGCGTGTTCAGCGGCACCATCGCCGCCCCCGCGTGGTGGATGGCCAGGCATGCCACCACCCAATGCCAGGTGTTCGGTGACCAGATGGCCACCCGGTCTTGCGATTCGACGCCGAGCGCGATGAGCGCGGCTGCGGCCCGGTGCACCTCGTCGCGCAGGGCAGCGGCGGTGAAGCTGCGGTCGTCGGTGATCAGTGCGTCGTGGTCGGGCAGTTCACGCGCAAAACGATCCAGCGCCGCCGGGATCGTCCGGGGATCGCTGGTCATCGGAGGCTCCTAACAAAGCAAGTGCTTGGTAGGTTAGCCTACAGGGATGCAGGACGTCGAAGAGTTCCGGGCGGAGGTCCGCCAGTGGCTGGCCGACAATCTGGTCGGCGAATTCGCGGCATTGAAGGGTCTCGGTGGGCCGGGGCGGGAACACGAAGCGTTCGAAGAACGCCGCGCGTGGAACCAGCACCTGGCGAAGGCGGGGCTCACCTGCCTGGGATGGCCGGTAGAGCACGGCGGCCGCGGGCTTTCGACCGCACACCGGGTCGCGTTCTACGAGGAATACGCCCTCGCCAATGCCCCGGACAAGGTCAACCACTTCGGTGAGGAGTTGCTCGGCCCGACGCTGATCGCTTACGGGACCCCCGAGCAGCAGCAGCGCTTCCTGCCGAGCATCCTCGACGTGACTGAGCTGTGGTGTCAGGGATACTCCGAGCCCGGCGCCGGCAGTGACCTGGCCAACGTCTCGACCACCGCCGAACTCGACGGCGACCAGTGGGTGATCAACGGCCAGAAGGTCTGGACGTCGCTGGCGCACCTGTCCCAGTGGTGTTTCGTGGTCGCGCGCACCGAGAAGGGTTCCAAGCGGCACGCGGGGCTGTCCTATCTTCTTGTGCCGCTGGATCAACCCGGTGTTCAGGTGCGGCCGATCATTCAGATCACCGGTACCGCCGAGTTCAACGAGGTGTTCTTCGACGACGCCCGCACCGACGCGTCGCTGGTGGTCGGCCAGCCGGGCGACGGATGGCGGGTCGCGATGGGGACGCTGACCTTCGAGCGCGGTGTCTCGACGCTGGGCCAGCAGATCGTCTATGCCCGTGAGCTTTCCAATCTGGCCGCGCTCGCCCAGCGCACCGGCGCCGCCGACGATCCGTTCATCCGGGAGCGGCTGACCCGGGCCTGGGCGGGTTTGCGTGCCATGCGGTCGTACGCCCTGGCCACTATGGATGTCGAGCGACCCGGTCAGGACAACGTGTCGAAGTTGTTGTGGGCCAATTGGCATCGCTCGCTGGGCGAGCTCGCGATGGACGTGATCGGCAAGCCCGGGCTGACGCTGGACGACGGCGAGTTCGACGAATGGCAGCGGCTTTTTCTGTTCACTCGCGCCGACACCATCTACGGCGGATCCAACGAGATTCAGCGCAACATCATTGCCGAGCGGGTGCTCGGTCTGCCGAGGGAGGTCAAAGGGTGAGCTTGTCGGAAGTCCCGGAAGAGATTGCGGGACACGGGCTTCTGCAGGGCAAAGTGGTGGTGGTGACCGCTGCCGCGGGCACCGGTATCGGCTCGGCCACGGCGCGCCGGGCGCTGGCGGAGGGTGCCGATGTGCTGGTCTCCGATCACCACGAGCGCAGGCTGGGGGAGACCGCCGCGGAATTGGCCGCTCTGGGCTTGGGCCGGGTGGAGCACGTGGTGTGCGATGTGACGTCCACCGCCCAGGTCGACGCGCTGATCGCGTCGTGCACGGCGCGGTTCGGCCGGCTCGATGTGCTGGTCAACAACGCCGGGCTGGGCGGGCAGACGCCGGTGGCGGACATGACCGACGAGGAGTGGGACCGCGTGCTGGACGTCTCGCTGACGTCGGTGTTCCGGGCCACCCGAGCGGCATTGCGGTACTTCCGCGACGCGCCGCACGGTGGTGTGATCGTCAACAATGCCAGCGTGCTGGGCTGGCGCGCCCAGCACTCACAGTCGCACTATGCTGCCGCCAAAGCCGGCGTCATGGCTTTAACCCGTTGCAGCGCAATCGAAGCCGCTGAGTACGGGGTGCGGATCAATGCGGTGTCGCCCAGTCTCGCCAGGCACAAGTTTCTGGACAAGACCACCTCAGCCGAGCTGTTGGATCGGCTGGAGGCTCAGGAAGCGTTCGGGCGTGCCGCCGAACCGTGGGAAGTGGCCGCCACGATCGCCTTCCTGGCTAGCGATTACTCGAGTTATCTGACCGGCGAAGTGATTTCGGTTTCCAATCAGCACGCCTGAGCTGGGCGCGGAAAATCCGCGCATTTTTAACCCTTGAGTGCGTCTTAGACTAAGAGCCAGTTCACACGGTGCCCTGTCTGGTCGACGCCGTTCACACCCGGGGGAATTGATGCGCAGAATCTCATTGCTGGTAGGGGTCGTTCAGTGACCTACAGGCCGGATCCGGGACCATGGGAACATCCGCCGAATCCCGCAGACGGCGCGACCCAGGCTGCCTGGCTGCCTCCCAACCCTGCGCCGATCCCGCCGGCGTGGCCTGCCCCTCCGGGGCCGGCATCGCCTCCGGGACCGATGTTCCCGCCGGGTCCCCCGCCTCCGCCGGGTCAGCACGCGTGGCCGGTGGGCCCTCCGATGCCTGGTCAGTTCGGTCCTGCGCCTGGGCGGAACCGCAAGCCGCTCATCATCGCCCTGTGTGCTGCTGCGGCGGTGATCCTCGCAGTGGTGCTCGTCGTGTCGCTGGCGTCGACCGGCGACAGTGGATCGGGTAAAGCCGGTGATGCAGTGAAGGGGTACCTGGACGCGCTGGCGCGGGGAGACGCCGCCGCGGCGTTGAGCTACAGCAGCGACCAACCGGGATCCGACCAATTCCTGACCGACGCCATCCTGAAGAAGCAGATTGCGCGCTGGCCCATCAGCGGCGTCAAGATACTCAGCGACGACTCCGAGCACAGCCTGGGATTCGCCCGGGTGCACGTCGTGGCGAAATTCGGGGAGAACACCTCCGACGTCACGATGTCGGTCAAGAAGTCCGGCAAGTCATGGAAGCTCGAGCACGCGGCGACCAAGATCGAACCGCTCGGCACCGTCGACAATGACGCGCTCAAGACCTTGCTCTTCTTCGGCAGTCCCGTCGGCACCGCCCCGGTTTATGTGTTCCCGGGCTACATCGACGCGTCGAGCAACAACGCGAATCTTGCTGTCAAGCAGAAGAAGCCGTATCTACTCGACGGGCTCTCGGCGACGGGCGGCTATTTCAACGACTTCGACTTCGCCCTGAGCGACGCAGGGCAGTCGGCGACGATGTCGGCAATCACTGCGGCCCTGTCCGACTGCACGAAGTCCACGCAATTGGCGCCGCCCAACTGCCCTCAGCGTGCCCGCGATCCAGACATCGTGGACGGCACCGTCACCTGGGGACCGCCGGACACCAGCGCGCTCAAGCTCAGCTTCTTCGATCCCTACCACCTCGAGGCGCGTTACAGCGGCGACGTGCTGTTCCCGCTGACGGCCAGGACCAAATCGGGTGGCGACAAGACCGGAGTCGTCCGGAGCTTCATGAGCGTCAAATCCGATGTCGCGCAGGACCCGCCGCAAGTCTCCGTGCGCTGAGCCGTTTCGGGGTGCCGAGTGTGAACGGCACGACGGCCAATCGGCCTGTCATGTACTGGATTTCACTCTCGGCGCGCCGGGAGGCTAGCCCAGCAGGCGGCCGAGGCTGAAGATCCCGGACAACTGCGAACCGAAGTTGAGCAGTCCGGAGTTGAAGCCGGCTGATACGCCGTCGAGGGGATCGGTGCTCACCGGGGTCGGGAGGCCGAAGTTGAAGAAGCCCGAGCCCCTGCCGTTCACATCGGGTGCGCCGCCGGCGATATTCCCGATCCCGGAGAGGAAGCCGCTTGCTGGGCCACTGGCGAAGTTGAAGAATCCCGATGTGCCCTCGCCCGCGGTCAGGAAACCGGAATTGGTGGCGCCGCTGTCGGTGGTCGCGCCCACCCAGGTGTTCGCGTCGCCCGAGTTCCACAGCCCGGTGTTGACGTCACCCGAGTTCCCGGTTCCGGTGTTCGCCAGGCCGGCATTGTCCCAGCCGGTGTTCCAGCTGCCCGCGTTGCCGAAGCCGGTGTTGACGCTGCCCCCGTTGGCGAAGCCGGTGTTGACGCTGCCGCCGTTGCCGAATCCGGTGTTGCCGTAAGCGGCGTTGGCCAGTCCGAGGTTGCCGGTGCCGGAGTTGCCCAGGCCGATGTTGTTCAGGCTGCCCGGCGCGAATGCGTTTGAGCCGGAACTGAAGAGGCCGACGTTGCCGTCGCCGGAGTTGAAGAAGCCGATGTTGTTGTTGCCGGAGTTGAACAGGCCGATGTTGCCGCTGCCGGAGTTCAGGCCGTTGAACACAAACTGGCCGGTCGACCGGTCGAGGTAGATGTTGCCGAGACCGACCAGGTTGTCGCCGGTGAGGCCGAAGCCGATGTTGTGGTTGCCGGTGTTGCCGCCGCCCACATTTCGGTCGCCACTGTTCCCCAGCCCGAAGTTGTGGTTGCCGCTATTGCCGAAACCGACGTTGTGGTCACCGTCGCCGGCGAACCGAAAACCGTTGCCCAGCCCGCTGTTTCCGAAGCCGATGTTGTTCTGGCCGAAGTTGCCGCCACCGATGTTGCCGTCGCCGACGTTGCCGCTGCCGATGTTCTTGCTGCCGTTGTTGCCGCCGCCCAGGTTTGAGCTGCCGAGGTTCCCGTTGCCGACATTGCCGCCACCGACGTTGCCGCCACCGATGTTGGCGTTGCCCAGGTTACCGAGGCCCAGGTTGGGCAGTGTATTGATGATTTGTTGCAGCCCAGCGGGAATCGGGATCAGGTCGGTGATCGCCGCCGACGCGCCGGTGTAGTAGCCCGACATCGCCGAGACGTCTGCGGCCCACATCTCTTCGTAGACGCTCTCGGCCGCCGCGATCGCCGGCGCGTTGAGTCCCAGGAAGTTCGAGCGCACCAGTTGAACGAATGCATTGCGATTTGCCTCGACCGCAAGCGGATGGACCGTGGCCGCGCGCGCGGTTTCGAAAGTGCTTGCCACCGCTTTGGCTTGACCGGACGCGAGCAGTGCCTTGGCCGCCGCGGCATTGAGAAAGCCGGCGTACGGCGCCGCAGTCGCTGCCATCGCCGCCGCGGCCGGGCCTTGCCAGGCTTGGCCGGTAAGTCCGGAGGTGACCGTTGAGAACGACTCCGCGGCGGTGGACAATTCGTCGGCCAGACCGGCCCAGGCTGTTGCCGCCTCGATCATCGGCGCCGAGCCCGCGCCGATGAACATCCGCAACGAATTGACCTCAGGCGGCAACACCGCAAAGTTCGACACGCTTTTAGCCCCCCAGCTGATACGCGGCGGACCCCCATGACCACCGTCGTGTAAACCTCAGCTGACACTACGGCCACTTTGGCTACGCCACATGGCATTTCGCAAAAGTTTATGTTGGCTAATTAATTCGCGCAGGTGACGGGGGGTGCAGGCGTACGGGTCAGGGCCGGTTAGGTTGAAGATTCCGGAGATTCCGCAGCCCCGATTGAACAGACCGGAGTTCAGCCCGGCCACTTACGACAGGTAGCCGGTGCGAGGGACGCCGGTGTTGGAGAAGCCGGAGCTGTAGCCGTTGAGGGCCGAGCCGCCGCTGGCGGTGTTAAAGACGCTGCCCGAGTTCCAGAAACCGGTGTTGGCAAGGCCCGAATTGCCGTTGCCCCCTGCCATGCCTGTCCCGTCAGTCCTGCTGTCACCGAGGTGAAAGATGCTGCAGCTGTGGTCAGTTCGTCAGTCAGCCCATTGCAAAGCCGCGGCTGCCTACAGCGTCACCAAAGAATGCTCGCCAAGGCGGGGTGCCTCGGCGAGCATTCTCAGCCGTTCGGTACGCGACTGTGTTACAGGTTCTTCAGCAGCTGGGTGAGGCTGAAGAAGCCCGCGACCGCAGTGCCTGAGTTGAAGAAGCCACTGTTGGCCCCGCTGATGAACCCGCTCGGGAACGGCGGAAGGGGACCCGTGACGCCCGTGTTGAACAATCCCGAAATGCTGCCGTTCGAGAGACTTCCACCACTGGCCTTGTTGAAGAACCCGGATACGTTGCCCGCGTTCGGCCCCGTAGGCGTGTTGTTGAAGCCGGAGACGTTAGTGCCTGTGTTGCCGAAGCCCGACGTAGTAGCCGCAACGTCCGTACTCGACCCTACCCCGGTGTTGAAGTTGCCTGAATTCCAGAGTCCGGTGTTTGTGTTGCCCGAGTTCCCGTCCAGCGTGTTGAAACTGCCCGAGTTGTTCCAACCCGTGTTCAGGCTGCCCGAGTTGCCGAAACCAGTATTCTCGCCGCCCGAGTTGCCGAAGCCGGTGTTGAGTTGACCCGAGTTCGCCAAGCCGAAGTTTCCGCTGCCGGTGTTTCCGATGCCGATGTTGCCGAAGCCTGAGTTACCGATGCCCAGGCTTTGAATCTTGCCGAAGCTAGGATCGGACGCCGCGTGGAAGCCAGAACTGAAGAGGCCGACATTCCCGTCGCCCGAATTAAAGAAACCGATGTTGTTGGTACCAGAGTTGAACAAACCGATGTTGCCGGTGCCGGAGTTCAAGCCGTCGAAGTGGAAGGTTCCGTTGATCGAGTCGAAGTAAGCCCCGCCGACACCGACCAACTTGTTCCCGGTGAGCCCGAACCCGACATTGCCATTCCCGGTATTGCCACCGCCGACATTGAGGTCGCCACGGTTGCCGAGACCGAAGTTCCCGTTGCCGAAGTTTCCTATGCCGAAGTTAGCGCCAGGGTTGGAGCTGCTGGCGGTGTTGCCGCGGTTTCCGAAGCCGATGTTGTCGTTACCGAAGTTCCCGAAGCCCCAGTTGTTGTTTCCCGCTCCCCCGGAATTGAAGCCTCTGTTGCCGCTGCCGATGTTGGAGTTGCCGGTGTTTCCGCCACCGAAGTTCAGATTGCCCTTGTTTCCATTACCGATGTTGTTGTTGCCGGTGTTGCCGTTGCCGACGTTGAGGCCGCCGCCCTTATTGCCGATGCCGATGTTCGGGTCCCCCGGGGCGGCTGTCGCTGCGCCCGGGGTGCCGCCCAACAGCTGTCCGATACCGGGCAGGCCCTTCAGCGTCTGCTGCCAGGACGACAGTTGCGCGGCCACTGTTGAAGCTCCGCCGTGGTAGCCGACCATTGCGGCGACATCGGTGGCCCAGAATTCCTCATAGGCAGCTTCGGCAGCGGCGATGAACGGTGCATTGAATCCAAAGACGTTGGTGCGGACCGCTTGGACGAAGGCTTTCCGGTTGGCCGCGATGACCTCGGGATGGACGATGGCGGACTTGCACGCCTCGTAAATGCTGGCGATCTCTTTGGCGCCGACGGAGGCGGTGAGGGCGCGACTGGAAGCGGCCCGCAGGAATGTGGAGTAAGGGGCGGCTGCTTTGGTCATCGCCGCCGCTGCCGGGCCTTGCCAGGCCTGGCTGGTCAGCCCGGCGGTCACCGAGGAAAACGAGTCGGCCGCGGATCCCAGTTCTTCGGCCAGACCCGACCACGCCGCCGAGGCTTCGAGCATGGGCGCTGACCCAGCGCCGAGGAACATCCGCAAAGAGTTGATCTCTGGTGGAAGGACCGAAAAGTTCACAGCGCTGACCTCCGTTAACCCCGTCATATATGACGGTGCCTTACCCGACGCGACAGACGATACGACTCCGCTGTTGAACATGTGTCGTTTTGCTGAAAGTCCCGCAATTTCTAGATGGAGAGTGCGTTCCGCGGCTTTAACCGGCGGCTCGCGGTTGCTGCTGACCACCGTCAGGCTCGGCACAATTGATCTTGTCCGATGGCCCGCGGGGCACCGGGCGAAAATGAATTTAAATGTTCTTTAGCAGTTGCGTGATGCTGAAGAATCCGGCCAGCCCGGTGCCCATGTTGAAGAAGCCGGAGGTGAAGCCGGCCAGGACGCCCGACGGATTACCGTTCAGCGGTCCCGTGACGGCGTTGTTGAAGAAACCGGAAACCCGATTGTTCGCCGCCGAGCCTCCGCTGACGGAATTGAAGAAGCCGGACATCTGACCGCCACCCACCGCCGTGTTGTTGAAGCCCGAGACGTTAGTGCCCGTGTTGTTGAAGCCGGAGTTCGTAGCACCGGAATTGGTGATGATTCCGGCGCCGGTGTTCAGGTTGCCGGAATTCCACAGACCGGTGTTGGCGGACCCCGCGTTCTCGGCGCCGGTGTTCCAGTTGCCCGAGTTTTCGAACCCGGTGTTGACCTGACCCGTGTTGCCGAAGCCGGTGCTGTACCCGCCTGCGTTACCGATGCCGGTGTTCAACGTGCCAGAGTTGCCGAATCCGAAGTTGCCGCTTCCGTTGTTGCCGAAGCCGATGTTGCCGACACCGGCATTGCCGAAACCGATGCTGTTGAGGGCGCCAGGGTCGGCGGTGTTGATGCCGGAACTGAAGAAGCCGACGTTGCCGTTGCCGGAGTTGAAGAAGCCGATGTTGTTGTTGCCCGAGTTGCCGATGCCAATGTTGCCGCTACCGGAGTTGAGCAGGCCGGCAAGGTTGATGCCACGCTGATTGTCCCCGGTGAGGCCGATTCCGATGTTGTTGTTACCGGTGTTGCCGAAACCCAGATTGTTGTTGCCGGTGTTGCCGCCGCCGATGTTGTTGTTGCCGGTGTTGCCGCCGCCCTGGTTGGCGTTGCCGATGTTGCCGATGCCGGCATTGCCGATGCCGATGTTGCCCATCCCGATGTTGTTACCGGTAGTGGCGCTCAGCCCACGATTGCCCAGACCGATGTTGCCCGCGCCACCGTTGCCGAGTCCGGTGTTGCCGTTGCCGGCGTTTCCGCTGCCCAGATTCGCGTTGCCGCGGTTGCCGCCACCGAAGTTGGCATCCCCGGTGTTCCCGTTGCCGATGTTGGCGTTGCCGAGGTTTCCACTGCCGATGTTGCCGGTGCCGTTGTTGCCCAGACCCAGGTTTTCCAGGCCCGGTATCGCGGCCGCCCACGGCGCCAGCTGTGCGGCGGCGGCCGACGCGCCGGCGTGGTAGCTGCTCAGCGCGGCGAC
Source organism: Mycobacterium sp. Z3061 (assembly GCF_031583025.1). Lineage (NCBI taxonomy): Bacteria > Bacillati > Actinomycetota > Actinomycetes > Mycobacteriales > Mycobacteriaceae > Mycobacterium > Mycobacterium pumcae. The sequence continues at coordinate 6,255,436 of NZ_CP134062.1, read as the reverse complement.
GTCGGCTGCCCAGAACTGGTCGTAGATGCTTTCCACGGCCGCGATCGCCGGCGCGTTGAGCCCGAGCAGGTTCGAGCGAATGAGCTGCACGAAGGCGCTCCGGTTCGCCGCGATGGCCTCAGGGTGGATGATCGCGGCCCTCGCCGCCTCGAACTCGCCGGCGACCACTTTGGCCTGGGCGGCTTTGCCGTGGGCTTTGGCCGAGGCGACTTTCAGAAACGCAGAATATGGACCCGCAGCGGCCACCATGGCCTCCGCCGCAGGACCCTGCCAGGCCTGGCCGGCCAGGTTGGCGGTCAATTTAGTGAAAGAGTCTGCCGCTGAACTCAATTCGTCGGCGAGTCCCGACCAGGCGGTAGAGGCTTGCAGCAGGGGCGCAGAACCCGCGCCGACCAGCATCTGCAGAGAGTTGATCTCCGGCGGTAACGCCGCAAAATTCACCACAACAACGTCCCCAGTGACTCCGCCGCCCGTTGGCCGAATCTGCCCGTCACGGCAGACCCTAACGGTTTGCGGAGCCGATTCGTGGGGGTTTTCTATGAATTTGACGGGCGCGTCGCGGACCCCGCCGTTGGCCGAGCAAGCGCTTGGTTGATATCCTGTTCCGGTGGAGCGCGTGGCCGGCCAGGCTAACAGTCGCCGAGACGAGTTGCTGGGACTCGCCGCGGTGATGTTCGCCGAACGCGGCTTACGCGCTACGACCGTGCGCGACATCGCCGACGGGGCCGGCATCCTGTCCGGCAGTCTCTACCACCACTTCGCCTCCAAGGAGGAGATGGTCGACGAGCTGCTGCGCGGGTTCCTGGACTGGTTGTTCGCACGCTATCGCGAGATCGTCGCCAACGAACCCAACCCACTGGAACGACTCAAGGGCTTGTTCATGGCGTCGTTCGAAGCGATCGAGCATCGGCACGCCCAGGTCGTCATCTATCAGGATGAGGCGCAACGACTTTCGTCGCAACCACGATTTTCCTACCTTGACGAGCGCAACAAGCAGCAGCGCAAGATGTGGGTCGACCTGCTCCACCAGGGCATCGAGGAGGGCTACTTCCGGCCCGACCTGGACGTCGACCTGGTCTATCGCTTCATCCGGGACACCACGTGGGTGTCGGTGCGCTGGTATCAACCCGGCGGACCGCTCACCGCGCAGCAGGTGGGTCAGAAATATCTCGCCATTGTTTTGGGCGGAATCGCGAAAGAAGGGAATTGAACATGGCTGGGTATTCCGAGGCCTATGTCATCGACGCGGTGCGTACCGCGGTTGGCAAGCGTGGGGGCGGGTTGGCCGGTGTTCATCCCGTCGACCTCGGTGCCCTCGGGTGGCGTGGACTGCTGGACCGGGTGGACGTCGACCCGGCCGCCGTCGACGACGTGATCGCCGGTTGCGTGGACGCCATCGGCGGCCAGGCCGGAAACATCGCGCGCCTGTCGTGGCTGGCCGCCGGCTATCCGGAAGAGGTGCCGGGTGTCACCGTCGACCGGCAGTGCGGCTCCAGCCAGCAGGCCATTTCTTTTGGCGCGCAAGCGATTATGTCGGGCACCGCGGATCTGATTGTGGCCGGTGGCATGCAGAACATGAGCCAGATCCCGATCTCGTCGGCGATGACCGTCGGCGAGCAGTTCGGATTCACCTCGCCCACAAACGAATCCAAGCAGTGGCTGCACAGGTACGGCGACCAGGAGATCTCGCAGTTCCGCGGTTCGGAGATGATCGCCGAGAAGTGGAACCTGTCGCGGGAAGAGATGGAGCAGTACTCGCTCAATAGCCACGAAAGGGCATTCGCGGCGATCCGCGGCGGCAACTTCGACAACGAGATCCTCTCTGTCGAAACCGAAACCGGTGCTTTCCGGGTGGACGAAGGCCCGCGGGAATCGTCGTTGGAGAAAATGGCCGGATTGAAGACGCTGGTCGAAGGCGGCCGGTTGACCGCGGCGATGGCCAGCCAGATTTCCGACGGAGCATCCGCAGTGCTGCTGGCGTCCGAGCAGGCCGTCAAAGATCACGGTCTGACGCCGCGCGCCCGCATCCACCACATCAGCACCCGCGGTGCCGACCCGGTGTTCATGCTCACCGGGCCCATCCCGGCCACCCGTTACGCGCTGGAGAAGACGGGCCTGTCCATCGACGACATCGACACCGTCGAGATCAACGAGGCGTTCGCACCGGTTGTCATGGCCTGGCTCAAGGAGATCAAAGCGGACCCGGAGAGGGTCAACCCCAACGGCGGCGCGATCGCACTCGGGCACCCGTTGGGCGCCACTGGCGCCAAGCTGTTCACCACCATGCTGAACACCCTGGAGCGCATCGGTGGCCGCTACGGGCTGCAGACGATGTGCGAGGGTGGCGGCACCGCGAACGTGACCATCATCGAGCGTCTCTGAGACCCTCCCTTCGGCGCCGAGTGCGAGTTTCACGACGCTTCCTCGGCGAGTCGCGTCGTGAAGTTCACACTCGGGCGGGGTGGGGATGGGCGACCGCGGGGATCGTCCGTCGGGTGACAGCATCCGCAGATGGACTGGCCGTTTCTCGGCGTTGAAGCGCTAGCTGCTGGGGTCATTCCCGAGCGCGCCATGCGGACGCTGTACGAGCCCGTTTACCCCGGCGTCTACGGCGCGGCCGGCATCGAGCTGACAGCCGGCCAGCGCGCGCATGCCGCGTGGTTGTGGTCACGCCGTCGTGCGGTGGTCGCCGGCAACTCGGCGGCAGCACTACTCGGCGCTAAATGGGTCAGCCCGTCACTCGATGCCGAGCTGGTGCACGACAATCGAAAACCGCCGCCGCGCATCGTGGTTCATAGCGATACCCTTGCGCCGCACGAAGTGCTGACCGTAGAAGGAATTACGGTGACCACCCCCGCGCGCACAGCCTTCGATATCGGCAGACGAACCGCTACGCGGTTGCACGCGGTCCAGCGCCTCGATGCTCTCGTGAACGCGACCGATCTGAAGGTTGCCGACGTGGAAGCTGTGATCGCCGAGCATCGAGGCGCGCGTGGTCTGGTGAGACTTCGCCGGATATTGCCGTTGGTCGACGGAGGGGCCGAATCACCGCAGGAGACGCGGACCCGATTGGCGTTGATCGATGCGGGGCTGCCGAAACCCCAGACGCAGGTCAGGGTATGCGGCGAATACGGGTACTTCGTGGCGCGTGTCGACATGGGCTACGAGGAGCTGCGCGTCGGTATCGAGTACGACGGGCCGCAGCACTGGACGGACTCGGACCAACGTGACCGGGACATCGACCGGTATACCGCGTTGGCCGATTTGGGCTGGAAAATCGTCAGGGTGAGCAGCGACCTGCTCCGCTACCGGGAGGCGACATTCGTCAGCCGGGTTGTCGCGGCGATGCAGGCTGCCGGATGGCGCTGGTGACCCCGGGCCCCCGCGACCCCGCACGCCGCGCCAGTGTGAATTCTATGACGCCGAATCGGCGTGTTGTGTCGCAGAATTCACGCTCGGCAAAGGACTCGGGGTGCGAGTGGCGCCCGGAAGGCGATGGCGCCGGTCACTCCCGCGAGTGGGAATTCGACGACGCTCTGGCGGCGTGTCGCGTCGTGCGATTCACACTCGGCGAAACGGGAGAAGCGATCCTCAGGCGTCGTAGTCGACCGAGACGAACGGCGTGGTCGGATGCGACTGGCAAGTAAGGATGTAACCGGCGTCCAGCTCGGCCTGCCCGAGCGCGAAGTTGTGGTCCATCTCGACATTGCCCTCGATCAACTTCGCCCGGCAGGTTCCGCACGCGCCGCCCATGCAGGCATACGGCGCGTCGTCGCGCACCTGCAGCGCGCCCTCGAGGATCGAGTCGCCGGGGGTCAGATCGTACGTCCACTGCTTCCCGGACAGCCGGAACGTCACCGTCGCGCTCTCATAGGAATGCTGTGCGGCAGAACCAGTTTCGAAGCCGTGGAAAAGCTCCAGGTGAATGCGCTCGGCGTCCACCCGGTGCTCCAGCAACGTCTCGCGAACGGCGGTGGTCATCTCCATCGGGCCGCAGATGAACCACTCGTCGACGTGGTCCGGCTGCAGGTTGCCGGTCAGCCACAGGTTCAGTTTGTCGCGGTCGATCCGGCCACGCAGCTCCGGAGCGTGCAACGACTCCCCAGACAGCACGTGCAGGACTTCCAGCCGGTCGGCATAACGCGACTCGAGGCGGTCCAGTTCGGCGCGGAACATCGTCGATTCCTTGGTGCGGTTGCCATAGATCAGCGTGAACCGACTCTCCGTCTCGATCTCCAAAGTCGTTGCCACGATTGACAACACCGGCGTAATACCGCTGCCGGCCACCAGGCCGACGTAGTGCTTGCGGTGCAAGGGATGCAGCGGGGTGCCGAACCGGCCGGTCGGCGTCATCAGCTCGAGCACATCACCGGCCTTGAGTTGCTCAGCCACATACGTCGAGAAAGCGCCGCCGGGAATGTGTTTGACCGCGATCCGCAGCTGCGCGCGCGTTGCCGGCGCGCAGATTGAGTAGTTGCGACGAACGCCTTCAGCGCCCACCACCGTGACATGCTGGCCCGGTTCGAACCGGAACGCGTCCTGCAGGTCCTCGGGCACGGCGAAGGTGACCAGGGTGCTGTCGGCGGTGATGGGGTCTACCGACGCGACCGGGATGCGGTGCAGCACGGCGTGCGGCGAACTGGATCGCGAGGGCATTCGCACCGGAAGCAGCTTGGACAGCCGGCCGTTGAGTTCCTTCCACTCCCGGTACTCGTCGGGGTTGAGCTGCTGGCCGAAGACCGTGTTGATGGCGGCGTTGCGCTCCAGGTAAGCCTCTTCGTTGCGCTTCCACGTCCGCAGGTAGCGGTAGAAGGGCACCGACGGGTGCAGGTGATGCACCAGGTGGTAGTTCTGCGACAGCAGAACCGGAGTGAACAGCCATTCGGCGCCGACGCGATTGCGGGTCGCCCGGTAGCGGTTGGTGCGCTGCGTGTCTTCGAGTCCGTGGTGGGGCAGCCAGTCGAACCACCACGCCAGGATGGTCAGCCCGATGCGCTGTGGGATCAGGAATACGACGAGCAGGATCCAGAAGTTGCCGGTCGCGACGGCCACGGCCAGCCCGGTCAGGCTCAGGACCATCATCAGCACCGTCTCGGCGACCTCGATGACCGGGCGGCTGCGGGCGCGCGGCAGGTAGTAGCGCAGGTAGAAGTACTCCACCATCGACCAGCGCAACGGCAACTGCCACCACTTGCCGTGCGAGGCGAAGGTGTCCGGGTCCTGGTCGTCGTCGTTGGAGTGCCGGTGATGCTGGATGTGGATGTACCCGAACGACGGGAACGCGACGACCGGACCGACGAAGAGCCAGGCGAGCCGCCCCATCAGGCCGTTGACCCAGCGAACCGAGCTGATCGAGTAATGCGACGCGTCGTGCACGACGGTGAACATCACGAACGTCACCGCGGCGTTCACCGGAATGGTCACCCACCAGGGTGACCATCCGTTGATGTAGCCGACTGTGCAGGTCACAAAGGCGGTCAGGGACGCGAGGAAGATCCCGATCGTGGGTAGCGCAAGCTTGGGCACCGCTTCACCCGGATCGGGCAGTGCGTGCGTCGCGGCGGACCCGGAGGTCGCTTGTTCCTGCTCGACGGTCGACATAGCTGAAAGAGCCTAGTCGACACGCGTCAACTACTCCACTAGCTTCGATGCGGCCTGAAGATGCTCGATCGCCTCGGCCACGATCGACTCGATCAACTCGGCGCATGACGGCAGGTCGTCCAGGATGCCGGCCACCTGCCCGGACGCCAGGACACCGGCGTCGGTGTTGCCCTCGACCAGTCCGGCCTTGAGCAGCATCGGGGTGTTGGCCGCCATCACCACCTGTGACCAGGTGAGTTCCTTGCCGTGCCGCATGGCCAGGCCGTCGGTGATCATCGACCGCCAGCTCATCTGCGACATCTGCTTGAATTTGGCGGCGTTGCGTACCGCGGCGGTGAAACCCCTTGCCCGCGAACCGCTTTCCAGCTTCTCGACCAGGCCGGTCCGCAGCACCCGGTGCGGCATGCCGTCGACGCGGGTGGTGACCACCGTGCCGTCCAGGGCCGACTCCAGGTATCGCCGCTTGACGGCGTCGGGCACCGTGGAATCCGACGTGAGCAGGAAGCGGGTGCCCATCGCCACCCCGGCCGCGCCGTAGGAAAGTGCCGCTGCCAGTCCGCGTCCGTCGAAGAAACCGCCGGCGGCGATCACCGGGATGCCGGTGCCCTTGACCGCGTCCAGGACGGACGGCAGCAGCAGGGTGGTGGCGACCGGGCCGGTGTGCCCGCCGCCTTCGCCGCCCTGCACGATCATCGCGTCGGCGCCCCAGCCGGCCACCTTGCGGGCATGCTTGGCCGCACCGATCGACGGAACAACCACCGCGCCGGCCTCTTTGAGGCGGGCGATCAATTCGGGCTTGGGCGCCAGCGCGAACGACGCGACCTTGACGCCCTCGCGAATCATCAGTTCGACGCGATCGCCGGCGTCGGCGGCATCGGCGCGGATGTTGACGCCGAACGGCTTGTCGGTGGCGGCTTTGACCTTGCCGATGGCGGTGGCCAGCTCGTCCAGTGTCATGGTGGCCGAGGCCAGGATGCCCAACCCGCCGGCGTTGGCCGTCGCCGACACCAGCCGCGCGCCGGCCACCCAGCCCATCCCGGTCTGCACCACCGGGTGCTCGATGCCGACCAGCTCGGTCAGCGGTGTTCTGAGCTTCACTAACGGATCTCTCTGTCGCGCAACGACTTCGGATCGATGACCTCGCGGATCAGGCGCAGCTCGTCGTCGGTCGGCTGCCGGGTTTCATCCGCCTCGTCGAGACCGTGCACATCGAACGACGTGGCTTCGCGGACGTCGTCGGGCGCGACACCGGGGTGCAGCGACAAGGCCCGCATGGTGTGCTCCGGTCCGCCGAAGTCGAAAACGCCGAGATTGGACACCACGCGGAAGACGTTGACGAACCGGAACGCCGGGTTGTCCGGGTCCACCTTGTCGTAACCGATGCCGCAGACGATATCGACCGTATCGGTGAACACCCGCTTGGAATGGTTACCGACCCAGTAGCTGGTGGCGTGGTTGATCGTGTTGCCCGGCGAGCCGCGCAGCCCGAACATTTGCCGGGTCGGCTGCTGCAGCGGGCCGAACGCCGAGATGTTCTGATTGCCGTAGCGGTCAACCTGATTCGCGCCCATCACCACATGGCGCCGTCCCCAGGACAGCGTCTCGAAGACCCGCCCGAACGGCATCCAGCCCTCGACCGGCCCCGTCTTGCCGAGCGCCGGGGTGTCGGCCAGCAGTTGCGCCTCGCCGTCGGTGAGCAGGATGTCGGGGGAGAACGTCAGTCGTGCCAGCCGGGCGCCCACCGAGGCCATGTTGGTCATCGGGCTGATCATGATTTCGCCGGCATCTCTGAACAGCTCGGCGCAGGCGACCGCGCACACTTCGGCTCGGGTGCCGGTCATTTCGCTGCCTCCTCGGCGAACTTGCGCACGGCGGCCTGGTAGTCCTCTTCGCTGCCGGACAGGTACGTGGCCACGAACTGCTGCCAGCCCTCTTCACTGGACGCGGCCTCGGCGTAGTGGCGCTGGAACTTCTCGTCCCGGCCGTAATCGGGTGCGGCGGTGGTGAAATGCGCGCCGCCGGGTGCCTCCACCACGCCGTCCACCATCATCCGGTTGATCAGCAATGCTTGGGGCGGAACCGATTTGACGAGTTCCTCGGTGGGGACGACGCGCTCCACCGACAGAAAGCGCTGCTCGGCGGCCATCAGGAACAGGTCGTCGAAGTAGGGGTCGATGCCGGTGTAGGCGGCGTTGCCCCTCTCGTCGCCGAGATTGAGGTGCGCGAAGGCGACGTCGAGCCGCAGCGCAGGCATCGCGATCAGCGTCTCGTACCCGCCGTCGGTGGGGTAGGGGCTGGTGACGGTCTTGAGCTCGCCCTCCCAGAAGTCCAGCACCGCACTGCCGAGCCCGGCGCGAGTCGGCAGGAACGGCAGTCGTTGCGCGGCCGCCTGCAGGCCGTTGCGCAGCATGCCCTCGTCCATCTCGCGCGCCTCGATAGCACCGCTGGTGCGGGCTTTGGCGAACCACGGGTCGTAGAACGGCGGCGAATCCAGCGAGACGAATCCGTAGTAGACGCGCTTGACCTTGCCGGCCGAACACAGCAGGCCGAGGTCCGGGCCGCCGTAGGTCACCACGGTCAGGTCGGTGACGTCGGTGCGCAGCAGCGCGCGCACGAAAGCCATCGGCTTGCGGCGCGATCCCCAACCGGCGATGCCGATGGTCATGCCGCTGCGCACGTGCGCGACGGCGTCGTCGAGGGTGGTGCGCTTATCGGTCATTCCTTCTTGCCCTTCGCCGTGCCGGCGAATGCATCGCGGTGTTCGTCGGCGACACCGGCCAGGTTGAGTTCGAACGTAAACCCTTGTTCCATGCGGTAACTCGAGTTGACGCGTTGCACATCGATCAGGTTGAGCGCCTCCTTGGCGGCGCGGATGACCCGGGTGTCCTTGGCGGCGATGTCGCGGGCCACCCGCAGCGCGGCCTCATCCAACTCGGCGCGCGGCACCACCTCGTGCACCGAACCGAAGTGGTGCAGCGTCGCGGCGTCCACGGTGGCGGCGGTGAAGAACAGGCGCCGCATCATGTGCTGGGGGACCAGGCGGGACAGGTGAGTGGCCGCGCCGAGCGCACCGCGCTCCACTTCCGGGAGGCCGAAGATCGCGTCGTCGGAGGCGACGATGACGTCGGCATTGCCGACCAGACCGATCCCGCCGCCTACACAGAAGCCGTTGACCGCGGCGATGACCGGGACCGCGCATTCGTAGACCGCGCGGAACGCCGCAAAGCAGCCGCGGTTCGCGTCGATCAGCGCGGTGAACCCTTCGGTCCGCTGCATTTCCTTGATGTCGACACCGGCGTTGAAGCCGCGGCCCTCGGCGCGCAGGATCACCGCGTGCGTCTGTGGGTCCCGTCCGGCGGCCGTGATCGCGTCGCCGAGTTCGAACCATCCCTGCGAGGGAATGGCGTTGACGGGCGGATAGTCGACGGTGACCGCGACTATGTTTTTTTCGGGCCCGGGCCCGAAGGTGGTGGAGGTGATCGTCATGGCACTTCCTGCTGAGTCTGCTGGGTCAGTTACCTAAGCAAGCACTTGCTTGGTACGCTAGCACAGTGACCCAACCCCAATCAGCCCCCGGCGGCATCAATCTGGGTTTGGCCGGGCGTGTGGTGCTGGTGACGGGTGGCGTTCGCGGCGTCGGTGCCGGTATCAGTTCGGTATTCGCCGAGCAGGGCGCGAGGGTGGTGACCTGCGCCCGGCGGCCGGTCGAGGGCTTTCCGCACGAGTTCCACAGTTGCGATGTGCGCGACGAAGAGGCCGTCAAGGGCCTGATCGACTCGATAGTCGAGCGACACGGCTCGATCGATGTCGTCGTCAACAACGCCGGTGGTTCGCCGTACGTGTTGACCGCGGGATCCAGTCCGAAATTCAGCCGGAAGATCATCGAGCTCAATCTCATTGGCGGCCTGGTGGTTTCGCAGTTCGCCAATGACGTGATGCAGAACCAGCCCGGCGGCGGGTCGATCGTCAACATCTGCAGTCTCAGTGGCCGGCGGCCGAGTCCGGGCACCGCGGCCTACGGGGCGGCCAAGGCCGGCTTGGAGAGTTTGACCGAGACGCTGGCGGTGGAGTGGGGGCCCAAGGTCCGGGTCAACGCGTGCGTGGTCGGCATGGTCGAAACCGAACAGGCCGACCTTTTCTACGGTGACGCCGAGTCGATCGCGGCGATTTCGAAGAATGTGCCACTTGGCCGATTGGCCAAGCCAGAGGATATCGGTTGGGCCGCAGCATTTTTAGCGTGTGACGTGGCGTCGTATATCAGCGGGGCGACGCTGGAGGTGCACGGTGGCGGCGAGCCGCCGCACTATCTGGCCACAACGAACGCCAGCGCGATCAAGTAGAGGGAGAAGGTAAGTATGGGTTTGCTTGACGGACGGGTCGTCATCGTTACCGGTGCGGGCCGCGGCATCGGCCGTGCGCACGCCCTGGCGTTCGCCGCGGAGGGTGCGCGCGTGGTGGTCAACGACATCGGGGTGGGACTGGACGGTTCGGCCGGCGAAAGCCCGGCGCAGCAGGTGGTCGACGAAATCACCGCTGCCGGTGGGGAAGCCGTCACCAACGGCGACGACGTCGCCGACTGGACGGGTGCGCAGAACCTGATCGACACCGCCGTCGACACCTTCGGCGGCTTGGACGTGCTGGTCAACAACGCCGGCTTCATCCGCGACCGAATGTTGGCCAACACCAGCGAAAGTGAGTGGGATGCCGTCATCCGCGTGCACCTCAAGGGGCACTTCGCCACCTTGCGGCACGCGGCGGCCTACTGGCGCCGGCAGATCAAGGGCGGCACCGTCGGCCCGGACGACCTGAACGCCCGCATCATCAACACCAGCTCGGCTGCCGGTCTGCAGGGCAGCGTCGGGCAGGGTAACTACTCCGCCGCCAAGGCCGGCATCGCGGCGTTGACTCTCGTCAGCGCAGCCGAATTCGGGCGCTACGGCATCACGGTCAACGCGATCGCGCCCGCCGCCCGCACCCGGATGACCGAGGCCGTCTTCGCCGAGACCATGGCCGCGCCGGAGGACGGCGGATTCGACGCCATGGCCCCGGAGAACGTCTCGCCGCTGGTGGTCTGGCTGGGCAGTGTCGAATCCCGCGGCGTCACCGGCAAGGTGTTCGAAGTCGAGGGCGGGCTGATCCGGGTCGCCGAGGGCTGGGCGCACGGGCCGCAGATCGACAAGGGCGCGAAGTGGGATCCCGCCGAGCTGGGTCCGGTGGTCACCGACCTGCTGGCCAAGTCGAGGACGCCGGTCCCGGTTTACGGGGCATAACTTCTCGCGTTGACCCTGCGCCCAGGGTGCGGATGTGCGAGTGGGCTACGCCGCAGGCGCAGAATGAATGCAGCTAGGGGTCGCAGATGACGATCGGGATCGTGCGATCGGTCCAGGACTGGTAGTCCTCGTAGCTCGGGTACATGTCCACCAGCTTCGGCCAGTACGTGGCGCGTTCCTCGTCGGTGGCGTCGCGAGCGGTGAGGTCCAGCACTTCCTTCTTGATCTGCACCTGCACCTTCGGGTTGGCCTTGAGGTTGAGGTACCACATGGGGTTCTTGGCCGCCCCGCCCTTCGACGCCGCCACGATGACCCGGTCGCCGTCACGCAGGAAGTACAGCGGGCTCACGCGAGGTTCCCCGGTCTTGCGGCCGGTGGTGGTCAGCAGCGCGACCGGGATCTTCTGGAACGTGCCGCCGAGACCTTCACCCCCGTTGCGGCGGTACATCCAGGTGTTCAGCCGCGACATCCACTTGATGAGGTGATCGGTGAGGGGCGAATCCTGAAACTTTGGACGGGGTTTGGGCATGGAGGTGATCCTAGTGCTGGATGAAAAACTTGAAACGAACCTTGATGTGATGGATTTCAGCCTTCCCGCTCGGACTTTCGGCGGGGATCACAAAAGTCTCATCGATCCGTGCCGCGATCCGCCATCCGGCGAGTGCCCCCTTGGTCAGCACGACGTAGTCCGCGTGGACTTCGTCGCCGACGATCCGGTAGTCGGGTGGTGTGGTATCGGCGATGAGCCGGTACTGAAGTCCGCGATTGAGGCCGCGCCGCAGGTGATTTCCGGAGAATCCGTTCTTGATGCCCTGCTCGACGCGGGTGCAGCCGGCCGCGAATGGAACGGCCCCCGCGTCATGGCTGACCAGCGCGTCGATGTAGCTCTGGGCCGCCGCGATGCGACTTTCCTCGGAGACGTGCACGGAGCTAGATGCGTTCGATGATGGTCCCGGTCGACAGGGCGCCACCCGCGCACATGGTGATCAACGCGGTGCTCTGATCGGTGCGCTCCAGTTCGTGCAGCGCGGTGGTGATCAGCCGGGCGCCGGTGGAGCCCACCGGGTGGCCCAGGGCGATGGCGCCGCCGTTGACGTTGACCCGGTCCATGTCGGGCTCGTGCACCCGGGCCCAGGACAGCACCACCGACGCGAAGGCTTCGTTGATCTCGACGATGTCGATGTCGCCCATCTTCATCCCGGCCTTCTCCAGCACCCGGGCGGTGGACTGGACGGGACCGTCGAGGTGGTAGTAGGGCTCGGCGCCGACGTTCGCCTGGCTCACGATTCTCGCGCGCGGGCGGAACCCGAGCGCCTTGGCCTTGTCCTCATCCATCCAGAGCACCGCCGCGGCGCCGTCGGAAATCTGCGACGAGGTACCCGCCGTGTGGATGCCGCCCTCCATCACCGGCTTGAGCTGGCTGAGCCCTTCCAACGTCGTCTCGCGCAGGCCCTGGTCACGGGTGACCGGTGCGCGCTCGTCGGTCGGCCGCTTGTTCTCGTCGAGCACCGGGGCCACGATCGGGGAGATCTCGCGGTCGAACCGGTTCTCTTCCCAGGCCCGCTTGGCCTTCGCCTGGGAGGCAAAGCCGAACGCGTCGATCTCCTCGCGGGTGATGCCGCGTCGCTTGGCGATGCGCTCGGCGGCCTCGAATTGATTGGGCATGTCGATGTCCCAGGAGGCCGCGCGGATCGCCCCGCGGTCGGGGCCGGCGTTGGCGCCCAGGCCCACCCGGCTCATCGCCTCGATGCCGCAGGCGATGCCGATGTCGATGGCGCCGGTCGCGATCAATCCGGCGACCAGGTGGTTGGCCTGCTGGCTGCTGCCGCACTGGCAGTCGATGGTGGTGGCGCCGACGTGCTCGGGCAGGCCGGCCGTCAGCCACGCCACCCGGGTGATGTTGTTGGACTGTTCGCCGAACTGCGTCACGCAGCCGCCGACGAGCTGTTCCACGTCGCCCGCATCAATCCCGGCCTTCTCGACCAGTGCCTTCTGTACCGCCCCGAGCAGTTCGGTGGCGTGCAGTCCTGACAGCCATCCATTGCGCTTCCCGATGGGGCTGCGGGTGGCTTCGACGATTACCGGGTTACCCATGAAGCCAGGCTAGAACACGTTTCATTACTATGACAAGCGAGGATGGTTACCTGCCTTTTATCTGCGCAGGAGCCGTGTTTTACTGGCACTAGAACACGTTGCAAATAGTGTTGTAAAAGGAGCGCACCGTACATGGCACCCCCCAACATTCCCGCCGACTTCGACTTCCTTGACCCCGACGTCAACCTCGCAGGATTGCCCGTCGAGGAGCTTGCCGCGCTGCGCAAGGCGGAGCCGATCCACTGGGTCGACATCCCCGGCGGCGCGGGTGGGTTCGAGGACCACGGATATTGGCTCGTCACCCGGCACGGCGACGTCAAGGAGGTGTCGCGGCGCAGCGACGTTTACTCCAGCTGGCTGAACGGCGCCATCCCGACGTGGCCGCCGGAGATGAAGCGCGAGCAGGTCGAACTGCAGCGCAGCGTCATGCTCAACATGGACGCACCCCACCACACGCGGCTGCGCAAGATCATCTCCCGCGGCTTCACTCCGCGGGCCATCGGACGGCTGGAGGCCGAGCTGGCGCAGCGCGCCCAGAACATTGCCAAGACGGCGGCGACCGCGGGCAGCGGCGACTTCGTCGAGCAGGTGGCGTGCGAGCTGCCGCTGCAGGCGATCGCGGGCCTGCTCGGGGTCCCCCAGGAGGACCGCGACAAGCTCTTCCGCTGGTCCAACGAGATGACCGGTGGCACCGACCCGGAATACGCCACCGTCGATCCCGCGCAGTCGTCGATGGAGTTGATCATGTACGCCATGGCGATGGCGGCGGAGCGGAACCAGAACCCCACCGACGACATCGTCACGACGCTCATCCAGGCCGACATCGACGGCGAGAAGCTGTCGGATGACGAGTTCGGCTTCTTCGTGATCATGCTCGCGGTCGCCGGCAACGAGACCACCCGCAACTCGATCACCCACGGCATGATCGCCATGGCGAACAACCCAGATCAATGGGAGCTCTTCAAGAAGGAGCGCCCGTCGACCACGGCCGACGAGATCATCCGTTGGGCCACACCGGTGTCGGCCTTCCAGCGCACCGCCAGTGAGGACACCGAGTTGGGCGGCGTACAGATCAAGAAGGGCCAGCGGGTGGTGATGTCCTACCGCTCGGCCAATTTCGACGAGGACGTCTTCGACGACCCGCACACCTTCAACATCCTGCGCGACCCCAACCCGCATGTCGGCTTCGGCGGCACCGGCGCCCACTACTGCATCGGCGCCAACCTGGCCCGCATGACGATCAACCTGATCTTCAACGCGGTCGCCGACCACATGCCGGACCTCACGCCGATCGGTGAGCCCGAGCGGCTGCGCTCCGGCTGGCTCAACGGAATCAAGCACTGGCAGGTCGATTACACCGGCAACAGCGCGGCGGCGCACTGATCGCGATGGACTTCAATCTCAGCGCAGAGCAAGAAGCCGTCGCCGACGTCGTGACCTCGGTTCTGGACCGGGAACTGAGCTGGAAAGCGTTGGCCGACGGCGGGGTGACGGCATTGGCCGTGCCCGAACGTCTCGGTGGTGACGGGGTCGGACTGGCCGAGGTGGGCACGGTGCTCACCGAAGCCGGCCGGCATGGCGCCATCACACCGGCACTGGTCACCCTGGGTTTCGGTGTGGTGCCGCTGCTCGACCTGGCGTCCGAGGAACAGCAGGACCGGTTCCTGGTGGGGGTAGCGAAGGGCGGGGTGTTGACCGCCGCCCTCAACGAACCCGGGTCCGCACTGCCGGACCGGCCGACGGTGTCCTTCTCGGGCGGCCGGTTGTCCGGCGTGAAAGTCGGTGTCGGATTTGCGGAGTCGGCGGACTGGATCCTGGTGACGGCCGACAGTGGCGTCGTGGTGGTGTCGCCGAAGGCCGACGGAGTGGGGCTGGTCCGTACTCCGACGTCCAGCGGCGCCGACGAGTACACGGTGAGCTTCTCCGACGTCGCGGTCGCCGACACCGACGTGTTGGCGGGCGCATCGGCGGTGCGGGTGAACCAGTTGGTAATGGGCATGATTGGCGCATATGCCGCCGGATTGGTGGCGGGGGCGCTGCGACTGACCGCCGACTATGTGGCCGGGCGCAAGCAGTTCGGCAAGCCGTTGTCGACCTTCCAGACCGTCGCGGCGCAGTTGGCGGAGGTTTACATTGCCTCGCGCACAATTGATTTGGCGTCCAAGGCGGTGATCTGGAAGCTGGCCGAGGGTCGCGAGGCCGGCTCCGACCTGGACGTGCTCGGCTACTGGCTGGCCTCGCAGGCGCCACCGGTGATGCAGACCTGCCATCACCTGCACGGCGGCATGGGTATGGACATCACCTACCCGATGCACCGGTACTACTCCACGATCAAGGACCTGACCCGGCTTCTGGGTGGGCCTTCGCACCGTCTCGATTTGGTTGGAGTTTAGATGTTTATCGACTTGACCCCGGAGCAGCGGCAGCTGCAGGCGGAACTGCGCGAGTACTTCACCAACCTGATTTCGTCCGACGAGGCGAAGGCGATGGAGCAGGACCGCCACAACGAGGCCTACCGGGCGGTGATCCGCCGGATGGGCAAGGACGGCAAGCTCGGCGTGGGCTGGCCGAAAGAGTACGGCGGCTTAGGATTCGGGCCGATCGAGCAGTCCATCTTCGTCAACGAGGCGCATCGTGCCGACGTGCCGCTGCCCGCGGTGACGCTGCAGACGGTGGGACCGGTGCTGCAGCAGTTCGGCACCGAGGCGCAGAAGAAGAAGTTCCTGCCGGCAATTCTCGCCGGCGAGGTGCACTTCGCGATCGGCTACAGCGAACCGGAAGCCGGCACCGACCTGGCGTCGTTGCGAACTTCGGCGGTCCGCCAGGGCGACGAGTACATCGTCAACGGCCAGAAGATGTGGACCACCGGCGGGCACGACGCCGACTACGTCTGGCTGGCCTGCCGCACCGATCCGGAAGCCGTGAAGCACAAAGGCATTTCGATTCTGATCGTCGATACCAAGGACCCGGGGTATTCCTGGACGCCGGTCATCCTCTCCGACGGCGCGCACCACACCAACGCCACGTACTACAACGACGTGCGGGTGCCGGCCGACATGTTGGTGGGTGAGGAGAACGGCGGATGGCGGCTGATCACCACCCAGCTCAACAACGAGCGGGTGATGCTCGGTCCGGCCGGCCGCACCGCGGGCATCTACGACCGCCTGCACGAATGGGCGTCCAAGCCCGGTGGCAATGGTGTCACCCCGATCGACCATCACGACGTCAAGCGGGCGCTCGGTGAGATCTATGCGATGTGGCGGGTCAACGAGCTGCTGAACTGGCAGGTTGCGGCGGCCGGCGAGGACATCAACGTGGCCGACGCGGCGTCGACGAAAGTCTTTGGCACCGAGAAGATTCAGTACATCGGACGGCTGGCCGAAGAGATCGTCGGCAAGTACGGGAACCCGGCCGAGCCGGAAACGGCGGAACTGCTCGAGTGGCTGGACTCGCAGACCAAACGCAACCTGGTGATCACCTTCGGCGGCGGCGTCAACGAGGTCATGCGCGAGATGATCGCGGCGGCAGGTCTCAAGGTGCCGAGGGTGCCTCGATGAGCGAACTGCAGGACGCGATCGAGGAGATCGTCGCGGCCGGTGGCGGTAAGCCGCGCACTGGCCGGGATCCGGTCAACCAGCCCATGATCAACAACTGGGTCGAGGCGATCGGAGACCGCAACCCGATCTACGTCGACGAGGCCGCGGCCCGTGCGGTGGGGCACCCGGGACTGGTGGCGCCTCCGGCGATGATCCAGGTGTGGACCATGTTCGGGCTCAACGGTGCTCGTCCGGACGACGATCCAATGGGCCCGATGATGAAGCTGTTCGACGACAACGGCTACATCGGAGTGGTCGCGACCAACTGCGAGCAGACCTATCACCGCTATCTGCGGCCCGGCGAAGAAGTCAGCATCACGTCCGAGATGGGTGACGTGGTGGGGCCGAAACAGACCGCTTTAGGCGAGGGCTTCTTCATCAACCAGCACATCGTGTGGCGGGTCGGTGACGAGGATGTGGCCGAGATGAACTGGCGCATCTTGAAATTCAAGCCGGCAGCTGCGGCGTCTGCTGATTCGGCCGTGCCGGATGACCTCGACGCGGACGCCATGATGCGCCCGGCGTCGTCACGGGACACGGCGTTCTTCTGGGAGGGTGTCAAGGCGCACGAGCTGCGGATCCAGAAACTTGCCGACGGCTCGTTGCAGCATCCGCCGGTTCCGGCGGTCTGGCAGGACCCGGCGGCGCCGGTGGAGTATGCGGTGTCCAGCGGTCGCGGCACGGTGTACAGCTTCGTGGTGCACCACGCGCCGAAAGTGCCCGGCCGCACATTGCCTTTCGTGATCGGGCTGGTGGAACTGGAGGAAGGCGTCCGGATGCTGGGCGAGTTGCGGGGTGTCGATCCCGCCGCGGTGGAGATCGGAATGCCTGTGCGCGCAACGTATATCGACTTCCCGGCCGGAGATTCCGGGCCCGAGTGGACGCTGTATGCGTGGGAGCCGGACGCATGAGCGCGCCTGTTTTCGAAGTCGGGTTGCAGCTGCCTGAGCTGAAGCTCGAAGGGACCCCTACGTTCATCATCTCGACGGCCCTGGCTACCAGAGACTTTCAGGATGTCCACCACGATCGCGATCTGGCGCAAGCCAAGGGTTCCAAGGACATCTTCGTCAACATCCTGACGGATACCGGTCTGGTGCAGCGCTACATCACCGACTGGGCTGGCCCGTCGGCGTTGATCAAGTCGATCGGCCTGAGGCTCGGAGTGCCGTGGTACGCCTATGACACGGTGACGTTCTCCGGTGAGGTGACCGCGGTCGAGGACGGGTTGATCACGGTAAAGGTGATCGGCGCCAACAGCCTTGGCAATCACGTCATTGCGACGGTGACGCTGACGATGGGGGACGCGTAGATGTTGTCCGGTAAGGCTGCGATCGTCGGGATCGGCGCCACCGACTTCTCCAAGAACTCCGGCCGGTCCGAGCTGCGGTTGGCCGCAGAGGCCGTTTTGGACGCGTTGGATGACGCGGGGCTGTCGCCTTCGGACGTCGACGGCCTGACCACTTTCACCATGGACACCAACACCGAGGTGGCGGTGGCGCGCGCGGCCGGTATCGGTGACCTGAAGTTCTTCTCCAAGATCGGTTATGGCGGCGGCGCGGCGTGTGCCACCGTGCAGCAGGCGGCTCTGGCGGTGGCCACCGGGGTGGCCGACGTGGTGGTCGCCTACCGCGCTTTCAACGAACGCTCCGGCATGCGCTTCGGCCAGGTGCAGACGAGGTTGACCGAGAACGCCGACTCGACGGGCGTGGACAACTCCTTCTCGTATCCGCACGGGCTTTCGACTCCGGCCGCGCAGGTGGCAATGATCGCCCGGCGCTACATGCACTGGTCAGGGGCCGGTAGCCGGGATTTCGGCGCCGTGTCGGTGGCCGACCGTCGGCACGCGGCGAAGAATCCCAAGGCTTACTTCTACGAGAAGCCGATAACCATTGAGGATCACCAGAATTCGCGATGGATTGCCGAGCCGTTGCGGCTGCTGGACTGCTGCCAGGAGACCGACGGCGCGGTGGCGATCGTAGTGACGTCGCCTGAGCGGGCGCGCGACCTCAAGCACCGGCCGGCCGTGATCGAGGCGGCTGCGCAGGGATCCAGCCCCGACCAGTACACGATGGTCAGTTACTACCGGCCCGAGATCGGGCTGCCCGAGATGGGCGTGGTGGGCGAGCAAATGTGGTCGCAATCCGGTCTTTCGCCCGCTGACATTCAGACCGCGGTGTTGTACGACCACTTCACGCCGTTCACGCTGATTCAGTTGGAAGAGTTGGGATTCTGCGGGCGCGGTGAGGCCAAGGACTTCATCGCCGACGGCGCGATCGAGGTCGGCGGGCGGCTGCCCATCAACACGCACGGCGGGCAGCTCGGCGAGGCCTACATCCACGGCATGAACGGAATCGCCGAAGGGGTTCGTCAGCTGCGCGGCACTTCAGTCAACCCGGTGCCGGATGTCGAGCATGTGCTCGTCACCGCGGGGACGGGTGTGCCGACGTCGGGATTGATCCTGGGCTAGGGCTTGCCCGGTGGCCGAGTGTGCGGCTCGCCGCACACTCGTTCGCGGAGGTGCGGCTAGCCGCACTCTCGGCGAGGTGTGGATAGTTGAAGCGACTGGAGCTGCCCTGCGTGCGAGGCTGCCATCGTGCGACAGCCGTTCATTGGTAGCGAGGCCCTCGCTACGGGAGCCTTGACCAAGTCTGAACTGGCTACCGGATATCGCCGACTGTTTCCAGATGTCTATGTCGGGCGGAGTGCCGAGGTCACCGCCAAATCACGAGCCGAGGCCGGGTGGCTGTGGACGGGTCGCTGTGGTGTGCTCGCGGGATACTCGGCAGCTGTACTGCACGGCAGCCGATGGGTCGACGATGGTCAGGCAGTGGAGTTGCTGCACGGAAATCGACGGTGCCCGCCCGGTATCCGCGTGCACCGCGACCGTATAGATGAAGACGAGATAGAACTGAACGACGGCATGCTTGTCACCTCGCCGGTCAGGACTGCCTTGGACCTCGGCTGCTGGTATCCGACCACGAGGGCGGTGGCGGCCATTGATGCGCTGGCTCGGGCGACCGACATCAAGTCGGTGGACGTAGAACTGTTGTCGCGTCGATACGGTGGACGACGAGGGATTGTGCGGGCGCGACGGGCAGTCGACTTGTTCGATGCTGGCGCGCAATCTCCAAAGGAGTCGTGGCTGCGGGTGCTGCTGGTGCAAGCCGGCTTTTCCAGGCCGCAGACCCAGATTCCGGTGCGCGACGAGTATGGTCAGGAGTTCGCTTACCTCGACATGGGCTGGCCTGACTTGAAAGTCGCTGTTGAGTATGACGGTGAGCAGCACAGAACCGATCAGGGGCAGTACAGGTGGGACAGCCGGCGTCGGGAACTGCTCGAGCGTCTTGGTTGGATTGTGATTCGAGTGCTCGCTGGCGACAAGTCCGCCGAGATCATCAGTCGTGTCCGTTCGGCGCTGGGCCGCCGAATGTGCGGCTAGCCGCACACCGGGCACCGAATGCGCGGCTGGCCGCACGCTCGGCGCAAGGGGGGAGAGGGGCTAGGCCGGGACGAGTTCGACGCCGGACAACACGACGGCGTTGTCGCGCGCCGGCGCGACCACGCCGGCCAGGAAGCGGCCGTCTTCCTTCCAGACGTTGACTTGCAGCGTCTCACCCGGATAGGCCACGCCCGCGAAGCGGGCGCCATAGGCAGCGACGGCCGAGGCGTCCCCGTCCAGCAAGGCGTCGGTGATCGCCTTGCAGGTCATGCCGTAAGTGCACAGTCCGTGCAGGATTGGCTGGGGAAAGCCTGCGGCAGCCGCGAATTCGGGATCGGAGTGCAGCGGGTTACGGTCGCCGCACAGGCGGTACAGCAGCGCCTGTTGCGGCAACAGCGGCATGGCGAGCTCCAGGTCGGGCCTACGTTCCGGTGCGGCATCCGAGCCCGAGGGCCCACGCTCGCCACCGAACCCGCCCTCGCCGCGGGCGAAGATCGACCGCCGCTGCGTCCAAAGCACGTCCCCGGAGGGCCCGGTCACCGTCGTCTCGCTCCAGATCACCGCGGCCTTGCCCTTGTCCCAGATATCGGTGAACCGCGTGACCGCCTTACCCGAACCCGAAGGCGGTAGTGGCCCAGGCACTTCCACCCGCTCCGACGCGTGCAACACCCTGCTCAGTTCGATGTCGATGCCCGGGAACTGCACGGTGGGCGGCTTGGTCAGGTGGAAGGTGGCGGCGACATTGCCGAAGGTGGGCAGCACCTGCGGGGTGTCGTCGATCAGATAGCGCAACTCACGCGGGTCCATCGGGTCGGACCCGGCGCCCAGGCCGAGGTGGTAAAGCTGGATATCGCTACTCGTCCAGGAGAATTCGATGGGATCCAGTTCCGCGGCCAGTGCGACTTCGACGTCGATCGGCATATCAGTGCGCTCCTGCGATGTGTAGTGCCGCCAGGTACCCGAATGTCATGGCGGGACCGATCGTGCCGCCCGGACCAGGATAGGTGTGCCCCATCACCGGTGCGCTGACATTGCCTGCGGCGTAAAGGCCATCGATGACGCTGCCGTCGTCGCGCAGGGCGCGTCCGTGAACATCGGTGCGGATTCCGCCCTTGGTGCCGAGGTCGCCCGGCACCATCTTGGCGGCGTAGTAAGGCGCATGGGTGAGTTCGCCCAGGTTCGGGTTCGGCTTGTTGGTCGGGTCGCCGTAGTACTTGTCGTACGCGCTCTCGCCGCGGTGGAAGTCCTCGTCGACGCCTGAGCGGGCGAAGCCGTTGAAACGCGCCACGGTCTTGGTGAATTCGTCGACGGGCAGGCCCGCCTTCCCGGCCAGTTCCTCCAGAGTGTCGGCCTGGATGATCACGCCGGACTCCATCCACTTGCGCGGAATGCGTTGCCCGGGCTGCAATCCTGCGAAGATGTAGCGCTCTCGGTACTGCTGGTCGAAGACCAGCCAGGCCGGGATGTTCTCGCCCGGGCCGGGGCCCTGACCGTACTGGCCGCCGTACATGTGATGGCACGCCTCGACGTAGGGCATCGATTCGTTCATGAACCGCTTGCCGGACATGTTGACGATGATCGACCCCGGCGAGTTGCGCTCCGAGAGCGCGAACCACGGGGCGCCCGCCAGTGGCACCGTCGGCCCCCACCATGCGTCTTCCATCAAATCCAATGCAGCGCCAAGCTTTTCGCCTGCGACAATGCCGTCACCGGTATTGGCCTTGGCGCCGACCGTCCACTCGGTGGTGATGGGGGCGCGCTGATACTTCACCCGCATCTGCTCGTTGTGCTCGAAACCACCGGACGCCAGGATCACCCCGCGCCGGGCCCGGATCAGCCGCGGCTCCGCGGATTCCGGAGCGCCCGCATCGCGGACGTAAACGCCGCGCACCACCCCGTCCTCGACGTAGAGGTCGGTCAGCGCGGTGTTGAGTACGACCGGAACTCCCGCTCTTTGCAACCCGATTCGCAGCGGGCCAATCAATGCGCGCCCCATGCCGACCAGGTTCTTACCGGTGGCCTTGGCCCACATGGTGCGTCCGCCGACCTTCAAGCTGCGCAGCACACCGCGTGGGTGGCGCTTGAGCATGTTGAGCCGCACGTAATCCTGTTGCATGACGACCACGTTCAGCGGCACTTTGCCGTAGGCAGGTTCCAGTCCCGCCTCGTCCGCACCGAGCTTGCGGGCATTGAACGGCTTCGGCTCGATCGACCGGCCGCCGGCCCGCCCGCCCGGCGCCTCCGGGTAGTAGTCGGAGTAACGCGGTACCCAGCACATCTTCAGCGGCGTGTGCTCGAGGACGAAAGAGAGCATCTCCGGCCCGCGCTGTAGGTAGGTGTCGATGCGTTCGGGTTCCACGACATCGCCGACGATGCCGTGCAGGTAGGTGCGGGCCGCCTCCGCGGTGTCCTTCACTTTGTAGCGCTGCAGGACCTCGTTGTTCGGGATCCACACGCCGCCGCCCGAGCGGGCGGTCGAACCGCCATAGTGCGGTGCCTTCTCGATGACTACTGTCGAGAGGCCGCGGTGCGCGGCGGTGAGGGCAGCCACCATACCGGCGCCGCCGCTACCCACCACGACGACGTCGTACTCCTGTGCTGTCATGTAGAACACGTTATAGAATTGCCCGGGCTGGGCGCTACTGGCCCGGTCACGCGGACGAAGGAACTTCGGTAAATGCTCAGTGATGCGACCCGAGAAGCGCTTGCCGCCGACCTGGCACAGGCCGAGTTGACCCGTCAGGGAATCGCTCCGTTGACGCCCGCGTACCCCGACATCGACGTCGTCGACGCCTACAAGATCCAGTTGCTCAACATTCGCCGCCGGGTCGCCGAGGGTGCCCGGGTGGTGGGTCACAAGGTGGGGCTGTCGTCGCCGGTGATGCAGCAGATGATGGGCGTCGACGAGCCGGACTACGGGCACCTGCTCGACGACATGCAGGTCTTCGAGGACGTACCGGTGCCGACGTCGCGGTACCTGCTGCCGCGGGTGGAGGTCGAGGTCGGCTTCATTCTGTCCGGTGACCTGCCGGGCGCCGAGTGCACCGAAGAGGACGTGCTCGCCGCCACCGAGGCGTTGGTCCCGTCGATCGAGCTCATCGACACCCGGATCAAGGACTGGCAGATCAAGATCTGCGACACCATCGCCGACAATGCCTCCTCGGCGGGCTTCGTGCTGGGCGCCGCGCGCGTCTCGCCGGCAGATGTCGACGTCAAGGCGATCGACGCGAAGCTGACCCGCAACGGCGAGTTGATCGCAGAGGGCCGCAGTGACGCGGTTCTGGGTAATCCCGTCACCGCTGTGGCATGGCTGTCCCGCAAGGTGGAAAGTTTCGGCGTGCGGCTGAAGAAGGGTGACATCGTGTTACCCGGATCGTGCACCTTCGCCGTCGACGCGCGGGCCGGCGACGAGTTCGTCGCCGACTTCGCGGGGCTGGGTGCCGTTCGTCTGTCTTTTGAATAAGTCTCGACAAGGAGTGATCGCAAGCGCGGGGAAGCCGGGCGAAGCGGGTCGCGACCATGGGGTTAGGAGCGTTGGTATGCCTGCAAAGGCGAGTGTGGCCATTGTCGGATCGGGAAACATCAGCACCGATCTGCTGTACAAGCTGCTGAGATCCGACTGGCTGGAACCCCGCTGGATGGTGGGCATCGACCCGGAGAGTGAGGGCCTGGCACGGGCGCGCAAGCTCGGGCTGGAGACCAGTCACAAGGGCGCCGACTGGCTCTTGGAACAGGACGAGAAGCCCGACTTGGTGTTCGAGGCGACCAGCGCCTACGTCCACAAGGCGGCGGCGCCCAAGTACGAGGCGGCCGGCATCCGGGCCATCGACCTGACCCCGGCCGCCGTCGGTCCGGCGGTGATCCCACCGGCGAACCTGCGCGCGCACTTGGACGCCCCGAACGTCAACATGATCACCTGCGGGGGACAGGCGACGATTCCGATCGTGTACGCCGTGAGTCGCGTGGTCGACGTGCCGTACGCCGAGATCGTGGCGTCGGTGGCTTCGGTGTCCGCGGGGCCGGGCACCCGCGCCAACATCGACGAGTTCACCAAGACCACGTCGCGCGGCGTGCAGAACATCGGTGGCGCGGCCCGCGGCAAGGCGATCATCATTCTGAACCCGGCGGATCCGCCGATGATCATGCGCGACACCATCTTCTGCGCGATCCCTGAGGACGCCGACCGGGATGCGATCGCCCAGTCCATCCGTGACGTGGTCGCCGAGGTGCAGACCTACGTGCCCGGATACCGACTGCTCAACGATCCGCAGTTCGACGAACCGTCGGTGGTCAACGGTGGCAATCACGTGGTGACGACGTTCGTCGAGGTCGAGGGCGCCGGAGACTACCTGCCGCCGTACGCGGGCAACCTGGACATCATGACGGCGGCCGCAACGAAGGTCGGCGAGGAGATCGCCAAGGAGACGCTGGCTGTGACTGGAGGCGCACGATGACTGGCCACATTTTTGAAGGTGCCTGGGACGTCCGGATCACCGACACATCGCTGCGCGACGGGTCGCACCATAAGCGTCACCAGTTCACCAAGGACGAGGTTCGCTCCATCGTGACGGCGTTGGACGCCGCCGGGGTGCCGGTGATCGAGGTGACCCACGGGGACGGACTGGGCGGGTCGTCGTTCAACTACGGCTTCTCGAAGACGCCCGAGCAGGAGTTGATCAAGCTCGCCGCCGAGACTGCGCAGGAAGCGAAGATTGCCTTTCTGATGCTGCCCGGCGTGGGGACCAAAGAGGACATCAAAGAAGCGCAGGACAATGGCGGTTCGATTTGCCGCATCGCCACCCACTGCACCGAAGCCGACGTCTCCATTCAGCATTTCGGGCTCGCCCGCGAATTGGGGCTGGAAACCGTCGGGTTCCTGATGATGTCGCACACCATTCCACCGGAGAAACTGGCCGCGCAGGCCCGCATCATGGCCGACGCCGGTTGCCAGTGCGTCTACGTCGTGGACTCGGCCGGCGCCCTCGTGCTCGACGGCGTCGCTGACCGGGTGTCGGCGCTGGTGGCCGAACTCGGCGAGGACGCGCAGGTCGGCTTCCACGGGCACGAGAACCTCGGCCTCGGGGTGGCCAACTCGGTGGAAGCCGTGCGGGCCGGCGCCAAGCAGATCGACGGCAGCGTGCGCCGGTTCGGTGCGGGTGCCGGCAACGCACCGGTAGAGGCGCTGATCGGGGTGTTCGACAAGATCGGCGTGAAGACCGGCATCGACTTCTTCGATATCGCCGACGCAGCCGAAGACGTGGTGCGCCCGGCCATGCCGGCCGAGTGTCTGCTCGATCGCAACGCGCTGATCATGGGCTACTCCGGGGTGTACTCGAGCTTCCTCAAGCACGCGGTGCGTCAGTCCGAGCGGTACGGCGTTCCGGCTCACCAGCTGTTGCACCGGGCAGGCCAGCGCAAGCTGATCGGCGGCCAGGAAGACCAGCTGATTGACATCGCACTGGAAATCAAGCGCGAACAGGAAAGTGACGCTGCCGCGTCCCGTTGACCGGGTCACGCGATGAATTGAGCAAAACCCGGAAAGGTTGGCCCGGGATCACCTAGTTTCTGTTGTGTTCGGCGGTTTCGGGGCCGCCACCGAAGGGACTGGGTACCGATGAATTTTGCGTTCTTGCCGCCGGAAATCAATTCGCTGCGGATGTTTATCGGTGCCGGTGCTGCGCCGATGTTGCAGGCCGCGACCGCTTGGGACGGGTTGGCCGATCAGTTGGGATCGGCGGCAACGTCGTTCTCATCAGTGACATCGGGGCTCGCCGGACACGCCTGGCAGGGGCCGGCCTCAGCGGCGATGGCTACCGCCGCCAGACCCTACGCGGGGTTCCTGAGCGCTGCCTCGGTCCAGGCCACGAAAGCGGCCGCTCAGGCCAAGACCGTGGTAGCGGCCTTCGAGGCTGCCCGGGCTGCGATGGTCCATCCGCTTGCAATAGCGGCCAACCGCAGCGCTTTTGTGCAACTGGTGCGCTCCAACTGGCTCGGGCTCAATGCACCCGCAATCGCGGCTGCCGAGGGCGTCTATGAGGAGATGTGGGCCGCGGACGTGGCGGCGATGTTCGGCTATCACTCCGGGGCGTCCCTGGCGGCCGCCGCGTTGTCGCCTCTCGAGCAATTGCAGCAGACGTTGCAGACGTTGCCCAACCTGGGGCTCGGGAATGTCGGCCACGGAAACGTGGGCAGCGGCAACACGGGTGATGGCAACGTCGGCAGCGCGAACCGCGGGAATTTCAACTTCGGTAGTGGCAACGGCACATTTTTCGGCACCGAGACCAGCAACAGCAACTTCGGCAGCGGCAACTGGGGTAGTAACAATATCGGCAGCGGAAACTTCGGTAATGGCAACATCGGCTTCGGTAACGGTTCCTTCGCCGGCGAAAAAGGCAACGCCAACTTCGGCAACGGAAACTACGGCAGCAACAACGTCGGAAGTGGCAACACCGGAAACTCCAACAACGGCTTCGGTAATACGGGCAATGCCAATGTCGGAAACGGCAACAGCGGTAGCGGTAACGTAGGCAGCGGGAATACCGGGAACAACAATTGGGGCTTCGGTAACAGCGGATCCGGCAACAGGGGATTCGGGAACACCGGCAACAACAACTTCGGCATCGGGCTGACCGGCGACAATCAGGTCGGCATCGGCGGCTTGAACTCGGGCATCGGCAATATCGGCCTCTTCAACTCCGGGAACGGCAACATCGGTTTCTTCAATTCCGGCAACGGTAATATCGGAATTGGTAACTCGAGCAGTGGCAACGTAGGGTTCGGCAACTCGGGTGCCGACGGGGGCTTCCTTCCCGGCGGCCACAACACTGGCTTCTGGAATTCCGGTTCCCTCAATACCGGATTCGGTAACGCGGGTCAGCTGAACACCGGCGGCGGGAACGCGGGATTAGCTAATTTTGGTTATGGCAACGCGGGTGAACTGAACGCCGGCAGTTTCAATGCCGGCATCCTGAACACCGGCAATTTCAATGGCGGCGGATACAACACCGGCGACTTCAATTCGGGCGTATTCAACACCGGCTGGGCCAACTCTGGCATGACCAATACCGGAGTCTTCAATGCGGGCGACCTCAACACGGGCGTGGGACTGATCGGCACCGGCCCGGGTCCGAACTCGGGCTTCGGTAACACCGCATCGGGAAGTTCCGGCTTCTTCAACTCGGGCAATGGGACCTCCGGCATTCAGAACGCAGGCGACAACGTCACCGGCTACCTGAACGCGCAGACGGCCGCAGCCTCGGCGGGTATCGGCAACCGTGGCCCGAACGTCGCCGGTATCCGCAACGCGGGTGAGCTGGTGACCGGAATCTTCAACGCGGGACTGAGAGGTTCGGGGTTCTTCAACACGGGGGAGTTCCAGTCCGGCTTCTTCCACTAGCGCAACACCGGCCGCGTCGACGTTTTGCCGTCGGGCAAAGTCAGTGAGGGCACGCCGCGGCGTAAAATGGACCGCAAGGGTTGGGGAACTCTAGCGATAGAGATTTCTCGTGGGGCGGATCATGAAGATGAAGAAGCTGGCAGCCGGTTTCGCGATAGCTGCCGCGTTCTCCGTAGTTGCCGTTAATCCTCTCGGCATTCCGACCGTCGGTCTCGACATGCCGCTCGCCAGCGCCAAGCCCGGCGGTGGCGGCGGAGGCGGTGGCGGCGGTGGCGGCGGCGGCGGAGGCGGCGGCGGTGGCGGTCCCGCGCCACACGGGGGCGGTGGCGGCGGTGGTCCTGCGCCGCACGGTCGGCGGCCCCGGGGGTGGTGGCCCCGGTGGCGGTGGTCCTGGTGGCGGTGGCGGTCCTGCGCCGCAGGCCGGTGGCGGTCCTGCGCCGCACGGTGGTGGCGGTCCCGGTGGTGGCGGTCCCGGTGGTGGTGGTCCTGCGCCGCAGGCCGGTGGCGGTCCTGCGCCACACGGTGGTGGCCCCGGCGGCGGTGGTCCCGGTGGTGGTGGTCCCGGTGGTGGTGGCCCGGCGCCGCAGAGCGGTGGTAGCGGACCGGCGCCGCGCGGCGGTGGACCTGCGACTGCACCCGGTCAGGGCGGAGGCCCCCGCGGACCGCAAGGACAAAACCCCGGACCGGCGGCCACGCAGTTGCGTGGCGGTTTGGGCGTACCCGGCGCAGGCCCAAATGGCGGTTTCAGCGGCGGCTTGCGCGGTCCAGGCGGCGAGTTCCGAGGGGCATTCCGCGGAACAGGCGCACCGGCGGCCGACTTCCGTGGCGCTTTCCGTGGCCCTGGCGGCCCGCGCGCAGACTTCCGGGGCGGATTGCGACTGAACGGCATGGCGCCCGGAAACTTCCGGGCAGCCTTCCGCGGTCTGGCCGCGCCACCCTTTGCCCGGTGGTGGGGTCCCCGCGGAGACCTGGGCATCAACCCGCGAGGACTCGACTGGCCGCGCGCGAACCTGAACTGGCGTCTCGGCTGGCGCGGCGGCCCGGCGTGGCACTTCCGCGGCGACTTCAGGGGTCCAGGCGCCCCGATCGGGGATCTGCTCTGGAACGTCGCCTTCCGGAGCCCGGGCCTGCATCTGTTGCCGCCGCCTTGGCACGGTGGTCCTGCGCCGTGGGGCCTCGGACGCGCGCCATGGGGTTGGGGCCCACCACCTCCGCCTCCGCGCGGTTGGGGTGCGCCCCTCCGGGATGCGCTGCTCCCGTTCGGGGGCTGGGGACCCTGGCCACCTCCGGCAGGCTGGGTGGCACCGACGCTGAATTACCTGGGCTACTCGGTGCTGCCGCTGTGGGATCCCTACTACCAGCAGTGGGGCTTCTGGCTATACGGGGTGTGGGTTCCGCTACAGCCCTACTGACCAGCCCTACTGGCCGCTGGTTCTACCAGCCGATTCCGATTTGCTGGCAAGTGGACAACACCCCGCCGTAGGCGACGATGCTGTCGGTCCACGCGGCCTCGTCGTACTGAGTGCCCGCGCCGGGGCGCACGCTGGCGACGAACAACTGCATGTCATCGATGTAGCGCTGGAGCGCACGCGTGGTCAGGCGCGGGGGGTTGTCATGCGCGTCGAGGGCCTGTTGGGTGCGGCGCGCCCAGTCCCGGGTATCGGTGACGAACTTCGGCAGTGCGGCGTCCCGTTCCGGCGAACCAGCCTCACCTGTGGCCAGAAACGCGTTACTGCGGTCGTCGTTCTCCTTCATCAAGGGTCCGATCGCCTGGCACAACGCCTTATCGGCGTCGGCTACGGGCGTTTTCGGCGCACTTGCCGCCGGCGCGGACGCGGAATCGGTCAGCAACGCGATCAGGGAAATCACCAGCGCGGCGACTGCCAGCAGGATTGCCAGCCCCACGCCCAATGTCATCAACGAAGGGCGGCGGCGTTGCGGGGGCTCGAGAGCGAAATCGGGTGCCGCCGTCTCGCGCGGTAATGGATCGGTCTGCGGACCAGTTGGTATTGGGCCGCCCATCCGACGACCGCCACGGAACTCCCCACCGCGCGTATTCATGTGAATTCAGCTTAGTCGTGTCCCTTTCCGCCGGTGTGCGTTACTCTGCGGCACGCGTAGCCTCGAAGACATCGGATGTGATTACGACCGTATTGAAGGAGCGATCCGATGACCGTGAGCAAAGGTCTTCTGGCCGGTGGTCTGCTGAGTGTCGCCGCGGCTGCCTTTATCACTGTGCCTGTGGCCGGCGCCGATCCTGGCCAGCAGTGCAACACCACGTTCGGTCAGACGGCGTCCGAACAGATCCAGGGCTACCTCGACCGCCATCCCGACGTGAAGGCCACGCTTCAGGCCCAGGCTGGGTCGGGCACAGATGTGATCGACTACCTCAACCGGCACCCGAACCAGCGCCAGCTCTTAATCACACTGGCCAACGAGTGCACCTCCTAACGTGATCGGGCTTCGTCGCCGGGCGTCGCGTGCGACACGCGCAAATGTTCGCGGTTGACTCAAAATAGGAACACGTTCTAGCGTCAGTTACGTGTTTTCTGATCCGCTCAACGAAGCGATCGCGGAAGCCGAGCAACTCGTGGCCGCCGCCCCGCATATCGAAACCGAAGCCGACCTACTCGAAGGCCTGCAATATCTGGCCGGCTGCATCGCCGGCTGTATGCATCTGGCCTTCGACTACGAGCGCGACCATCCCTTCCTGCAATCCGGAACCGGGCCGTTCACCAAGATGGGACTGGACAACCCGGACACGCTGTACTTCGGAACCCGGGTGCACGCCGACCGCGACTACGTGGTCCGCGGTGTCCGCGGCACCACCACCGACCTGAGTTTCCAACTGCTCGGGGGCGAATACACCGACGACAACGTGCCCGCCAGCCAGGCCGCGTTCGACGACCGGGAACTCGACATCGCACCCGACGGCAGCTTCGAGTGGCGGTTACGGCCAACCAGCGCAGGGCAACTCGTCATGCGCGAGGTCTACGGTGACTGGTCGGCGACCCGTGGCACGTTGACCATCGAGCGGTTGGACACCGCGGGCACCGCGCCGCCGCCGCTGACTCGGGAACTGATCGAAAAGCGTTATGCCACAGCGGGTAAGCAGCTGGTCAACCGGGTGAAGACCTGGCTGCAGTTCCCGCAGTGGTTCTATCTCAAGATCCCCGTCAACACGATGGTGCCGCCGCGGCTGACCCCGGGCGGGCTGGCGACCCAGTACTCGTCGGTCGGTCACTTCGACCTGCAACCGAACCAGGCCCTGGTGATCACGGTTCCCGTCAGTGACGCCCCGTACCTCGGCTTCCAGCTGGGCAGCATGTGGTACATCTCGCTGGACTACATCAACCACCAGACGTCGCTGAACAACACTCAGGCACAAGCGGATCCGGACGGGAAGGTCCGGATCGTGGTCAGCGACCAGAATCCCGGCGTGACCAACTGGGTTGAGACGCTCGGCCATCGTCGCGGGTTCCTACAGTTCCGCTGGCAGCGGGTGTCCCGGGAGCTCACCGAGGCCGACGGGCCGACCGTCGAGTTGGTGGAAGTCGACGCGGTACCGGCCTCGCTGCCGTATTTCGAGCACAACAAGATTTCCGAAGACGACTGGCGGGCGCGTATCGCACTGCGCCAGTTGCAGATTGCGGCAAGGATGCTGGGATGACCGATTTGCTGGACGGCAAGGTGGTGGTGATCAGCGGCGTCGGTCCGGGCCTGGGCACCACATTGGCGCGGCGGTGTGCGCTCGAAGGGGCCGACCTGGTGCTGGCGGCGCGCAGCGCCGACCGGTTGGACGACGTCGCCAAGCAGGTCGTCGACCTGGGCCGAAAGGCGGTCGCGGTGCCCACCGACATCACCGACGACGATCAGGTGAGCAACCTGGTGGACGCTTCCCTGGAGGCGTACGGCAAGGTCGACGTGCTGGTCAACAACGCGTTCCGGGTCCCGTCGATGAAGCCGTTGGCCGGCACCACCTTTCAGCACATCCGGGACGCGATCGAACTCAGTGCCCTGGGGGCGTTGCGGCTTATTCAGGGCTTCACGCCGGCACTGGCGGCGTCGAAGGGCTCCGTGGTCAACGTCAACTCCATGGTGATCAGGCACTCCCAGGCCAAGTACGGCGCGTACAAGATGGCCAAGTCTGCGTTGTTGTCCATGTCGCAGTCGCTGGCGACCGAGCTCGGTGAGCAGGGTATCCGCGTCAATTCCGTTGCACCGGGCTATATCTGGGGTGACACGTTGCAGGGTTACTTCAACCATCAGGCCGGTAAATACGGCACCACCGCCGACCAGATCTATCAGGCCACCGCCGCGAACTCGGATCTGAAGCGGCTCCCCACCGAAGACGAGGTGGCATCGGCGATCCTTTTCATGGCCAGCGACCTGTCCAGCGGCATCACCGGGCAGACGCTGGACGTCAACTGCGGGGAGTACCACACCTGATGGAGCGCACCGACGTAGGCACCGTCGACGACCTGCATGCATCGGCGACGAAACTGACCGGCCTGGACGACTTCGGCACCGACGACGACAACTACCGCGAGGCGCTGAGCGTGCTGCTGGACTCCTACCAGCGCGAAGCGAACCTGACGGCCATGGGCAGCAAGATGAATCGGTTCTTCCTGCGCGGCGCGCTGGTGGCCAGGCTGCTCTCCGAGTCGGCGTGGAAGCAGTACCCCGAGTACGCCGGCGTGGCCATCGAGCGGCCGATCTTCGTGACCGGCTTGCCGCGTACCGGGACGACGGTCCTGCACCGGCTGCTGGGCGCCGACCCGGGCCATCAGGGACTGCACCTGTGGCTGGCCGAATTTCCGCAGCCGCGTCCGCCCCGGGATACCTGGGACTCGAATCCCTGGTACAGCCAGCTGAATGCGCAGTTCAACAAGGCCCATGCGGAGAACCCCGAATACACCGGCCTGCATTTCATGGCGGCATACGAGCTCGAGGAGTGCTGGCAGCTACTGCGTCAGTCACTGCACTCGGTGTCCTACGAGACGCTGGCCCACATCCCCAGCTACGCCCAGTGGCTGGCCCAACAGGATTGGACCCCGTCATACCAGCGACACCGCCGCAACCTCCAACTGATTGGGTTGAACGACACCGACAAGCGTTGGGTGCTAAAGAATCCCAGCCACCTGTTCGCGCTCGACGCGCTGATGGCGACCTATCCCGACGCCCTGGTGATCCAAACTCACCGGCCGGTGGAAACGATCATGGCGTCGATGTGCTCATTGGCCCAGCACACCGCCGAGGACTGGTCGACGAACTTCACACCTGACCGGATCGGCGCGGACGCAATGGAAACCTGGTCGCGCGGTCTGGAGCGGTTCAACACCGTTCGCGCCAAGCATGATCCGGCCCAGTTCTGCGATGTCGACTACAACGATCTGATCGCCGACCCGTTGGGCGCGGTTGCCTCGGTGTACCGGCATTTCGGACTGACCCTGACCGACGAGGCGCGAAAGGCCATGGAGGACAGCCACGCCGAGAGTCAGACCGGTGCGCGGGCCCCCAAGCACAAGTACTCGCTGGCCGATTACGGGTTGACCGCCGAAGAGGTCAAGGAGCGCTTCGCGGGGCTGTGACCCGTGGGCTTCGGCTACTCGGCCGCCTCCAGGATCCCTTCGGCCACCGCATGTTCGATGCTGTCGGAGAGCCGGGGGCAGGACCGGGTGCGTGCGGTGTTCCCGCCGCACGCCCTTACCTCGGCAAAGTGCGCACAACGCTGCGAAGCCTCGGTATTCCATTGCACCGCAGTGTGACCCGGACCCAACCAGCGCACCGACACGGTGACGTGGCAGAACCGACAGTCCACCGGACGTAGCCCACCGGTCAGATAGCGCTCCCGGTCCGCACGGCTAGCCTCTGCAACCGCGGCGGCCCGCTGCGGATCATCGGCGAAATCCCGTGACTTCGACCAAGAACCGGACCCGCCATTGGAGGCGTGCGGCTCGTCGTGATCATGGTGATCGCCGAGCAGCATCAACATCGACCGGGCGAGCCGATCGACGTCGGGAACCGCCGGCTTGTCGTCAGACATGACGGTCAGTGCTGCTCAGCCGGCACTTCGTCGGAAACCACGTCATCGGAAACCGCCTCGGCCTCTTTAGCTTTCAGGTTTTCGGCGACCTCGGCGTTCCAGAACTCGTTGGCGCGGGCGGTGTCGACCTCCATCTCGAAGCGTTCCACCATTTCCGGGGTGATGTCGGCGACATCCACGTAGAACTGCTGATACCAGCGGCGCATCTGGTAGACGGCCCCGTCCTCTTCGACCAGCAACGGGTTGTCGATACGGGTCTTGTGCTTCCAGATCTCGACGTCCTGCATGAAGCCCTTGCTGACGCCTTCGGTGAAGACGCGGGACAGCTTGTCGCTCATCTTCTCGTCCAGGCCCTTGGGCTTTTCGACGATCACACCCCACTGCAGCACGAAGGAGTCCTGCGTCACTGGGTAGTGGCAGTTGATCAAAATCGACTCGGACTTGTAGCCGCTGTAGCTGTTGTGCAGCCAGTTGATCATGAACGACGGCCCGAAATAGGAAGCCTCCGAGTCCAATTCCGCTTCGCCGTACGAGGTGCCCAGGTCGTTGACGTCGGGACGGCCCACGTTGTGCAGGTACTGCGATGCGATGTGGCCCTCGAACACGTTCTTGAAGTACGTCGGCAACCCGAAATGGATGTAGAAGAAGTGCGCCATGTCGGTGACGTTGTCGATGATGTCGCGGCAATTGGATCCCTCGATGAGGATCCGGTTCCAGCGCCAGTTCGTCCAGTCGTCGCTGTGGGCTTCCGGAATCTCGGGGATCCGGACCGCGGGGTCCGGCGGATTGCCTTCGTGGTCGTGCCAGACGAACAGCAGCCCGCCGCGGACGTCGGTCGTCCACGCCCGGGTGCGGGCGGTCTTGGGGGTGCGCTTGGCGTAGGGCACCAGCTTGCAGCGGCCGTCACCGCCCCACCGCCAGTCATGGAAGGGGCACGCGACCTCGTCGCCCTTGATGGTGCCCTCGGACAGGTCTCCGCCCATGTGGCGGCAGTAGCCGTCCAGAATTTTGATGTCGCCGTTGGAGTCGGCGAAGACGACCAGCTTGGTGCCGAACGCCTGAACGGAGTGCGGTTTGCCGTCACGGAAGTCCTCGGCCACGCCCAGGCAGTGCCAGCCCCGGGCATATCTGGTCGGCAACGCGCCGGCATCGATCTCCCGGACACCGACGCCACTTGTGTCGGTATTCACCTGTCACCTCCAGCTCGCGGGTACTAACTAGAACACGTTACAGTTTTGGGGCGGGGGAGCGCAACGACGGCGAGTCTGGCTGTGTTTGCTGGAAGCGTATGCGCCTTGGGGTATATGTATTTGATGCCGCTGTTCTCTTTCGAAGGCCGTTCGCCGAAGGTCGATCCGACCGCGTTCGTGGCCCCTACCGCGACTCTGATCGGCGACGTCACCGTCGAGGCGGGGGCGTCGGTCTGGTACAACGCCGTGCTGCGCGGCGACTACGCGCCCGTGGTGATCCGGGAGGGCGCCAACGTGCAGGACGGGTCGGTATTGCACGCGCCGCCGGGCATCCCGGTGGACGTCGGTCCTGGGGCCACGGTGGCCCATCTGTGCGTGATCCACGGGGCGCACATCGGGTCCGAGGCGTTGATCGCCAATCACGCGACGGTGCTGGACGGCGCCGTGATCGGTGCGCGCTGCATGGTTGCGGCCGGTGCGCTGGTGGTGGGTGGTACCCAGATTCCGGCCGGGATGCTGGTAACCGGTGCGCCGGCGAAAGTGAAGGGACCGATCGAGGGCACCGGCGCCGAGATGTGGGTCAACGTCAACCCGCAGGCCTATCGGGACCTGGCGCAGCGGCATATCGCGGGTGTGGAACCGGTCGAGGCTCCCCCGGGCGCGTCAGACTAGGCGTGGTGAGCTGACGGCGCTGATCAGCGCATCGGGGTCGGTCACGCTGACGTACAACGTCCTGAGCTTGACGGGCACTCCCATGACGCGTGCGCGCGCCCGCGGATCGATGGTCAACTCCACAATCCCTGTCGAGGACCCGTTGACCAGCCAGCGGCCCCGGAAGCCGTGGGCGCCCCAGGACAACACCCGCTCGTGGTTGGGTTTGGCGTCCACGATGGATGACAGTGGAACGGCGGCGTCGAATCCCCAGCCGAACTTGACGCGTAGGGTCCCGTCCTGGATCCGCACCTGGCTGCGCTTCGGCCCCAGCCCAAGCGGGACCGACAGCGGGAGAAACCAACGGTCATAGCGCAATTCGAGAGTCATGCCGCGAATTCTAGGCGCGCCCAGAATAAAAATAATCTATATTTTCTGCACGCTGGCGACGGCGCGGTCCATCTCCCAGTACGCGCGCAGTGCCACCATCTGGCCGTCGTCGTTGGCCTTGTAGGTGAAAACGCCTTCGGCCGTGGTCTGGTACTCGCCGGTGGTGATCAGAATGTGCCCGACGTTGGCTTCCTCGTTGCCGCACTGGTAGGTGTCGCGGAAGAAGAACTCGATCTTCGTGGTGGGCGCGATGGCCTTGTCCCAGAACGCGGATATCGCTTCAAGGCCGCGGTGCCCCCGGCCCGCAGGGTCGAAAGCCGATGGGCCGATGGGATCTTCGACGATGGCGTCGTCGGCGAAGACGGCCAGCCACGCGTCCTTGTCGCGGGCGGCCACCGCCTCGCGGGAGCGTCGGCCGGCCTCGTGCGCCGGGTTGGTCACTTGTCCTGCCAGCCGGAGTGGATATAGGTGTCGGCGAAGCGCTTCATCGAGTCCTGCTTCTTGTCCAGCGGCGCGTCGAACGCCAGCCCGTCGAACACCCACGGAATCGTGATGTAGTCGGTCACCCCGATCTCGGCCAGCTCCCGATGGCCGTCAACGCCGAACTTGTCCATGCAGACGGCCTGGTATTCGAAAGGATCGTCCGCGCGGCCGTTTTCGGCGAGCAGTGTCTTGAGCTTCTTGATGGTCTCGTCCAGTTCCGCGTGGGTCATCATCGCGCTGGTCCAGCCGTCGCTGACCCGGGCGGCGCGCTTGAGGGCGACGTCGGTGTGGCCGCCGACGTAGAACGGCACCGGCTCGCTGGGGGCGGGGCTCATCTGCAGGCGGTCGAAATCGTAGAACTCGCCATGGAATTCGACCATCCCGCCGGCCAACACCAGCTTGATCACTTCGATCATCTCGTCGACGCGCTTGCCGCGACGGGCGTACGGCACCCCGCACCACTCGAATTCCTCCGGCGCCCAGCCGATTCCCACGCCGAAGCCGAAACGGTTGTTGGTCAGGTTGGCCACCGAGCCGACCTGGCGGGCCAGCAGCAGCGGGTTGCGCGAACCCAGCTTCAGCACGTTGGTGTAGAAGCGCAGCTTGGAGGTGACGGCACCCAACGTGCCCGCCAGGATCAGCGGATCGACCCAGGGGGAGTGCTCGTCGAACATCCGCTTCCCGTCGGCGGTGTAGGGATAGTCGACGGACTGCTGCTCGAAGTAGAAGATCGAATCCGGTAGGGCGATGGAGTCGAACCCGACTTCCTCCGCGGTCTTGGCGAGTTCGGTCAGCTGGTCGATCGGGCTGAACGCGATGCTGAGCGTGTACTTCATTTCGCGGTTTCCCCCGGCTTGTCGCTGCCGACTACCCACATCGAGTAATACTGCGAACCACCGCCGTACGCGTGGCCCAATGCTTTTCGGGCGTTTGGCACCTGATGGTCGCCGCCCTTGCCCATCACCTGGATGGCGGCTTCAGCGAAGCGGATCAGTCCGGAGGCGCCGATCGGGTTGGAGGACAGCACGCCGCCCGACGGGTTGACCGGGATCCGCCCGCCGATCGCCGTCTCGCCGGCCTCGGTGAGTTTCCAGCCCTCGCCTTCGGGTGCAAAACCGAGACTTTCCAACCACATCGGCTCGAACCAGGAGAACGGTACGTAAATCTCCGCGGCGTCGATCTCGTCGATGGGACTGGTGATACCGGCCGCCTTCCACAGAGCGGCGGCCGCGTCACGACTGGCCTGCGGGCTGACCTGGTCACGGCCGGAGAACTGCAGCGGCTCGGTGCGCAGCGCGGTGGCGTGGATCCACGCGACGGGGCGGCCCTCGGCCACCTTGGCGTCGGCCGTTTCCTCGTCGCCGATGACGACGGCGGCGGCACCATCGGAGGACGGGCAGGTCTCGTCGTAGCGGATCGGGTCCCACAGCATCGGCGACTCCATCACCTTTTCCAGGGTGATGTCGGGCTGGTGCAGGTGGGCCAGCGGGTTGCGGACCCCGTTGAGCCGGTCCTTGACCGCGACCATGGCACCGATGTTGAG
This sequence comes from Mycobacterium sp. Z3061, assembly GCF_031583025.1. Taxonomy (NCBI): domain Bacteria; kingdom Bacillati; phylum Actinomycetota; class Actinomycetes; order Mycobacteriales; family Mycobacteriaceae; genus Mycobacterium; species Mycobacterium pumcae. Next base: position 6,217,737 of record NZ_CP134062.1, on the reverse strand, counting down.
TGGTGCTCCGGAGCGGCGGATGTAGGACCGGACGTGCGGGGCGAAATACCCACCGGCGCCCGCACCCACGGGCTTGATGAACGGGATGGGGATCGAAAGTGCCCACATGGCATTGGATTCCGACTGCTTCTCCCACGCCATCGCCAGCACCCGGCGGTACTTGCCGGACTGCACCAGGCTGGCCGCCACCACGCCGGTGGAGCCGCCCACCGAACCCGCGGTGTGCACCCTGATCAGTGGCTTGCCGGTCGCGCCCATGGCGTCGGCCATGAACAGCTCCGGCATCATGACGCCCTCGAAGAAGTCGGGCGCCTTGCCGACGACGACGGCGTCGATGTCGTCGAAGGTGCAACCGGAATCTTCCAGTGCCCGGTCGATGGCCTCGCGGACCATGCCGTTCATCGAAACGTCTTTGCGCTTCGCGACATACTTCGTCTGCCCGGTGCCGAGTACCGCGGCAAGGTGCGCTCCTGCGCCGGCCATCAGTTCTGTCCTTCCATGACCGCGACCAGATTCTGTTGCAGCGCTGGGCCACTGGTGGCGTGCGCGAGGACCCGCTGTGCCGATCCCTTCCAGATATGTTGTGCCGCCAGGCCGATGCGTTCCAGTCCGGCAACGAACATCGGGTTGGCCGCCAGCGCGCCGCCGGACGGGTTGACCTTCGTCTTGTCGGTCAAGCCGATGGCCTCGGCGAGGATCAGGTGCTGGTGGGTGAACGGCGCGTGGATTTCCGCGACGTCCACGGCGGCGTCGCCGTTTGTGGCGGCTTTCGCCGACACCGCGGTGGACGGCGAGGCGGTGAGGTCGCGGGCGCCGAGCACGGGGGTTTCGATGCGGTGCTCGATTCCCGTTATCCAGGCCGGGTTTTCGCGCAGCTCCCGGGCTTTGTCCCCGGCCGCCAGCACGATGGCCGCGGCGCCGTCGGTGATCGGTGCGATGTCGTGACGGCGCAGTGGATCGTTGAAGAACGGCCGGGACAGCAGTTCGTCGATGCTCTTCGCCGGCTTCTCGGAATCGTTGCGCTCGGACTGCGCGAACGAGTCCAGCGCGACCTGGGCCATCTGTTCGGGCGTCCATTTACCGGAGTCCAGGCCGATGCGCGCCTGCAACCCCGCCATCGACACCGAGTCGGGCCACAGCGGCGCAACGGTGTAAGGGTCGGTCTGCCGCGTCAGGATCTGGCGCAGAATGCCCGCCGAGGACTTGCCGAAGCCGTATACCAGCGCCGTCTCGACCTCGCCGGTGAGGATCTTGATATAGGCCTCGTACAGTGCCCAGGCGGCGTCCATCTCGACGTGCGACTCGTTGATCGGCGGTACGGCGCCGATCGAGTCGATCGCCGAGATGAACGAAAACGCCCGTCCGGCAAGATAGTCCGACGATCCTGAGCACCAGAAGCCGATGTCGGACTTGTTGATGCCGAGATCCTGATACAGCTGCGCGAAGCACGGCATCAACATCTCGACGCCGTTGGTGGTGCCGTCGGTGCGGCGGACATGCGGCGCGTGGGCGAAGCCGACCACCGCGACATTGCGATCACTCATGTGTAGCTGTGCCCTTTACAGGTGGTGCTTGTAGGTGTCGTACTCGGCGTCCGGTTCGCCGGTAGGCCGGAAGTATTCGATGTTGTCGATGCCGAATCCCCACTCCTCGCGGGGCTTCCAGACTGCCTCGACACGCATGCCCATGCGCACTTCGTGCGCGTCGACGTCGGCGACCAAGTGCAGGAACGGAATATCGGCGCCATCGAGCAACACGTACGCCGCCACATAGGGCGGCTTGATGCGCTGGCCCTGGAACGGGATGTTGATGATCGCGAACGTCGTCACCGTGCCCTTGTCCGGCAGTTCGACGAATTCGGTGGTGGGCAGGCCGGTGGCCGGGTCGGCGCCGTGCGGCGGGAAGTACACCTTCCCGGCCTCACCTGTCCTGGCGCCCAACAGTTTTCCTTCGGCGATCGCCCGCAGATAGGCGCTCTCCTCGTGGGACGCGGTGTGCTGAATCGTCAGCGAGACGGGCGTGACGATCATGGTGACCGGGTCCAGGCCGGTCTGCGGCTCGGGAACGTCCTCGGCCTCGTCACCCAGTGCGAAATAGGCGATGTCGGTGATGGCGCCGACGGTCTCGTCGGCCCAGTGCACGTGCACCCGGTCACCGGTCTTGATGGCGTCCGGGGAGCCGGCGTCCACCGCGTGGATCAGCGGGGTGTCGGCGCCGTCGAGCTTGATCAGCGCCCACGCGAACGGCCGGTCCAGCGGTTCGCCGCCGATCGGCGCGGGCTGCCAGGTCCAGGAGACCACGGTGCCGACGCTTTCCACCGGTACCATCTCGCCCAGCGGTTCGTAGGTCACCGGGTCGTATTCCGGCGGCGGTACATGTACCCGGCCATCGGAGCCGCGTACTCCCAGAACGCGGCGCTCACGCAGTGCGGTGAAAAACTGGCCTAGCGTGGGACCGACCGAACGGGTGTAGTCGAAGGCCAATGTCAACGGTGCGGAGAGGGGCGGCTCAGGGTGATCGATCAGGGCCGGGCCGCTTGAACTGGCTGTCACGCATTCGAGTAGAACAGGTTCTAAGAATGGTTTCAACTAGGTCCATTGGAAGGTCTTCGGGAGGCGCGCTATGAAGCTCGGGTTGCAACTGGGGTATTGGGGCGCTCAGCCGCCGGAGAACCACGCCGAGCTCGTCGCGGCCGCCGAGGAAGCGGGATTCGACGCCGTGTTCACCGCCGAGGCGTGGGGCTCGGACGCCTACACGCCGCTGGCCTGGTGGGGCCGGGAGACGCAGCGGGTGCGCCTGGGCACCTCGGTGGTACAGCTTTCCGCCCGCACGCCTACCGCCTGCGCGATGGCCGCGCTGACGCTGGACCATCTGTCGGGCGGCCGGCACATCCTCGGCCTGGGTGTGTCCGGGCCGCAGGTGGTCGAAGGCTGGTACGGGGCCCGGTTCCCCAAACCGCTGGCCCGCACCCGTGAATACATCGACATCGTGCGCCAGGTCTGGGCCCGGGAGAAGCCGGTGACCAGCGACGGACCGCACTACCCGTTACCGCTGACCGGTGAGGGCACAACGGGTTTGGGTAAGGCGTTGAAGCCGATCACCCACCCGTTACGCGCCGACATCCCGATCATGCTGGGTGCGGAAGGCCCGAAGAACGTGGCGTTGGCGGCCGAGATCTGCGACGGCTGGTTGCCCATCTTCTATTCGCCGCGAATGGCGGACACCTACAACGAATGGTTGGACGAGGGATTCGCCCGGCCCGGTGCCCGCCGCAGCCGCGAGGACTTCGAGGTGTGCGCGACGGCGCAGGTGGTGGTGACCGAGGACCGCGCCGGGACTTTCGAGGCGGTCAAGCCGTACTTGGCGCTCTACATGGGCGGCATGGGCGCCGAGGACACCAACTTCCACGCCGACGTCTACCGCCGCATGGGCTACTCCGAGGTGGTCGACGAGGTGACGAAGTTGTTCCGGTCCAACCGCAAGGACGAGGCGGCCAAGGTCATTCCGGACGAGTTGGTCGACGACGCCATGATCGTCGGCGACTTGGACTACGTGCGTAAGCAGATCGTGGCCTGGGAGGCGTCCGGCGTCACCATGATGGTTGTGGGTGCCCGCAGCGTTGAGCAGGTACGGGACCTCGCGGCACTGACCTGAGGCCGGTGCTTGCGAGGGTGTTAGAACACGTTCTAGATTGGCCGGATGGTCTCAGACGGCGCGTGCGTCGCCGAACGACATCTCTACGTTGGTGACCGACTGCGTCATCAGTGCTCGCTTGGGCAGTCCCAGGGTCGCCAGTTCCTTGGCGTAGGGGTGGTCGCCGAGGCGGATTTTGGCGCCGCCGAGCCGGGTCCGCACGCCGGTGGTCTGCATGGTCGAGGTGGTCTCGCGGGTCACTCCGTCCAGGCAGGAGTACGTCGTCAACGTCTGGGGCTTCGGCGCCGGGTGCGGCAGGCCCGGGCTGAACTCGATACCGGCGATCAGGTGACCGTCGGCGCTCACGTCGAATGCGAACTTGTGGCCCTCGCGAACGTTGAAGTCCGCCATGATCTTTGGGTAGCCCCAGATGGTGCGGCCGGCCTCGAGGGTGAATTCCTGGTCGACCGGCAGCTGATGGATGAAGGTGGCGGCGTCGGCCATCGCGCGGATGCCTGTTGCGTGGGTACCGGGCTTGTTGACCAGAAACGCGGTGCCGTACTCGTGGTACTTGCCGAGGTCGCCGTCGATGTAGCGGACCAGCAGTTGCACCAGAATCGCCCGGCCGGGCAGGTATTGAAAGACTTCGAGGCCGCTGTAGTCGATCAGCCGTTGGGCGGCGTCGGCCTTGACCGAGAACATCGCGGAATGCTGGTCGGCTTTACGGATGACGACCGGCATGGTGAGAACGGTTCCGGCGATGGTGTGTTGCGAGACAGGCATGGGGCTTACTGTAATGGGCTCGAGGCAGAAAACTGGAGGCTGTAGATGACGTCAACGATTCCGGACACGATCCTCAACATCGATCTGGCGGACGGCAACTTCTATGCCGACGGCGTCGGGGCGCGGGAGGCGTACCGCTGGATGCGGGCGAACCAGCCGGTGTTCCGCGACCGTAACGGATTGGCAGGCGCGACAACGTATCAGGCGATCCTGGATGCCGAGCGCAACCCGGAGTTGTTCTCCAGCACCGGGGGCATCCGTCCCGATCAGCCCGGTATGCCCTACATGATCGACATGGACGACCCCTCGCATCTGGTGCGCCGCAAGCTGGTGAACGCCGGCTTCACGCGCAAGCGGGTGAAGGACAAAGAGGCCTCGATCGGGGAGCTTTGCGACACCTTGATCGACGCGGTGTGTGAGCGCGGTGAGTGCGACTTTGTGCGCGACATCGCCGCGCCGCTGCCGATGGCGGTGATCGGCGACATGCTGGGCGTGCTGCCGTCCGAGCGGGGGATGTTGCTGAAGTGGTCGGACGATCTGGTGTGCGGGCTGTCGTCCCACATCGACCCGACCTCGGTGGAGTTCCAGACCGTGATGGAGGCGTTCGCCGGTTATACGGCGTTCACGATGGACCTGATCGGCAAGCGCCGTGCGGAGCCGACTGACGACCTGTACTCGATCCTGATCAACGCCGAGGTCGAGGGTCAGCGGATGTCGGACGAAGAGATCGTCATGGAGACCCTGCTGATCCTGATCGGCGGTGACGAGACCACCCGGCACACGTTGAGCGGGGGGACCGAGCAACTGGTGCGCAACCAGGACCAGTTCTCCGATCTGGTGGGCGACCCTGGGTTGCTACCTGGTGCCATCGAGGAGATGCTGCGCTGGACGTCACCGGTGAAGAACATGTGCCGGACGTTGACCGCGGACACCGATTTTCATGGCACGTCTTTGAGCGCCGGAGAGAAGATCATGCTGTTGTTCGAGGCGGCGAACTTCGACGAGTCGGTGTTCGATCAACCGGAGAAGTTCGACATCCGGCGAAACCCGAACAGCCATCTGGCTTTTGGGTTCGGCACGCACTTCTGTATGGGTAACCAGCTGGCGCGTCTGGAGTTGTCGTTGATGACATCGAGGGTGCTGCAGCGGTTGCCTGACCTGCGGTTGGCCGACGAGTCCGCGCTGCCGTTGCGGCCGGCAAATTTCGTGTCCGGTCTGGAGTCGATGCCGGTGGTGTTCACGCCGAGCGCGCCGGTGCTGGGGTAGGTGCTCGTTTCAACCAAGCGGTCGCGAGTCGGCCGAGAATGCCGCCCGGGGTGTCCTGTTTGGTGACTCTGATGACAATCCAGTGCAAATCAGTGGTCATCGTCTCGTAGCGGGCGATGTCTTTGGTGAATTGGCCGGGCGTACGGTGATGTCCGCCTTCGTACTCCAGTGCGAGTTTCATTGCTTGCCAACCCATATCGACTATGCCCACGAGGTCGCCGTAAGGGCCGTGGATCGGAATCTGCGTTTGCGGCGGCGGGTAGCCGGCGTCGATGACAAGTAGTCGCAGCCAGGTTTCTTTCGGGGACTGCGCACCGGGGTCTACGAGGCGTAGCACTTTGCGGGCTTGTCGGATGTTGCGGCGGCCCTTGTGGCGATCGAGTAGCAGTTTGACGTCGGGTGCCTGAAACCTGGTAGCCCGGGCCAGGGCATCGATCGCAGCGACGGCTCTGCCTGGCGGGTAGCGGGTGGCGAGATCCAACGCCGTCCGAGCAGGCGTCGTGACCCGTATGCCGTCGATAATTTGAGCCTCGTCGCGGCGTATGCGATCCGACCAGGTGACAACGCCTGTCGGCGGGTTCCGGTTGCGGTAGATCAGCTCGCCGGGTTTTCGGTCATCTACCCATTTGGCGCCGTGCAGCGCCGCTGCGGACTGTCCGGCGACAACTCCGCGGCGCTTCGACCAAAGCCAAGCGGCGTAGGCGCGCTGTGCGGCCGTGAGTTCCGAGCCGGGCGGAATGTAGACGTTGGGATGAAGGGCCTGGTAGCGGCTGCGTAGCTGGTAAGGCGTCAGGATGCCCTCGGCAATCGCTTCACTGCCGATGAATGGTCCGTCCACGGCTCAGCAGTCTGCCGTGGCCGACCGACATCTGCGCCGAGTGTTAAACGGTTGCGAAAATCAGGCCCGAATCTCGCAGTGGCTTAACACTCGGCGAGAGGCGAGGCGGGTAGCGAACGGAGGCGGGTGGCGAACGGAGGCGAACGGCGGCGGAGGATCAGCGGTTCTTGAACTCGGGCTTGCGCTTCTCGGCGAACGCGCGCGGGCCTTCCTTGGCGTCGTCGGACAGGAAGACCTGGATGCCGATCTGGGTGTCGATCTTGAAGGCCTCGTTTTCGTGCATGCCCTCGGTCTCGCGGATGGTACGCAGGATCGCCTGCACCGCCAACGGCCCGTTGTTCTCGATGATCTCCGCGAGTTCGAGTGCCTTCGTCAGCGCTTGGCCATCCGGGACGACGTGCCCGATCAGCCCCATCTCGAGGGCCTCGGTCGCGGTGATGTGCCGTCCGGTCAGCAGCAGGTCGCAGGCCACGGTATAGGGGATCTGCCGCACCAGGCGGACTGCTGAACCGCCCATCGGGTACAGGCTCCATTTGGCCTCGGAGATGCCGAACTTGGCACTCTCGCCGGCCACCCGGATGTCGGTGCCCTGCAGGATCTCCGTCCCGCCGGCGATCGCCGGACCTTCGACTGCGGCGATCAGGGGTTTGGTGAGGCGACGACCCTTGAGTAGGGCGTCGATGCGTGACGGGTCGTAGCTGCCGTCCTTGAAGGAGTCGCCCGGCGGCTTCTGGGTTGCGGTCTTGAGATCCATGCCAGCACAAAAGTAGCCACCGGCACCCGTGAGGATGCAGCAGCGGATGTCGGGATCGTTGTCGACGCGGTCCCACGCCTCGACCATAATCTGCATCATTTCGGTGCTCAGAGCGTTGCGACGGTGCGGCCGGTTCATCGTCACGATGAGTGTGTGACCGCGCTGCTCCACCAGCGCGTCGGGTCCGGATTCGTTTGCTGGCTGCTCCGCCACGGCTACCGCCTCTTCCTCGACATGGGGTGTGAGCTTGTCAAGAAATGTAACACGTTCTAATTTGGTGGCCGTGGCTCTGAATATTGCTGACCTTGCCGAGCACGCCATCGACGCTGTGCCGGACCGTGTTGCTCTCATCTGCGGTGACGAGCAGCTGACGTACGCCCAATTGGAAGAGAAGGCCAACCGCTTCGCGCACTACCTGATGGACCAGGGTGTGCGCGAAGGCGACAAGGTCGGCCTGTACTGCCGCAACCGCATCGAGATCGTCATCGCGATGCTCGGCATCATCAAGGCGGGCGCGATCCTGGTCAACGTCAACTTCAGGTACGTCGAAGGCGAGCTTCGCTACCTGTTCGACAACTCGGACATGGTGGCGCTGGTGCACGAGCGTCAGTACTCCGACCGGGTCGCCAACGTGCTGCCGGACACTCCCAACGTCAAGACGGTGCTGGTCGTAGAGGACGGCAGCGACCTGGACTACCAGCGCTACGGCGGCGTCGAGTTCTACTCCGCGATCGCTGACAGCTCACCTGAGCGCGACTTCGGTGACCGCACCGCGGACGCCATCTACCTGCTTTACACGGGCGGCACCACCGGCTTCCCGAAAGGCGTGATGTGGCGCCACGAAGACATCTACCGGGTGCTGCTCGGCGGAACCGACTTCGCCACAGGGGAATTCGTCAAGGACGAGTACGACCTGGCCAAGGCTGCCGCCGCGAATCCGCCGATGGTCCGCTATCCGATTCCGCCGATGATCCACGGGGCCACCCAGTCGGCGACCTGGATGTCGATTTTCTCCGGCCAAACCACCGTGCTGGCACCGGAATTCAATGCCGAGCAGGTGTGGGAAACCATTCACAAGCACAAAGTGAACCTGCTGTTCTTCACCGGCGACGCGATGGCCCGTCCGTTGCTCGACGCGCTGCAGAAGGACAACGATTACGACCTGTCGTCGCTGTTCCTGCTCGCCAGCACGGCTGCGCTGTTCTCGCCGAGCATCAAGGAGAAGTTCCTTGAGCTGCTGCCGAATCGGGTCATCACTGACTCAATCGGCTCGTCGGAGACCGGCTTTGGCGGGACCAGCATCGTCGCGAAAGACGCACCACACAGCGGTGGTCCTCGGGTGACCATCGATCACCGCACCGTCGTCCTCGACGAAGAGGGCAACGAAGTCAAGCCGGGCTCGGGCGTGCGCGGGTTCATCGCCAAGAAGGGCAACATTCCCGTCGGCTACTACAAAGACGAGAAGAAGACCGCCGAGACGTTCAAGACCATTAACGGTGTGCGCTACGCGATTCCGGGCGACTACGCGTTGGTCGAAGAGGACGGCTCGGTCACGATGCTGGGCCGGGGCTCAGTGTCGATCAACAGCGGTGGCGAGAAGATCTACCCCGAAGAGGTCGAGGCCGCGCTGAAGGGCCACCCCGACGTGTTCGACGCGCTGGTGGTCGGCGTGCCGGACCCGCGTTACGGCCAGCATGTGGCGGCTGTGGTGCAGGCCCGGGAAGGAGCCCGGCCGACGCTCGCCGAACTGGACAGCTTCGTGCGTTCGGAGATCGCGGGATATAAAGTGCCGCGCAGCCTTTGGTTCGTCGACGAGGTGAAGCGGTCGCCGGCCGGCAAGCCGGACTACCGCTGGGCCAAGGAGCAGACCGAAGCGCGGCCGGCGGATGACGTGCACGCCGCGCACGTGACTGCCTGACCTCTAGGGTGCGCCGCCGGCGCCGCCGGAGCCACCGGTGAGACCCGCCAGGCCGCCGCTGCCGCCCTTGCCGCCGTTGTTGCCGCTCGGTGCCGCGCCGTTACCGCCCGCCGCGCCGGTGGCGCCTCCGGTGCCGGATTTGCCTGTGTTGCCGCTGCCGCTCGTGCCTCCGGTGCCACCGGTTCCACCGGCTCCGCCAGTGCTGCCCTTGCCGCCGGTGCCGCCGGTGCCGCCCGCCGGTGCCGTGCCACCGGCGCCGCCGTTGCCGATCGTGGAGCTGGCTGAGCCGCTGCCGCCGCCGGTTTGACCGCCGGCCCCACCTGCGCCGCCGGCGCCCGCCTGAGTGGCGCCCTTGCCGCCAGTGCCCCCGTTGCCGCCCGTGCCGCCGACACCGTTCAGCCCGCCGTCACCGCCGTTGCCGGCTGTGCCGCCGGCGAAGCCGCTACCGCCGCCGGTGCCGCCGTTGCCGCCGTTGGCGCCACCGAGGTTGCTGCCGCCCGCGCCGCCGGTGCCGCCGGCGCCACCGATGCCGTTCGTGGAGGTGCCCCCGTCGCCGCCTTGTCCACCGGCCCCGGCGTTGGCTCCGGCCCCACCTCGTCCGCCGTTGGTGCCAGGTGTCGCTGAAAGGCTGGTGCCGCCGGTGCCGCCGGTGCCGCCGTTGCCACCGTCGCCACCGATTCCACCCGTGCCTCCGGCGCCTCCGGTACCTGTAACAGCGGTGCCGCCGGCGCCCCCCTTGCCGCCCTGCCCGCCGACGGAGCCGGCTCCGCCTGCGCTGGCGGTGCCAGGCGTTCCGCCGCTGCCGCCGTTTCCGCCATTGCCGCCGATCTGGTCTGTAGCGCTGCTGTTGCCGCCGTTGCCGCCGGTGCCGCCCTTGCCCCCGTTGCCCGACCCCGTCGCGTTACCGCCGTTGCCGCCATTGCCGCCGTTGCCGTTGGTGCCCGCGTTGCCGGCGAGACCGGCATCTCCGCCCTTTCCGGTCGCACTGCCGTTGCCGCCGTTGCCGGCGTTCCCGCCGTTCCCGCCTTGGCCACCGTTGCCGCCGGTGCCGCCGGTCGCTCCGTTGTTGTTCCCTGAGACTGTGGCAGCGTTGCCGCCGTTGCCGCCGCTCCCGGCGGCCCCACCTGTCCCACCGCTGCCGCCTTGGCCACCGTCGCCACCGGTCCCGCCACCACCGACATTGCCGCCGGCACCCGCGTTACCGCCGTTGCCGCCGTTCGCCCCGGCGCCCCCGGCACCGGTACCGGTGTTGGCTGCGCCGCTGCTGCCGGTACCGCCGTTGCCTCCGTTACCGCCGGCACCGCCGTTGCCGTTGATGCCGGTGCTGGTCAACCCGGCCCCGCCTTGTCCGCCGGCACCGCCCGCGCCACCGTTTCCGCCTGCTTTGCCTGCTACGCCCGAGGCGGTGACCGTTCCGCCGTTGCCGCCGACTCCTCCGTTGCCGCCGGCGCCACCGGTGCCGCCGGTGCCCCGGTTCGCGCCCGTTCCACCGCCGCCTGAGGCGCCGCCGGTTCCGCCCGCGCCGCCGTTGCCGGCATTGCCGCCGGCCAGAACGGCGGAGCCGGAACCGCCGTTGCCGCCTGCGCCGCCGGCCCCGCCCTGACCGCCGTTGCCGCCGACGCCCGCCCCGCCAGTGCCGATCGGGTTGCCGCCGCTGCCGCCCTGGCCGCCGGTGCCGCCCTGGCCACCGTTGGTGCCCGCAGCTCCGCTGCCCGCAGTGCCGGATGTGCCCGCTGTGCCGGCACCGCCGTTGCCGCCGGTACCACCGTTGCCTGCGTTGCCCGCTGTGCCGCCCGTGCCGCCAGTGCCCGCGATCCCCGCAGTGCCGCCCGTGCCGCCCTGGGCGCCATTGCCTCCGTTGCCGCCGGCGGTTGTACTCGTACCGCCTTGCCCGCCGGTGCCGCCTGCACCGCCGTTGCCGCCGCTGCCATTGACGCCGTTGGTGAGGCCGGTCCCGGCGTTCCCGCCTTGGCCGCCGGTGCCGCCAGTGCCGCCGGTGGTGCCATTGCCGGCACTAGCGGCATTGGTGCCTGCTCTGCCGGTGCCGCCCTGACCGCCGTCGCCACCCTTACCGCCGTTGCCGCCGTTGCCCTGGGTACCGAGGCTCGAGCCGGTTCCTGCGGCGCCGGCCGCGCCACCTTTGCCACCTTGGCCACCGGTACCGCCGGTGCCTGCGCCGCTGCCGGTGTCGGTGGCACCCTGGCCGCCGGTGCCGCCCGTTCCGCCGGTGCCGCCATTGCCGCCCTGACCACCGGCGCCCTGGATGCCGGCGGTGCCGCCATTGGTGACTCCGGCCGCGCCGCCGCTGCCGCCCTGGCCGCCCTGGCCTCCGACGGCACCGGTACCGCCGATGCCACCCCCGCTGCTGCCCGCGGTGCCACTGCCCGCGTTCCCGCCGTTACCGCCCAGGCCGCCTACGCCGCCGTTGCCAGCGGTTCCAGCGGCGCCGGAGGTGGAGCCGACGCCGGCCTTGCCTGCGTCGCCACCGGTGCCGCCGGTACCGCCCTGACCACCCGTGCCGCCGGCGACGCCGAGGTTGGCGCTGTTGTCCGTGCCGTTGCCACCGGTGCCACCCTTGCCGCCCGTTCCGCCGATGCCGCCTTGGCCGCCGGCGCCCTGGATGCCCGCAGTGCCGCCGTTCGTGGCTCCAGCCGCGCCACCCGTGCCGCCCTGGCCGCCGGCTCCGCCGGTGCCGCCTTGGGCGCCTTGTTGTCCGGTGGTTGCGACGGTGGCGTTGTCCGCGCCCTTGCCGCCGTTGCCGCCCAGTCCGCCGGTGCCGCCGTTGCCGGCCGTGCCGGCCGTTCCGGTGGAGGAGCCGGTGCCGCCCAGGCCGGCTGCGCCGCCGGTGCCTCGGTGCCGCCTTGTCCACCGGCTTGGGCGGCGATGGTCGGGTTGCTGCTGTCGGTGCCGTTGCCGCCTGTGCCGCCTTTACCGCCGGCGCCTCCGACACCGCCCTGGCCACCGGCGCCCTGGGAACCGGCGGTACCCCCGTTGGTGGCACCTGCGGCGCCACCAGTCCCGCCTTGGCCGCCGGCTCCGCCGGTGCCGCCTTGGGCGCCCTGCTGACCAGCGGTTGCGACGGTGGCGTTGTCCGCGCCCTTGCCGCCGTTGCCGCCCAGTCCGCCGGTGCCGCCGTTGCCGGAAGTGCCAGCCGCTCCGGTGGAGGACCCGGTGCCGCCCTTGCCGGCGGCGCCGCCGGTGCCTCCGGTGCCGCCTTGGCCGCCGGCTTGGCGGCGATGGTGGGGTTGCTGCTGTCGGTGCCGTTGCCGCCGGTGCCGCCTTTACCGCCGTTGCCGCCGAAGCCGCCCTGGCCGCCGGCGCCCTGGGCGCCGTTGAAGCCGCCGTTGGCCTTGCCGGCGGCGCCGCCGGTGCCGCCTTGGCCGCCGTCCCCGCCGGCGGCACCTTGGCCGCCGGTGCCGCCGCCTGTGGTGCCGGTGCTGCCTTGTCCGCCTTGTCCGCCTTGTCCGCCGGTACCGCCTACGCCGCCGTTGCCGGCTGTGCCGGCTGCGCCGGTGGTGGACCCGGCGCCGCCGAGGCCGGCCGCGCCGCCGGTGCCACCGCTGCCGCCGGTGCCGCCGGCCCCGCCGGCGATGCCGGGGTTGGCGCTGTTGTCGGTGCCGTTGCCGCCGGTGCCGCCTTTACCGCCGGTGCCGCCGAAGCCGCCTTGGCCGCCGGCGCCCTGGGCGCCGTTGAAGCCGCCGTTAGCTTTCCCAGCCGCGCCGCCGGTGCCGCCTTGGCCGGCGTCCCGCCGGCGGCACCTTGGCCGCCGATGCCGCCACCTGTGGTGCCGGTGCTGCCCTGTCCGCCCTGTCCGCCGGTGCCGCCGGTACCGCCTACGCCGCCATTGCCGGCCGTGCCGGCCGCGCCGGTGGTGGACCCGGCGCCGCCGAGGCCGGCCGCGCCGCCGGTGCCACCGATGCCACCCGTGCCGCCCGCTCCGCCGGCGATACCGGGGTTGGCGCTGTTGTCGGTGCCGATGCCGCCGGTGCCGCCTTTACCGCCGGTGCCGCCGAAGCCGCCCTGGCCGCCGGCGCCCTGGGCGCCGTTGAAGCCGCCGTTGGCCTTGCCGGCGGCGCCGCCGACTCCGCCTTGGCCGCCGTCCCGCCGCCGGCGCCGGTGCCGCCGATGCCGCCACCGATGGTGCCGGTGCTGCCCTGTCCGCCCTGTCCGCCGGTGCCGCCGGTACCGCCGGTGCCGCCGTTGCCAGCACTGCCGGCCGCGCCGGTGGTGGACCCGGCGCCGCCGAGGCCGGCCGCGCCGCCAGTGCCACCGCTGCCACCGATGCCGCCCGCTCCGCCGGCGATGCCGGGGTTGGCGCTGTTGTCGGTGCCGATGCCGCCGGTGCCGCCTTTACCGCCGGTGCCGCCGAAGCCGCCCTGGCCGCCGGCGCCCTGGGCGCCGTTGAAGCCGCCGTTGGCCTTGCCGGCGGCGCCGCCGGTGCCGCCTTGGCCGGCGTCCCCGCCGGCGGCACCTTGGCCGCCGGTACCGCCGCCGATCGCACCGGCGGTGCCCTGTCCGCCCTGTCCGCCGGTGCCGCCGGTGCCGCCTACGCCGCCGTTGCCGGCTGTGCCGGCTGCGCCGGTGGTGGACCCGGTGCCGCCGAGGCCGGCCGCGCCGCCGGTGCCACCGCTGCCGCCGGTGCCGCCGGACCCGCCTGCGATGCCGGGGTTGGCGCTGTTGTCGGTGCCGTTGCCGCCGGTGCCGCCTTTACCGCCGGTGCCGCCGAAGCCGCCTTGGCCGCCGGCGCCCTGGGCGCCGTTGAAGCCGCCGTTAGCTTTCCCAGCCGCGCCGCCGGTGCCGCCCTGGCCGGCGTCCCCGCCGGCAGCGCCTTGGCCGCCGATGCCGCCGCCGATCGCACCGGCGGTGCCCTGTCCGCCCTGTCCGCCGTTGCCTCCCAGGCCGCCGGTGCCGCCGTTACCGGCTGTGCCGGCTGCGCCGGTGGTGGACCCGGTGCCGCCCTTGCCGGCTGCGCCGCCGGTGCCGCCGGTGCCGCCGGTGCCGCCCGCTCCGCCGGCGATGCCGGGGTTGGCGCTGTTGTCGGTGCCGATGCCGCCGGTGCCGCCTTTACCGCCGGTGCCGCCGAGGCCGCCTTGGCCGCCGGCGCCCTGGGCGCCGTTGAAGCCGCCGTTGGCCTTGCCCGCGGCGCCGCCGGTGCCGCCCTGGCCGGCGTCCCCGCCGGCGGCACCTTGGCCGCCGGTGCCGCCGCCTGTGGTGCCGGTGCTGCCTTGTCCGCCTTGTCCGCCTTGTCCGCCGGTGCCGCCGGTGCCGCCGTTGCCGGCTGTGCCGGCCGCGCCGGTGGTGGACCCGGTGCCACCGAGGCCGGCCGCGCCGCCGGTGCCACCGCTGCCGCCGGTGCCGGCGATGCCGGGGTTGGCGCTGTTGTCGGTGCCGTTGCCGCCGGTGCCGCCTTTACCGCCGGTGCCGCCGAGGCCGCCTTGGCCGCCGGCGCCCTGGGCGCCGTTGAAGCCGCCGTTAGCTTTCCCAGCCGCGCCGCCGGTGCCGCCTTGGCCGGCGTCCCCGCCGGCAGCGCCTTGGCCGCCGATGCCGCCGCCGATCGCACCGGCGGTGCCCTGTCCGCCCTGTCCGCCATTGCCTCCCAGGCCGCCGGTGCCACCGTTACCGGCTGTGCCGGCTGCGCCGGTGGTGGACCCGGCGCCGCCGAGGCCGGCCGCGCCGCCGGTGCCACCGCTGCCGCCGGTGCCGCCCGCTCCGCCGGCGATGCCGGGGTTGGCGCTGTTGTCGGTGCCGATGCCGCCGGTGCCGCCTTTACCGCCGGTGCCGCCGAAGCCGCCTTGGCCGCCGGCGCCCTGGGCGCCGTTGAAGCCGCCGTTAGCTTTCCCAGCCGCGCCGCCGGTGCCGCCCTGGCCGGCGTCGCCGCCGGCAGCGCCTTGGCGCCGGTGCCGCCGCCGATCGCACCCGTGCTGCCCTGGCCGCCCTGTCCGCCGTTGCCTCCCAGGCCGCCGGTGCCGCCGTTACCGGCTGTGCCGGCTGCGCCGGTGGTGGACCCGGTGCCACCCTTGCCGGCGGCGCCGCCGGTACCGCCGGTGCCGCCGGTGCCGCCCGCTCCGCCGGCGATGCCGGGGTTGGCGCTGTTGTCGGTGCCGATGCCGCCGGTGCCGCCCTGGCCGCCCTGGCCGCCGAAGCCACCCTGGCCGCCGATGCCTTGGTTTCCGGCGGTGCCGCCGTTGGAGGCTCCGGCTGCGCCGCCGACTCCGCCTTGGCCGCCGTCGCCACCGGCCGCACCGGTGCCTCCGATGCCGCCGCCGATCGCACCGGCGCTGCCCTGTCCGCCCTGTCCGCCGGTGCCTCCGGTGCCTCCGATGCCGCCGTTACCGGCCGTGCCGGACGCACCGCCGGTCGAGCCACTTCCACCGAGGCCGGCCCCACCGCCAGCGCCGCCGGTGCCACCCGAGCCGCCCGCTCCGCCGGCGATGCCGGGGTTGGCGCTGTTGTCGGTGCCGATGCCGCCTTGGCCTCCGATGCCGCCTTGGCCTCCGATGCCGCCCTTGCCGCCCGTGCCTTGGTTTCCGGCGGTGCCGCCATTGGTGGCTCCGGCCGCTCCGCCGGCGCCGCCTTTGCCGCCGTCGCCACCGGCCGCGCCGGTGCCGCCGGTTCCGCCGCCGATCGCGCCGATGCTGCCCTGCCCGCCTTGCCCGCCGGTTCCGCCGATGCCACCCACGCCGCCGTTGCCAGCTGTGCCGGCCGCACCTGTGGTCGAGCCGGTTCCGCCCTTCCCCGCAGCGCCGCCCGTGCCGCCGACGCCACCCACGCCACCAGATCCACCAGCGACGCCCGACTTTGTGCTGTTGTCGGTGCCAAATCCGCCCTGGCCACCCTGGCCGCCGACTCCGCCGATGCCGCCCTTTCCGCCGGCTCCTTGGCTTCCGGCGGTGCCGCCGTGGTGGCCCCGGCGGCGCCGCCGGTGCCGCCTTGCCCGCCGTCGCCGCCATTGCCGGTGCCGCCACCTATGGTGCCGGTGCTGCCTTGCCCGCCGTTGCCGCCGCTGCCGCCGCTGCCGCCGGTGCCGCCGGTGCCGGCTGTGCCGGCCGTGCCGATGGTCGAGCCGGTGCCACCCTTGCCGGCCGCGCCTCCGGTGCCGCCGGTGCCGCCGGTGCCGCCCGCACCGCCGGCGATGCCGGGGTTGGTGCTGTTGTCGGTGCCGGTTCCGCCGTGGCCGCCTTGGCCGCCTTGGCCGCCGGTGCCGCCCTTGCCGCCGGCTCCTTGGGTTCCGGCGGTGCCGCCGTTGGTGGCTCCGGCTGCGCCGCCGATGCCGCCTTGGCCGCCGTCGCCGCCGGCGGCGCCTTGGCCGCCGGTGCCGCCTCCTGTGGTGCCGGTGCTGCCTGCCCGCCGTTGCCGCCTGTGCCGCCGCTGCCGCCGGTGCCTCCGCCGGCTGTGCCACCTGTGGTGGAGCCGGTGCCGCCCTTGCCGGCTGCCGCCGCCGGTGCCGCCGCCGGCGATGCCGGGGTTGGTGCGTCCGCCGATGCCGCCTTGGCCGCCGGCCGCCTTGGCCGCCGGTGCCGTGCCGCCGGTTCCTGTCCGGCGGCCGGTGGCTCCGGCTGCGCCGCCGGTGCCGCCGGCCGCCGTGCCGGCGGCGCCTTGGCCGCCGCCTCCAGTCGTACCGGTGGTGCCGGCACCGCCCTTGCCACCGGAACCGCCAATGCCGCCGGTGCCTCCGTTGCCGGCTGTGCCGGCCGTGCCGATGGTCGAGCCGGTTCCGCCCTTGCCGGCCGCGCCGCCGGTACCGCCGATGCCGCCGGTGCCGCCAGCACCACCCGCGACGCCGGGGTTGGCGCTGTTGTCGACGCCGATGCCGCCTTGGCCGCCTTGGCCGCCTTGGCCTCCGATGCCGCCCTTGCCGCCGGCTCCTTGGAGTCCGGCGGTGGCCGTTGGTGGCTCCGGCTGCGCCGCCGGCGCCGCCCAGGCCGCCGTCGCCGCCGGCGGCGCCTTGGCCGCCGGTCCCGCCTCCGGTCGTGCCGGTGCTGCCTTGTCCGCCCTTGCCCCCGGTGCCGCCGGTGCCACCGGTACCGCCGTTGCCGGCTGTGCCGGCCGCACCCGTGATGGAGCCGCCGCCGCCCTTCCCAGCCGCACCGCCCGTGCCGCCGATGCCGCCGGCACCACCGGCACCCCCGGCGATGCCGGGGTTGGTGCTGTTGTCGGTGCCGGTTCCGCCGGTGCCGCCTTGGCCGCCTTGGCCGCCGCCGTGCCACCCACGCCCTGGATACCGGCGGTGCCGCCGGTGCCGCCCTGACCCGCCCTGGCCGCCGTCGCCGCCGAGCGCACCTTGGCCGCCGGTGCCGCCCCCGGTCGCTGGTGCCGGTGCCGCTTGCCGCCTATGCCGCCGGCGCCGCCGCGCCACCGTTGCCGGCGCCGGCCTTGGCCAGTGGAACCGGTGCCGCCCTTGCCGCCCCGCCTCCCGTGCCGCCGATACCGCCGGTGCCGCCCGCTCCGCCGGCGATGCCGGGGTTGGTGCTGTTGTCGGTGCCGGTTCCGCCGGTGCCGCCTTGGCCGCCGACTCCGCCGACGCCACCTTGACCACCAGCACCCTGGATTCCGGCCCGTTGCTGCCCCCGGCGCCACCTTGGCCGCCGCCGCCGCCGGCGCCGCCGGTGCCGCCACCAGTGGTGCCGGTGCTGCCTTGTCCGCCGTTGCCGCCGATGCCGCCGCTGCCGCCGCCGTTGCCGGCTGTGCCGGCCGCACCCGTGGTGGAGCCGGTGCCGCCCTTGCCCTGCGCCGCCGGTGCCGCCGGTGCCGCCCGCTCCGCCGGCGATGCCGGGGTTGGTGCTGTTGTCGGTGCCGGTTCCGCCGTGGCCGCCGCCACCTTGGCCGCCGGTGCCGCCGCCCTTGCCGCCGGCCGGTGCCGCCGTTGGTGGCTCCGGCTGCGCCGCCGGTGCCGCCTTGGCCGCCGTCGCCGCCGGCGGCGCCCTGGCCGCCGGTGCCGCCGCCGGTGGTGCCGGTGCTGCCTTGTCCGCCGTTGCCGCCGATGCCGGCGCGCCGCCGCCGTCGCCGGCCGCACCCGTGGTGGAGCCGGTGCCGCCCGCCAGCTGCACCGCCCGCCGCCGATGCCGCCCTGGCCGCCGTCGCCGCCCGCGATGCCGGGGTTGGCGCTGTTGTCGGTGCCGGTTCCGCCGGTGCCGCCTTGGCCGCCTTGGCCGCCGAGGCCGCCCTGGCCGCCAGCACCCTGGGTTCCGGCGGTGCCGCCGTTGGTGGATCCGGCCGCGCCGCCGCACCGCCCTGGCCGCCGTCACCACCGGCGGCGCCTTTTCCGCCGGTTCCGCCGCCGCTGGCACCAAGGCTGCCTTGTCCGCCCTGGCCGCCGGTCCCACCAGCACCGCCAAGGCCCCCGTCACCGGCCGTGCCGGACGCGCCGGTGGTTGATCCGGAGCCGCCGAGGCCTGCCGCGCCGCCGGTGCCGCCGACACCGCCGATGCCGCCCGCGCCGCCCGCGATGCCGGGGTTGGCGCTGTTGTCGGTGCCGACGCCGCCGTGGCCGCCTTGGCCGCCGACCCCGCCGATGCCGCCCTGGCCGCCCGCGCCCTGGATGCCGGCGGTGCCACCGTTGCTGGCCCCGGCTGCGCCGCCGGCACCGCCCTGGCCGCCGTCACCGCCGGCGGCGCCTTTTCCGCCGGTGCCGCCGCCTGTGGTGCCGGTGCTGCCGGTACCGCCTTGGCCGCCGGTCCCACCAGCACCGCCAAGGCCGCCGTCACCGGCCGTGCCGGACGCGCCGGTGCTCGATCCGGAGCCGCCGAGGCCGGCCGCACCTCCGGTGCCGCCGACACCACCGACGCCGCCCGCACCGCCGGCCACGCCGGGATTGGCGCTGTTGTCGGTGCCGACGCCGCCGTGTCCGCCGACGCCGCCGACCCCGCCGATGCCGCCCTGACCGCCCGCGCCCTGGATACCAGCGGTGCCGCCGTTGGTGGCACCAGCCGCGCCGGCACCACCTTGGCCGCCGTCGCCGCCGGCCGCGCCCTGCCCGCCGGTCCCGCCGCCGCTGGCACCAAGGGCTGCCTTGTCCGCCGTGTCCGCCGGTCCCGCCGATACCGCCGGTGCCTCCGTCACCCGCGGTGCCGGACGCGCCGGTGCTCGATCCGGAGCCGCCGAGGCCGGCCGCACCGCCGGTGCCCCCGACACCACCGACGCCACCCGCACCGCCCGCGACACCGGGGTTGGCGCTGTTATCGGTGCCGACGCCACCGTGACCGCCGATGCCGCCGACCCCACCGATGCCGCCCTGACCGCCCGCGCCCTGGGTGCCGGCGGTGCCGCCGTTGCTGGCCCCGGCCGCGCCACCGGCACCACCCTGGCCGCCGTCGCCACCGGCCGCGCCTTGTCCGCCGGTGCCGCCGCCGGTGGTGCCGGTGCTGCCGGTACCGCCGTGGCCGCCGGTCCCACCGATACCGCCGGTGCCTCCGTCACCGGCGGTGCTCGCGCCGGTGCTCGATCCGGAGCCGCCGAGGCCGGCCGCGCCGCCGGTGCCCCGACCCCGCCGATGCCGCCCGCGCCGCCGCGATGCCGGGGTTGGCGCTGTTGTCGGTGCCGACGCCGCCGTGTCCGCCGACGCCGCCGACCCCGCCGATGCCGCCCTGACCGCCCGCGCCCTGGGTGCCGGCAGTGCCACCGTTGGTGGCCCCGGCCGCGCCGCCGGCACCGCCCTGGCCGCCGTCCCCGCCGGCCGCACCTTGGCCGCCGGTCCCGCCGCCGCTGGCACCCAGGCTGCCTTGTCCGCCCTGGCCGCCGGTCCCACCGACGCCGCCGGTGCCGCCGTCACCGGCGGTGCCGGACGCGCCGGTGGTTGATCCGGAGCCGCCGAGGCCGGCCGCGCCGCCGGTGCCGCCGACCCCGCCGATGCCGCCCGCACCGCCCGCGATGCCGGGGTTGGTGCTGTTGTCGTTGCCGACGCCGCCGTGTCCGCCTTGGCCGCCGACCCCGCCGATGCCGCCCTGACCGCCCGCGCCCTGGGTGCCGGCGGTGCCGCCGTTGCTGGCACCAGCCGCGCCGCCGGCACCGCCCTGGCCGCCGTCACCACCGGCCGCGCCCTGCCCGCCGGTGCCGCCACCTGTGGTGCCGGTGCTGCCGGTACCGCCTTGGCCGCCGGTGCCACCTGCACCGCCGGTGCCACCGTCTCCGGCGGTGCCGCTCGCGCCGATGGTTGATCCGGAGCCGCCGAGGCCGGCCGCACCACCGGTGCCGCCGACACCACCGATACCGCCCGCGCCGCCCGCGACGCCCGGGTTGGCGCTGTTGTCGGTGCCGACACCGCCGTGCCCGCCTTGACCGCCGACTCCGCCGATGCCGCCCTGACCGCCGCCGCCTTGCTGCCCGCCGCCGCCGGCTCCGGCCGCGCCGCCGGCACCGCCCTGGCCGCCGTCGCCGCCGGCCGCGCCCTGTCCGCCGGTGCCGCCGCCTGTGGTGCCGGTGCTGCCGGTACCGCCTTGGCCGCCGGTCCCACCAGCACCGCCAAGGCCGCCGTCACCGGCCGTGCCGGAGGCGCCCGGATCCCGGAGCCGCCGAGGCCTGCCGCGCCGCCGGTGCCGCCGACACCGCCAACGCCACCCGCACCGTCCGCGACGCCGGGGTTGGCGCTGTTGTCGGTGCCGACACCACCGCCGCCGCCGACGCCGCCGACCCCACCGATGCCGCCCTGACCCCCCGCGCCCTGGGTGCCGGCAGTACCACCGTTGGTGGCTCCGGCCGCGCCGCCGGCACCGCCCTGGCCGCCGTCACCACCGGCGGCGCCTTGTCCGCCGGTGCCGCCACCGCCGACGACGCTTCCGGCGCCACCTCGACCACCCGTCCCGCCAGCACCGCCAAGACCGCCGCCGCGGTTGCTCGCGCCGGTGGTTGATCCGGAGCCGCCGAGGCCGGCCGCGCCACCGGTGCCGCCGACACCACCGACGCCGCCCGCACCGCCCGCGATGCCGGGGTTGGCGCTGTTGTCGGTGCCGACGCCACCGCCGCCGCCGATGCCGCCGACCCCACCGATGCCGCCCTGACCGCCGCCGCCTTGCTGCCCGCCTCCGCCGGATCGGCTGCGCCCGCCGGCGCCCTGGCCGCCGTCGCCGCCGGCCGGCTCCTGGCCGCCGGTGCCGCCGCCGGTGGTGCCGGTGCTGCCGTACCGCCGTGGCCGCCGTCCCACCGATACCGTCACCGGCGGGCTCGCGCCGGTGCTCGCCGCCGCCGAGGCCGGCCGCGCCACCGGTGCCGCCGACACCACCGACGCCGCCCGCACCGCCCGCGATGCCGGGGTTGGCGCTGTTGTCGGTGCCGACGCCACCCGCGCCGCCTTGGCCGCTTCATGCCGCCTGACCGCCCGCGCCCTGGGTGCGGCGGTGCCGCCGTTGGTGGCCCCGGCTGCGCCGCCGGCACCGCCCTGGCCGCCGTCACCGCCGGCCGCGCCCTGGCCGCCGGTGCCGTGCTGCCTTGTCCGCCCTGGCCGCCGGTCCACCGACGCCGCCGGTGCCGCCGTCGCCGGCGGTGCCGGAGTGCCGACCGGAGCCGCCGAGGCCGGCCGCGCGGTGCCGCCCTTGCGACGCCACCCGCACCGCCCGCGATGCCGGGGTTGGCGCTGTTGTCGGTGCCGACGCCGCCGTGGCCGCCGATGCCGCCGACCCCGCCGATGCCGACCGCCGGTGCCGCCGTTGCTGGCCGGTGCCGCCACCGCCGCCGAGGCCGGCCGCGCCGCCGGCCAAGACCGCCGAGCGGTGCTGCGCGCCGTCGCCGAGGCCGGCCGCACCACCGGTGCCGCCGACACCACCGACGCCACCCGCACCGCCCGCGATGCCGGGGTTGGCGCGGTACCGACGCCACCGCCGCCGCCGATGCCGCCGACTCCGCCGATGCCGCCCTGACCGCCGTCGCCTTGCTGCCCGCCTCCGCCGGATCCGGCTGCGCCGCCGGCACCGCCCTGGCCGCCGTCGCCGCCGGCCGCGCCCTGGCCGCCGGTGCCGCCGCCGGTGGTGCCGGGTGCCGGTCCGCCGGTGCCGGTGCCACCGATACCGCCGGTGCCGCCGTCACCGGCGGTGCGCTCGCGCCGGTGCTCGATCCGGAGCCGCCGAGGCCGGCCGCACCACCGGTGCCGCCGACACCGCCGATGCCGCCCGCACCGCCCGCGATGCCGGGGTTGGCGCTGTTGTCGGTGCCGACGCCACCCGCGCCGCCTTGGCCGCCGACCCCGCCGATGCCGCCCTGACCGCCCGCGCCCTGGGTGCCGGCGGTGCCGCCGTTGGTGGCCCCGGCCGCGCCGCCGGCACCGCCCTGGCCGCCGTCACCGCCGGCCGCACCTTGGCCGCCGGTCCCGCCGCCGGCACCCAGGCTGCCTTGTCCGCCCTGGCCGCCGGTCCCACCGACGCCGCCGGTGCCGCCGTCACCGGCCGCCGGACGCGCCGGTGGTTGATCCGGAGCCGCCCGCCGCGCCGCCGGTGCCGCCGACCCCGCCGATGCCGCCCGCGCCGCCCGCGATGCCGGGGTTGGCGCTGTTGTCGGTGCCGACGCCGCCGTGTCCGCCTTGGCCGCCGACCCCGCCGATGCCGCCCTGACCGCCCGCGCCCTGGGTGCCGGCGGTGCCACCGTTGCTGGCAGCCGCGCCGCCGGCACCGCCTGGCCGCCGCACCGCCGGCGGCCCTGGCCGGTGCCGCCGCCTGTGGTGCCGGTGCTGCCGGTACCGCCGTGGGCCGGTGCCACCTGCACCGCGGTGCCACCCTCCGGCGGTGGCTCGCGCCATGCCGCCACCGCCGGTGCCGCCGACACCACCGACGCCGCCCGCGCCGCCCGCGCCGCCGCGTTGCGGTGCCGACACCGCCGTGCCCGCCTTGACCGCCGCGCCGATGCCGCCCTGGCCGCCGCCGCCGCCGCGCCGGCTCCGGCCGCGCCGCCGTCACCGCCGTCGCCGCCGGCCGCGCCCTGTCCGCCGGTCGCCGCCTGTGGTGCCGGTGGACCCTTGGCCGCCGGCCGCCAGCACCGCCGCCGCCGCACCGTGCCGGAGGCGCCGGTGCCGCCGGTCGCCAGGCCGGCCGCACCGCCGGTGCCGCCGACACCGCCAACGCCACCCGCACCGCCCGCGACGCCGGGGTTGGCGCTGTTGTCGGTGCCGACGCCACCGCCGCCGCCGATGCCGCCGACTCCGCCGATGCCGCCCTGACCGCCGTCGCCTTGCTGCCCGCTCCGCCGGATCCGGCTGCGCCGCCGGCACCGCCCTGGCCGCCGTCGCCGCCGGCCGCGCCCTGGCCGCCGGTGCCGCCGCCGGTGGTGCCGGTGCTGCCGGTACCGCCGTGGCCGCCGGTGCCACCGATACCGCCGGTGCCGCCGTCACCGGCGGTGCCGCTCGCGCCGGTGCTCGATCCGGAGCCGCCGAGGCCGGCCGCGCCGCCGGTGCCGCCGACCCCGCCGATGCCGCCCGCGCCGCCCGCGATGCCGGGGTTGGCGCTGTTGTCGGTGCCGACGCCGCCGCGTCCGCCGGCCGCCGACCCCGCCGATGCCGCCCTGACCGCCCGCGCCTGGGTGCCGGCGGTGCCGCCGTTGGTGGCCCCGGCCGCGCCGCCGGCACCGCCCTGGCCGCCGTCCCCGCCGGCCGCACCTTGGCCGCCGGTCCCGCCGCCGCTGGCACCCAGGCTGCCTTGTCCGCCCTGGCCGCCGGTCCCACCGACGCCGCCGGTGCCGCCGTCACCGGCCGTGCCGGACGCGCCGGTGGTTGATCCGGAGCCGCCGAGGCCGGCCGCGCCGCCGGTGCCGCCGACCCCGCCGATGCCGCCCGCGCCGCCCGCGATGCCGGGGTTGGTGCTGTTGTCGGTGCCGACGCCGCCGTGTCCGCCTTGGCCGCCGACCCCGCCGATGCCGCCCTGACCGCCCGCGCCCTGGGTGCCGGCGGTGCCCGTTGCTGGCACCAGCCGCGCCGCCGGCACCGCCCTGGCCGCCGTCACCACCGGCCGATGCCGCCGGTGCTGACCTGTGGTGCCCGCCGGTACCCCTTGGCCGCCGGTGCCACCGGCGGTGCCGTCTCCGGCGGTGCCGCTCGCGCCGGTGTTGATGGCACCACCGGTGCCGCCGCCGATACCGCCCGCGCCGCCCGCGATGCCGGGGTTGGTGCTGTTGTCGGTGCCGACGCCGCCGTGTCCGCCTTGGCCGCCGACCCCGCCGATGCCGCCCTGACCGCCGCCGGTTGATGCTCGCCGCCGCCGGTGCGCGCCGCCGCCGCTCTGGCCGGCCGCGCCGCCGCCCGGTCCGCCGGTGCCGCCGTACCGCCGCCGGCCGCGGTGCCACCAGCATGCCGCCTGTGGCGCCGTTGATCCGGTGCCGACGCCGCCGGTCCCGCCGACCGCCAACGCCACCTGCCGCCGAGGCCGTTGCGGTGCGGCCGCCGCCGACGCCGCCGACCCCGCCGATGCCGCCGCCCTGGGTGCTGGCGCCGCCCGCGGCACCGCCATGGCCGCCCCGCCGTGGCCGGCCGCCGTCACCACCCCGGCCCGCCGCCTGTGGTGCCGGTGCCGGTGTCCGCCTTGGCCGCCGCCGGTCCCGCCATACCGCCGCCGCCGCCGTCCCGCCGGTGCCGGCCCTGCGCCGATCCGGAGCCGTTGCCGCCGTCGCCGCCGGCCGCGCCGCCGGTGCCGCCGACCTGCCGACGCCGCCCGCGCCGCCCTGCGATGCCGGGGTTGGCGCTGTTGTCGGTGGCCGCCGGCCGCCGTCACCGCCACCGCCGCCGCCGGGCGGCGCCGATCCCCGCCGATGCCGACCGCCGCGCCGGTGCTGCCGCGACCGCCGTGGCCGGTCCCACCGATACCGCCGCCGCCGTCACCGGCGGTGCTGGCCGCCGGCCGCCGGCCCGCCGCCGCCGCCGCCGTGCCGCCGCCGGCGGTGCCCGCCGCGCCGTGTCCGCCGGCCGCCACCGCCGCCGCCGGGGCCCTGGCCGCCTGCCGCGCCGGTGGCCGGCCCTTGATCCCACCGACGCCACCAAGCCGCCGTCACCGCCGTGCCGACGCCGGTGCTCGATCCGGAGCCGCCGATGCCGCCGGCCGCGCCGCCGGTTGCTGTTGTCGGTGCCGACGCCGTGTCCGCCGACGCCGCCGACCCCACCGATGCCGCCCGACCGCCCGCGCCCTGGATACCGGCGGTGCCGCGTACTTGGCCACCTTGGCCGCCGTCGCCGCCGGCCGCGCCCTGCCGCCGTCGCCGCCGGCCGCCTTGTCCGCCGCCCGCCCCGCCGGTGCCGCCGTACCGCCGCCGCCGGCCACCCACCGCCCGCGACCGCCGGGTTGCGCTGTTGTCCGCCTCGCCGACCGCCGTGATGCCGCCCGCCGCGCCGGTGCCGCCGTCGCCGGCCGGAGCCGCCGAGGCCGGTGGCCGCCGGTGGTGCCGCCGGTGCCGTGGCCGCCGGCACCGACCGTCACCGGCGGTGGCCGCCGATGCCGAGGCCGGCCCGCCGCCGCGACCCCGCCGATGCCCGCGATGCCGGGGTTGGCGCTGTTGTCGGTGCCGACGCCGCCGTGTCCGCCGACGCCGCCGACCCCGCCGATGCCGCCCTGACCGCCCGCGCCCTGGGTGCCGGCGCCACCGTTGGTGGCCCCGGCCGCGCCGCCGGCACCGCCCTGGCCGCCGTCCCCGCCGGCCGCACCTTGGCCGCCGGTCCCGCCGCCGCGCACCCAGGCTGCCTTGTCCGCCCTGGCCGCCGGTCCCACCGACGCCGCCGGTGCCGCCGTCACCGGCCGTGCCGGGACGCGCCGGTGGTTGATCCGGAGCCGCCGAGGCCGGCCGCGCCACCGGTGCCGCCGACACCACCGATGCCGCCCGCGCCGCCCGCGATGCCGGGGTTGGCGCTGTTGTCGGTGCCGACACCGCCGTGCCCGCCTTGACCGCCGACCCCGCCGATGCCGCCCTGACCGCCCGCGCCCTGGGTGCCGGCGGTGCCACCGTTGCTGGCACCAGCCGCGCCGCCGGCACCGCCCGACTCACCACCGGCCGCGCCCTGCCCGCCGGTACCGATGCCGGTGGTGCCGGCCCCGCCGAGGCCGGCCGCACCACCGGTGCCGCCGACACCACCGATACCGCCCGCGCCGCCCGCGATGCCGGGGTTGGCGCTGTTGTCGGTGCCCGCCGCCGGTCCGCCGATGCCGTCTCCGGCGGTGCCGCGCCGCCGGTGCCGCCTGGTCCGGCCGCCGCCGTTGGGCCGCCACCGGTGCCGCCGACACCACCGATACCGCCACCCGCGCCCGCCGCCGGGGTTGCGCGCCGGTGCCGACAGCACCGCCGTGGCCGCCTTGACCGCCCGACCGGCGCGTCCGCTGCCGCCGCCGGCCGCCGCCTTGCCGCCCGCCGCCGCCGCCGGTGCCGCCGCTCCGGTTGCCGTCCCGCCGGCCGCCGCCTGCCGCCGACGCCGCCGCCGCCGCCGGTGCCGCCGACACCGCCTTGGCCGCCGTCCCGCCACCGCCAAGGCCGCCGTCGCCCTGGCCGCGCCGCCGGTTGCCGCGCCCTGGGTGCCGCCGCCTTGCCGCCGCCGCCGGCGTGCCGCCGCCGCCGACCGCCGGCCACCGCCCCGATGCCGCCGCGCCGCCCGCGATGCCGCCGTGCCGACGCCACCGGCCGTGCCGCGGTGCCGCCGGTGTGGCCCCGGCTGCGCCGCCGGCACCGCCCTGGCCGGCCGCCGCCACCCGAGGCCTGCCCGCCCGCCGGTGCCGCGCCACCGCCCGCGCCATCCCCGCTACCGCCCGCCGCCGCCGACGCCGCGCCCACCGACGCCGCCCTCCCGGCCCCGCCGCCACCGCCGGTGCCGCCGGCGCCGGCCGGCACCGGTGCCGCCGACGCCGCCGAGGCCGCGCCGCACCGCCGGCCCGCCGCCCCGCCGACGCCGGTGCCGCCGGACGCCGCCGTTGGCGCTGTTGCCGGTGCCCGCCGACTCCCGCCGCCGCCCTGACCGCCGCCACCACCGTGCCGCCCTGACCGCCGTGCGCCCGCCGGCGGTGCCTGGCCGCTACCGCCGCGCCGCCGGTGCCACCCGCCGCCGTCGCCGCCGGCCGCGCCCTGTCCGCCGGTGCCGCCGCCGGTGGTGCCGGTGTTGCCTTGTCGCCACGCGCCGTGACCGCCGCCGGTCCCACCGACGCCGCGCCTGCCGGTCACCCGGCGGTGCCGGACGCGCCGGTGCCTTGCCCGGAGCCGCCGAGGCCGGCCGCGCCGCGGTGCCGCCGCCGCCGTGCCGCCGATGCCGGGACCGCCTGTTGTCGGTGCCGACCCACCGCCGCCGACGCCGCCGACCCCGCCGCCGCCGCCCTGACCCCCCTGCCCTGTCGGTGCCGACGGTGTGCCACCGTGACCGCCGATGCCGCCGACCTTGGCCGCCGATGCCGCCCTGACCGCCCGCGCCCCGGATGCCGGCGGTGCCGCCGTCCGCTGGCCCCGATGCCGCGCCGCCGGCACCGCCCTGGCCGCCGTCGCCGTCCGCCGTCGCTGTCCGCCGGTGCCGCCGCCGGTGGTGCCGGTGTTGCCGGAGCCGTCCGGCCGTGGCCGCCGGTCGCCGCCGATACCGCCGGATACCGCCATCGCCGGCCGGTGCTGCTCGCGCCGGTGGTTGATCCGGAGCCGCCGAGGCCGGCCGCGCCGCCGGTGCCGCCGACCCCGCCGACGCCGCCCCTGCCGACCGCCCGCGCGATGCCGGGGTTGGCGCTGTTGTCGGTGCCGACGCCACGCCGCCGCCGCCGACGCCGCCGACCCCACCGATGCCGCCCTGACCGCCGCCGCCGGTGCCGCCGGTCCCGCCGCGCTGGAGGCTGCCTTGTCCGCCCTGGCCGCGCCGCCGGCACCGCCCTGGCCGCCGTCGCCGCCGGCCGCGCCCTGGCCGCCGGTGCCGCGCCGGTGGTGCCGGTCCGCCTTGGCCGCCGACCCCGCCGGGCCGCGCCACTCCCGTGTGCCGCCGCACCACCGCCACCGCCGGTGCGCCACCCGCGGTGCCGGCGGCTCGCGCCGGTGGTTGATCCGGAGCCGCCAGCGCCGGGGTTGGCGCCGCCCGCCGCCGACCGCCGACCCGCCGATGCCGCCCGCGCCGCCCGCGACGCCGGGGTTGGCGCTGTTGTCGGTGCCGACGCCACCGTTGCCGCCGCCGCCGCCAGCACCAAGGCCGCCGCCCGGCCGCCGGCCGCGCCCCGGTGCCCGCCGATGCCGCCGCGACCTGGCGCTGGTCCCGCCGCGCCGCCGACGCCGCCGACCCCGCCGATGCCGCCGGTCCCGCCGGCCGCTGGCACCTGTCCCGGCTGCGCCGCCGGTGCCGCCGCCGCTCGCGCCGGTGCTTGTACCGCCGTGGCCGCCGGTCCCACCGATACCGCCGCCCGTCACCGGCGGTGCCGCCTCGCGCCGCCGGTGCCACCCGCGCCGCCCGGCGCGCCCCGGTTGGCGCTGTCCGCACCGCCGCCGCCGACGCCGCCGGTCACCGATGCCGCCCCGCCGATGCCGCCCGCCGCCGCCACCGGCCGCGCGATGCCGGGGTTGGCGCTGCTGCCGGTACCGCCGGTGCCGAGACCGCCGTCACCGGCGGTGCCGACGCCGCCGTGCGGGCGTCGCCCCGACCGCCGCCGCCGCGCCGCGCACCGCCCGCGATGCCGGGGTTGGCGCTGTTGTGCCGGCCCCGGCCGCGCCGCGCCGACCGCCGCCCGCCGCCGCCGCCGACCCCACCGGCCGCGCCCTGCTCGCCGGTCCCGCCGCCGCGATGCCGGTGTGCCTGGCCGCCGCCGGTGCCGCCGTGACCGCCGGTCCCCGCCGCCACGCGCCGCCGGTGCCGCCGCCCGGGTTGCGACGCCACCAACGACCGCCGTCACCGGCGCCCGCCGCCGCCGCCGCCGCCGCCGGTGCCGCCGACACCGCCTGGCCCGCCGGTCCCACCGCTGCGCCGCCGCCGGTGGCGCGCCGGTGGTTGGCCGCTGTTGGCCGTGCCGACGCCCACCACCGACGCCGCGCACCGCCCGATGCCGGGGTTGGCGCTGTCGGTGCCGACACCGCCGTGTCCGCCGACGCCGCCGCCGATGCCGCCCTGGCCGCCCGCGATGCCGGCGGTGCCCCGTTGCTGGCCCCGGCCGCGCCGCCGGCACCGCCCTGGCCGCCGCGCCGGCCGCGCCCTGCCGCGCCGGTGTGACCGCCGCCGGTGCCGGTTGCCTTGTCCGGTGGCCGCCGGTCCGCCGCCGAGCGATGCCGCCCCGCCGCCCGCCGGTCCTCACCGGCGGTGCCGCCGGTGTCCGGTGGTGCCGGTGACCGCCGGCCGCCACCACGCCACCAACACCGCCATCACCCGCTGGACGCGCCGGTGGTTGATCCGCCGCGCCGCCGCCGACACCGCCGGCCGCTGTTGTCGGTGCCGCCGTGCCGGATGCCGCCGACCCCGCCGATGCCGCCCTGACCGCCGCCCGCTGGCCCCGGCCGCGCCGCCGGGGCTGGCCCTGGCCGCGGCCGTGCCGCCACCGCCCGGTGTTGCCTTGCCGCCGACGCCGCCGCCGCCGCCGCCACCGGACCGCCCTGACCTGCCGCCGCCTTGCTGCCCGCCTCCGCCGCCGCGCCGCCGGCACCGCCCTGGCCGCCGTCGCCGCCGGCCGCGCCCTGGCCGCCGGTGCCGCCGCCGGTGGTGCCGGTGCTGCCGCACCGCCGTGGCCGCCGGTCCCACCGATACCGCCGGTGCCGCCGTCACCGGCGTCGCGCCGGTGGTTGATCCGGAGCCGTCCGGCCGCGCCGCCGGTGCGCCGATGCCGCCCGCGCCGCCGACGCCGGGGTTGGCGCTGTTGTCGGTGCCGACGCCGCCGCCGCCGACGCCGCCGACCCCGCCGATGCCGCCCTGACCGCCGCCGCGCGCCGCCTCCGCCGGATCGGCTGCCGGCACCGCCCTGGCCGCCGTCGCCGCCGGCCGACGCCGGTGCCGCCGCACTGCCGGTACCGCCGTGGCCGCCGGACTCGCCGGTGCCTCCGTCACCCGGTACGCTCGCGCCGGTGCCGATCCGGCCCCGCCGCACCGCCGGTGCCCCCGACACCACCGACGCCACCCGCACCGCCCGCGACGCCGGGGTTGGCGCTGTTGTCGGTGCCGACGCACCGCCGCCGCCGATGCCGCCGACCCCACCGATGCCGCCCTGACCGCCCGCGCGCCGCCGGTCCGCCGGTGCCGCCGCCTGTGGTGCCGGTGCTGCCGCCGCCGGTCCCACCGACGCCACCAAGACCGCCGTCACCGGCGGTGCCGGACGCGCCGGTGCTTGATCCGGAGCCGCCGAGGCCGGCCGCACCGCCGGTGCCGCCGACACCGCCGACGCCACCCGCACCGCCGGCCACGCCCGGGTTGGCGCTGTTGTCGGTGCCGGCACCGCCGTGGCCGCCGACGCCGCCGACCACCGACTGACCCCCGGCGCCCCGCCGGCGGTGCCGCCGTTGGTGGCCCCGGCCGCGCCGCCGGCACCACCCTGGCCGCCGTCCCCACCGGCCGCGCCCTGCCCACCGGCCGCCGCTGGCACCGCCTTGTCCGCCCTGGCCGCCGGTCCCACCAGCACCGCCAAGGCCGCCCCGCGCCGGTGCTTGATCCGGAGCCGCCGAGGCCGGCCGCACCGCCGGTGCCGCCGACACCGCCGACGCCACCCGCACCGCCCGCGTGCCGCTGTTGTCGGTGCCGACGCCGCCGTGTCCGCCGACGCCGCCGCGATGCCGCCCTGACCGCCGGCGCCTGGGTGCCGGCGTACACTGGGTGGTGGCACCAGCCGCGCCGCCGGCACCACCCTGGCCGCCGTACCCACCGGCCGCGCCCTGCCCACCGGTGCCGCCGCCGTTGGTGCCGGTGCTGCCGACACCGCCGTGGCCGCCGGTCCCGCCGATACCGCCTAGACCGCCGTCACCGGCGGTGCCGGAGGCGCCGGTGGTTGATCCGGAGCCGCCGAGGCCGGCCGCGCCGCCGGTGCCGCCGACCCTGCCGACGCCACCCGCACCCCGGCCACGCCGGGGTTAGCGCTGTTATCGGTACCAACACCGCCGGCACCGCCGATACCGCCGACTCGCCGATGCCGCCCTGACCGCCCGCGCCCTGGGTGCCGGCGGTGCCGCCGTTGCTGGCACCTGCCGCGCCCCCAGCACCGCCCTGGCCGCCGTCGCCACCGGCCGCACCTTGCCGCCGGTGCCGCCGCCGCTGGTGCCGGTGCTGCCGGCACCGCCGTGGCCACCAACCCCGCCGGTGCCACCAAGACCGCCGTCACCCGCGGTGCCGGAGGCTCCGGTGCTCGATCCGGAGCCGCCGAGGCCGGCCCGTGCCGCCGACACCACCGACGCCACCCGCACCGCCCGCGACACCGGGGTTGGCGCTGTTGTCGGTGCCGACACCACCGCCGCCGCCGATGCCGCCGACGCCGCCGATACCGCCCTGACCGCCAGCTCCTTGCCGCCCGCCGCCGCCGGATCCAGCCGCCCCGCCGGCACCACCCTGGCCGCCGTCGCCACCCGCTGCGCCTTGGCCACCAACACCGCCGCCGCTGGTTCCAGTGGTTCCGGCGCCGCCGCGACCGCCGCTCCCGCCGACACCACCGACCCCGCCATCACCGGCCGCGCCGGACGCGCCGGTGCTTGATCCGGAACCGCCGAGGCCGGCCGCACCGCCGGTGCCGCCGACACCACCAACCCCACCCGCACCGCCGGCCACGCCGGGGTTGGTGCTGTTGTCGGTGCCGGTACCGCCGTGGCCGCCTTGGCCGCCGACCCGCCTATGCCGCCGTGACCGCCGGCGCCCTGGGTGCCGGCGGTGCCGCCGTTGGTGGCCCCGGCCGCGCCGCCGGCACCGCCCTGTCCGCCATCTCCACCGGCCGCCCCCTGCCCGCCGGTCCCGCCACCGGTGGTGCCGGTGCTGCCTTGTCCGCCGTGGCCGCCGGTCCCGCCGACGCCGCCTAGACCGCCATCACCCGCGGTGCCAGAGGCGCCGGTGCTTGATCCGGAGCCGCCGAGACCCGCCGCACCACCGGTGCCGCCGACACCGCCAACCCCACCCGCGCCGCCGGCCACACCGGGGTTGGCGCTGTTGTCGGTGCCGGCACCGCCGTGGCCGCCTTGGCCGCCGACCCCGCCGATGCCGCCCTGACCGCCCGCGCCTGGGTGCCGGCAGTACCACCGTTGCTGGCCCCGGCCGCGCCGCCGGCACCGCCCTGTCCGCCGTCCCCACCGGCCGCGCCCTGCCCACCGGTGCCACCACCTGTCGCGCCGATGCTGCCAGCACCGCCCTGGCCGCCGATCCCGCCAGCACCGCCGAGACCGCCGTCACCGGCGGTGCCGGAGGCGCCGGTGGTTGATCCGGAACCGCCGAGGCCGGCCGCACCACCCGTGCCGCCGACACCACCGACGCCACCCGCACCGCCCGCGATGCCGGGGTTGGTGTTGTTGTCGGTGCCGGCACCGCCGTGTCCGCCGACGCCGCCGACCCCACCGATGCCGCCCTGACCGCCCGCGCCCTGGATTCCAGCGGTGCCGCCGTTGCTGGCCCCGGCCGCGCCGCCGGCCCCGCCTTGGCCGCCGTCACCGCCCGCGGCGCCCTGCCCACCGGTGCCGCCGCCGCTGGTGCCGGTGCTGCCGACACCGCCGTGGCCACCAACCCCGCCGATACCGCCAAGGCCGCCGTCACCCGCGGTGCCGGAGGCTCCGCTGCTCGATCCAGAGCCGCCCAGGCCGGCCGCACCGCCGGTGCCCCCGACACCACCGACGCCACCCGAACCGCCTGCGACACCGGGGTTGGCGCTGTTATCGGTGCCGACACCACCGCCGCCGCCGATGCCGCCGACCCCACCGATACCGCCCTGACCGCCAGCGCCTTGCTGCCCGCCTCCGCCGGATCCAGCTGCGCCGCCGGCACCGCCTTGGCCGCCGTCGCCACCCGCTGCGCCCTGGCCACCAATACCGCCGCCGCTGGTCCCAGTGGTTCCGGCACCACCGCGACCGCCGGTCCCGCCGACGCCGCCGACGCCGCCGTCACCGGCCGTGCCCGCCTCCCGTGCCGACCCCGAGCCGCCAGGCCGCCGCGCGCGCCGGTGCCGCCGGCACCGCCGGTGCCACCCGCGCCACCGGCCACGCCCGGGTTGGCCTGTTATCGACGCCGGTTCCGCCATGGCCACCGGTTCCGCCGACCCCACCGACACCGCCCTGACCCCCAGCGCCTTGCACCGCCGCCGCCGGAACCAGCCGCGCCGCCGGCACCACCCTGGCCGCCCTGGCCACCAGCGGCACCCTGACCACCAGCGCCGCCGCCGGCGAGCCCGGTGCTCCCGACGCCGCCCTTGCCGCCAACACCGCCGCCGCCGCCGACCCCGCCATCACCAGCGGTGCCCGACGCGCCGACAGTCGAGCCGGAGCCCCGAGGCCGGCCGCACCACCCACCCGACACCGCCGGTGCCACCCGCACCGCCGGCCACGCCGGGGTTGGCGCGTTATCGGTACCGACGCCACCACCGCCGCCTACGCCACCAACGCCGCCGACACCGCCCGACCCCCAGCGCCGCCCGCCGCGCCGGAGCCAGCCGCGCCGCCGGCGCCGCCTTGGCCGCCCTGACCGCCAGCGGCACCCTGACCACCAGCGACGCCGCCGGCCAGCCCGGTGCTCCCGGCACCGCCCCTACCCCCGCGCCGGTGCCGCCGGTCCCGCCGTCACCGGCGCTGCCCGAGGCACCGGTGCTCGATCCGGACCCGCCGACACCAGCGGCACCACCGATACCGCCCGCACCACCCGTGCCGCCGGCGCCGCCGGCCACTCCCGGGTTGGCGCTGTTGTCGGTACCGGTACCGCCGAGGCCCCCGACACCACCGACCCCTCCGACACCGCCCTTACCACCCGCGCCCTGCTGGCCGCCGCCACCAGACCCAGCCGCCCCGCCGGCACCCCCGTGCCCGCCGTCACCACCAGCAGCACCCTGACCACCAGCGCCGCCACCGGCCAACCCGGTGCTTCCGGCACCGCCCCTGCCGCCACCACCGCCGAGACCGCCAACCCCGCCATCCCCGGCCGTGCCGGCCGCGCCGGTACTCGACCCTGACCCGCCCACACCGGCCGCACCGCCGGTGCCACCGACGCCGCCAGCACCGCCGGTGCCGCCCGCAACCCCGGGATTGGCGCTGTTGTCGACACCGACACCACCGACACCGCCCCGGCCACCGACCCCACCGACACCGCCCTTACCGCCCGCGCCCTGCTGGCCGCCGCCGCCGGAACCAGCCGCTCCGCCGACACCACCACGCCCGCCGTCGCCGCCGGTTCCACCCTGAGCGCCCTGCTGACCGACGGCCGCGACTGCCGAGCTGTCTGCGCCTTTACCGCCGGTCCCGCCTACACCACCGGAGCCGCCGTTGCCCGCGGTGCCGGTCGCACCCGTGCTCGATCCCGTACCGCCCAGCCCTGCCGCGCCACCGGTCCCGCCGGTGCCGCCCTGCCCGCCCGCCTGTGCGGCGCCCAGCGGGTCGGTGCCGGTAGCTCCGGTGCCACCGAGGCCTCCGGTTCCGCCGGCCCCACCGAGCCCGCCTCTACCCCCAGCACCCTGCTGACCGCCGCCGCCGGACCCGGCAGCGCCTCCACGCCGCCCTGGCCGCCGGCACCGCCAGTGCCGCCCTGCCCGCCTTGGGCACCGGCCGCGACGATCGTGTTGTTGTCGCTGCCGGTACCGCCGGTGCCACCCACCCCACCGGCGCCGCCATCACCCGCGACTCCCGACGCGCCCTTCGCCGAACCGGAACCGCCCGCCCCCGCCGCCCCGGCCGGTGCCGCCGGTTCCGCCTTGCCCGCCAGCCTGAGCCGCCACCAGGGGATCGGTGCCCTGCACACCGGTACCGCCCTGGCCGCCAACGCCACCGACCCCGCCGTCGCCCCCGGCACCGCCTGCGCCTTGTTGTCCGCCCGTCCCGGCACCCGCGGCGCCACCGGTGCCTCCCACGCCGCCGGCGCCGCCGGCTCCGCCCTGGCCACCCTGCGCGCCGGCCGCGGCGATATTGGCGTTGTCAGAACCTTTGCCGCCGTTGCCTCCCGCACCTCCGGACCCACCGTCCCCGGCCGTACCCGTCGCTCCACTGGTGGATCCCGTCCCACCGGCTCCTGCGGCGCCGCCGGTGCCTCCGGTCCCGCCTTGACCGCCGGCCTGAGCGGCCGCCAGAGGATCGCTGCCGTCCGCACCGTCGGCCCCCGCGCCTCCGACACCGCCGCGGCCACCCTGACCACCGACCCCACCTGCGCCCTGATGCCCACCAACCCCGGTACCCGCGGCACCGCCCGTACCGCCCTGACCTCCGGCCCCGCCGGCCGCACCCTGACCGCCCTGAGCGCCGGCCGCGACGGCGTCCAGCCCGGCCCCGCCGGATCCGCCGGATCCGCCCCTACCGCCCACGCCCCCGTCGCCGGCGAGGCCCGCAGCCCCCGCGACCGACCCGGCTCCACCGAGTCCCGCGGCTCCGCCGGATCCTCCGGTTCCACCCTGGCCACCGGCCACCCCGGCGCTATTGACACCACCCGACGAACCCGAGCCGCCCGAGCCGCCCGCGCCGCCGACTCCGCCCTGGCCACCGGCACCACCGGCTCCCTGCAAAGCGCCACTACCGCCGCCCGCGCCGCCGGCCCCGCCCGCGCCACCGGCGAAACCGGAACCCCGACAGCGCCGGAACCAACTGCGGCGTCGAATCCGGTGGCGCCCGCACCACCCGCTCCGCCCGCACCGCCGGTGCCGTTCGCTCCTCCACCACCTGCTGCGCCGCCAAAGCTCAAGAAGCCACCCGCACCGCCGGCGCCACCTGCTCCGGCCAGACCCCCGGTACCACCCGTGCCGCCGGTTCCGCCAATGCCGCCGAGAGCGCCATCACCACCGCGCCCGCCAACCCCGCCGACACCACCGGCACCGCCCGCCCCACCGTGGCCACCGGGACCGAACAACAACGCGCCGTGACCGCCGACGCCGCCGGCGCCGCCGGCGCCACCGTTCCCGCCGAGCCCACCCAGTGCGCCGCCGTCCGTTCCGGCGATACCGGTGCCGCCCGCCCCGCCGGCCCCTCCGGCACCGCCGCCACTGAACAACCAACCGGCCCCACCGGCCCCACCGGCCCCGCCGTCACCGCCGAGTACGCCAGTCGTGCCGATACCACCCGCTCCACCGGGGCCGCCGCATCCGAACAGCAGCGCGGCACGTCCGCCCGCTCCGCCCGTGCCGCCGCCGTACCCGCCGCTGCCGCCGGCGCCCCCGCCGCCCCAGACCAACGCACCGTCGCCGCCGGCTCCGCCGGCTCCTCCTGCGGAGCCACCCGCACCACCGTCACCGGCCGCGCCGAAGAACCATTCGCCACGCCCACCGGCACCCCCGGTGCCCCCGCCGATCCCTCCGGTGCCGCCGGTGCCGCCGCCGCCCCACCACAGTCCGCCGTTGCCGCCTGCGCCCCCGGTGCCCCCGCCGGTCCCGCCCATCCCGCCGGTGCCTCCGACGCCCAGTAGCCACCCGCCATTGCCGCCGGCCCCGCCGCTGGCGGTCGCTCCGCCCGCGCCGCCCGGCCCACCATTGCCCCACAGGCCCGCCGATCCGCCCGCTCCGCCGGCCTGTCCAACAGCGCCTGCCGCGCCGGCGCCGCCGTTGCCGAGCAGGATTCCGCCGTCCCCGCCGGCACCGCCCGGGGTCGTGGCATTGGCGCCGTCACCGATCAACGGCCGGCCGAGCAGCGTCATCGTGGGCGCATTGATCACGCCGAGGACGGCGCGCTGGGCGTTCTCGACTTCGGTCCACACATACGAACCCGCGCCGGCTCTCAGCGTCTGGGTGAATTGAGCTTGGAGTTGCTCGACGAGCGCGCTGACAGCCTGATATTCGCGACCGTGCGCACCGAACAGCGCGGCGATGCGCAGCGACACCTCGTCGGTCGCAGCAGCAAGAACCTGCGTTGTCGGAACAGCCGCGGCTGCATTGGAGTCAGCAACCGAAGATCCGAGTCTCGACAGATCCGTGGCAGCGGCAGCCACGGCGTCGGGGGAGACCCAGAGGAACGACATCCAAGCGGCTCCAGGTAGCAGGGAACGAGTTCACAATTCCGCCCCACGCCGGGATCGCTTGCGCGGATCTTATGTTTTCACAGGCTTTATGTCACCGCTTTGAGTAATACCAATACTTATAGTGTGATCTTGATAAATTCGCTCGGTATCGGGTCTGGAACGTCATTTTCGTGTAATGACCTGCAATGACGTTTGGTGGATGACGGCTATGCTGCCGGCGGGCGACGCAGGGACCGACTCAACGGCGCTCAAGAGGCCGAGACGGTTAAGGTGCGACGAGTCAGCAAACGTGACGCTATGACGGCCGACCGGTGTCCAACCGTAGGCGGGGTGAGTTAAACACGTCAGGCGCCTGGGCTCCCTGGCGTGCCCGGGTCACCCGTGCCACCGTTGCCGCCTCCGCCGGCGCCGTTGCCGCCGAGGCCGCCATCGCCGGCGTCGCCGCCCAGCCCGCCGGGCGCACCGGTGCCGTCGCCGCCATTACCGCCATTGCCGCCGTTGCCACCCGTGCCGCCCGCGGCAAAGAACCCTGAGCCGTTGCCGCCGTGGCCGCCGTCGGCGCCGTCTCCGCCGTCTCCGCCTGTACCGCCGTTGCCGCTGCCAGTGGGCGAGCCGCCGATGCCGCCCGCTCCGCCGTTGCCGCCCAGGCCGCCGCTACCTCCGTTGGAATTGAGTCCGCCCAGACCACCGGCGCCGCCCACGCCACCAGCGCCGCCGTTGCCGCCGTCTCCACCGGAGGCGTTGTTGCCGACGGCTTGAGCGCCCACGCCTCCCTGGCCGCCGTTGCCGCCGGCGCCGCCGGTGCCGCCGAAGGCAAATCCGCCTACGCCGCCCTGACCACCTGCTCCGCCTGCTCCGCCGTCGCCGCCGTCGCCGGCCCCGCCCCCTTTCCCTGCCGCGCCGGCGCCAGAGCCTGCAAGGCCGCCGTTGCCGCCACTGCCCCCGTTGCCCCCGTTGCTTCCGTCACCGCCCTGACCAGCGGCAACGGGTAGCGGTTGGGTCCCGGCTCCGCCCTCGCCACCGCGGCCGCCCGCGCCGCCGTTGCCGTTGGTTCCGCCGATACCCGCGTCGCCGCCGGCACCGCCCTGACCGCCGACGCCGCCGTCGAAGCCGGCGCTGAGTCCGCCGCCGACGCCGACGCTGCCCGCGCCACCGTCCCCACCGGTGCCGCCGTTGCCGCCGACACCGGCGTTGCCGACGGTGCCACCGAGGCCCGCACTGCCCCCGGCGCCGGCCGCGCCGCCGTTGCCGCCGACCCCACCGTTGCCGCCTGCGCTGTCAACGGCCGTGCCCCCGACGCCGCCCGAACCACCCTGACCACCGTTCCCGCCGGTACCCCCGGCGCCGTTCACCCCGAAGGAGTTCGCGCCGGCCGTACCGCCCTGGCCGCCCTGGCCGCCTTGACCGCCCTGGCTACCCGTGGCGCCCAAGGTGCTGATACCGCCTTTACCGCCGGCTCCGCCGTTGCCGCCGTTCCCTGCTGCGCCGCCGCCGGCGGCTGCGCCGCCACCGTTGCCGGCGTTGCCGCCGTTGCCGCCCTGGCCGCCGTCGCCGCCGTTGCCGCCGGGAGCCCCCGTGCCACCGGCGTTGCCGCCACCCTCGTGACCGGCCCCACCATCCCCGCCCCGGCCGCCGGCCCCGCCGGCGCCATTGGTGCCGCCCAAGCCCGCGTTGCCACCCGCTCCGCCGCCTCCGCCGAGCCCTCCGTTGGCGCCGGCCTGGTTCGGGAAGATCGCGTCGGCTCCTCGGCCGCCGGCACCGCCCGCACCGCCGGTGCCGCCGACGCCGTCGTTGCCCTCACCCCGCCGGCGTTCGCGAAGCCGCCCGCGCCCGCCTCGCCACCGGCGCCGCCGGTTCCGCCAGTTCCGGCCGCGCCGAACGAACTGCTCGCGCCGCCCTTGCCGCCGGCGCCGCCCAGGCCGCCGTTGCCGCCGGCGCCGCTGACGGCGCTTGTGGTGAAGTCGGTGTTCAGACCGCCGACGCCGCCGCTGCCGCCCCGGCCGCCGGCTCCGCCGTCGCCGCCGTTGAGGTCGAGCGCGCCATTGCCGCCGGCGCCGCCGGACCCACCGTTGCCCCCGGCTCCGCCCACACCGCCGCTGCCCGACGCGCCGATGCCGAAGCCTGCATTGCCGCCGCCGCCCCCGGCGCCGCCTTCGCCGCCGCCGCCACCCGCGGAGGACGTGGTGCCGACGACGCCGGTTCCACCGTCGCCGCCGCGGCCGCCGGCGCCGCCGCCGCCGTTGATCCCGCCGGTGTCTGCGCCGCCGCCGGCGCCACCCTGGCCGCCCTGACCGCCGGCAAGACCCCACTGGCCTGCTCCGGCGCCGCCGGCGCCGCCGCCGGCGCCGCCCTGACCGCCGTTACCGCCGTTGCCGGCGTTGCCGGCGACACCGCCCGCATTGGCCACGCCGCCGGCACCGGCCTGACCACCGGCCCCGCCGGTGCCGCCGGTGCCGCCACCGCTGAACGCGCCGGCGCCACCGGCGCCTCCGGCACCCCCTGACCGCCGTTGCCGCCGGTGCCGCTGACGGCACTGCTGAAGCCGCCGGTGTTCAGACCGCGCATGCCGCCCTGGCCGCCCTGGCCCCCGGCGCCGCCGTCGCCGCCGCTGCTGTTGACGGCGCCGCTACCACCCGCCCCGCCGGCGCCGCCGTTGCCACCCGTGCCTCCCGCGCCGCCAATCGCGACGGCACCGCTTCCCGAGCCTGCGTTGCCGCCGCCGCCACCGGCGCCGCCGGCACCGCCCTGACCGCCGCTGCCGCTGCTGAGGGCGTTGTTGGCCCGGCCGGCGCCCCCGTCGCCGCCGCGTCCGCCCGCGCCACCGCCACCGTTGGCGCCGCCGGCGTCGGCCAGTCCGCCGTTACCGCCCTGGCCGCCCTGGCCGCCGTCGAACCCGGCCTGACCGGCGCCGCCGGCGGCGGCACCGGTGCCACCGTTACCGCCGGCCCCACCGGTGCCGCCGACGCCCGCATTACCCGCGACCCCGCCGAGGTTGGCCAGCCCACCGGCGCCCGCGTCGCCGCCCGCGCCGCCACCGCCGCCGTTGCCCGCCGTGCCGACGGTGCCGGCTCCGCCGAGGCCGCCCGCGCCGCCCTGGCCGCCGTTGCCGCCGGCACCACCGGCGGCGCTGCTGAACCCGCCGGTGTCCGCCACCGACGCCACCCTGACCGCCTCGACCGCCTGCGCCGCCGTCGCCGCCAGCGACGTTGGACGACCCGCTGCCTCCCGTGCCACCGGCCCCGCCGTTGCCTCCCGCACCGGCCGCGCCGCCGAGTGCGGATGCGCCCGCACCAGAACCGGCATTGCCGGCGAAGCCGCCGTCTCCGCCGTTGCCACCGGCACCACCGGTGCCGCTGGTACCGGCCGCGGCGGCCCTGCCCGCCCCGCCGTCGCCACCGCGCCCGCCCGCGCCGCCGGCGCCGTTGGTGCCGCCCACGTCGGCGTTGCCACCGTTTCCGCCAAAACCGCCGATACCGCCGGCGTAACCGGCCTGGCCCGGGCCGCTGGCGGCGGCGCCATTGCCGCCGACACCACCGGCCCCGCCGGCGCCGGCCACACCCGCGTTGCCGGCGACGCCGCCGGTGTTGGCGAAGCCGCCGCTGCCGGCGTCACCACCGCGCCCGCCGGTTCCACCATTGCCCGCTGTGCCCAGCGTGCCGGTGCCGCCCGCGCCGCCGGCGCCGCCCACCCCGCCATTGCCACCGGTACCGCTGGAAACGCTGCTGAACCCGCCGGTGTTCAAACCTCCGAGGCCGCCCTGTCCGCCCTGTCCGCCGTTGCCGCCGAACCCACCGGTGATATTGATGGCGCCGCTCCCGCCGGCTCCGCCCGCGCCGCCGCTGCCACCCGTCCCGGCCGCGCCGCCATTCGCGGAGGCACCCGCACCGTTACCCGCATTGCCGCCGCCACCGCCGGCGCCGCCCCTGCCACCGTCGCCTCCGGTGGCGGTAGTCGCTGCAGGGCCCGTCTTGCCGGCTCCACCATCGCCGCCGCGGCCGCCGGCGCCACCGGCGCCGTTGGTGCCGCCCGCATCGGCGTTGCCGCCGTTACCGCCCTGACCACCCTGGCCACCGTCGAAGCCTGCCTGACCTGTGCCGGTTCCGGCGGCACCGGTGCCGCCGGCTCCACCGGCTCCGCCCGCGCCCCCGACGCCTGCCTTCCCGGCAAATCCACCGAGGTTTGCCACGCCACCGGAGCCGGCGTCGCCGCCCGCGCCCCCGTTGCCACCGCTGCCGGCGGCGGACAAGGTGCCGGCCCCGCCGGTGCCGCCCGCTCCGCCGAGTCCGCCGTTGCCGCCGGTGCCGCCGATCGCGCTGCCGAGACCTCCGGTGTCCAACCCGCCGACGCCACCGTCGCCGCCGCGGCCACCGGCGCCGCCGGAGCCGCCGGCGGCGTTGAGTGCGCCGTTGCCACCCGCACCGCCCGCGCCGCCGTTTCCGCCGGTTCCCGCGGCCCCGCCGGCGGCGACTGCGCCGCTGCCGGAACCGGCGTTACCTCGAAGCCGCCGCTGCCACCGCTTCCCCCGTTGCCGCCCTGGCCGCCGGTCCCTACGGCGGCAGCCTTGCCGGCCCCACCGTCGCCGCCGCGGCCGCCCGCCCCACCGGCGCCATTGGTGCCACCGAGGTCAGCGCTGCCGCCGTTGCCGCCCAGACCTCCGTCGCCCCCGTTGAACCCGGACTGGCCGGGCCCGGTGCCGCCGGTGCCGGCACCGCCGTCACCACCAATCCCGCCTGCGCCACCTACACCCGCGCTGCCGGTGAAGCCGCCGACGTTGGCCGCGCCACCCTGACCCGCGTCGCCTCCGGTCCCGCCGGTGCCGCCGGCGCCGGCGGTCGTCAGGGTGCCGGCTCCACCGGCTCCGCCGGCGCCACCTTGACCGCCGTTGCCGCCGGTACCGCTGGCAACGCTGCTGAAGCCGCCGGTGTGCTGGCCGCCGACACCGCCCTGGCCGCCCTGGCCGCCGTTGCCGCCGAAGCCTCCTGCGGCGTTGGATGCGCCGCTGCCACCGGCGCCACCGGCACCGCCGTTGCCACCGGCCCCCGCCGCCCCTCCGGCACCAGGGGCGCCGAGGCCGGAGCCTGCGCTTCCCCGTCGCCGCCCTGTCCGCCCGTTCCGCCCTGGCCGCCGGTGCCGCTGGTCAGGGCCGCCGCTGTCGTGCCGGAGCCGCCATCGCCACCGCGGCCGCCGGCGCCGCCGCTGCCGTTGGCTCCACCGATGTCGGCGCTACCACCGGCGCCGCCCTGCC
Source organism: Mycobacterium sp. Z3061 (assembly GCF_031583025.1). Classification (NCBI taxonomy): domain Bacteria; kingdom Bacillati; phylum Actinomycetota; class Actinomycetes; order Mycobacteriales; family Mycobacteriaceae; genus Mycobacterium; species Mycobacterium pumcae. The sequence goes on along the minus strand of NZ_CP134062.1, from coordinate 6,175,321 downwards.
CGCCGCGACCGCCCCCGAAGCCGCCCTGGCCGGCACCGCTGCCGGCGGCACCGGTACCCCCGGCGCCACCGGACCCGCCGGTACCACCGGTGCCGGCGATACCGGCTACCCCGCCGAGGTTCGCCAAACCACCGGTGCCGGCGTCACCACCGGCGCCGCCGTCACCGCCGCTGCCCGCCGTGGTCAGGGTGCCCGCTCCGCCGCCGCCACCAGCTCCGCCTTGGCCCCCGTTACCGCCGGTGCCGCTGGCAGCACTGGTGACGCCAGACGTGTCGAGACCGCCCACTCCGCCCTGGCCGCCCTGGCCACCGTGGCCGCCCAGCCCACCCCCGCCGTTGAGAGCACCGCTGCCGCCGGCGCCGCCGGCCCCGCCGGTACCGCCGCCGCCCGCCGTTCCACCGGCACCCGCAGCACCGGCACCGGTGCCCGCATTGCCTCCGTTGCCGCCCTCTCCGCCGAGCCCGCCACTGCCGCCGGTGCCTCCGGTGCCGGCTGGGGCCGCCTTGCCGGCCCCGCCGTCGCCGCCGCGGCCACCCGTGCCGCCGCTGCCGTTGACACCGCCGGTGTCTGCGCTGCCGCCCGCCCCGCCCTGGCCGCCTTTTCCGCCACCGAAGCCGTCAAGTGCGACGCTCGCGCCGTTCCCACCTGCGCCACCCGCGCCACCGGTGCCGCCCGTCCCGGCGCCACCGACGAGCCCGCCCAGGTTGGCAACGCCGCCCAAGCCGGCGTCACCTCCGGCACCCCCGTCGCCGCCATTGCCCGCCGGACCCAGCGTGTTGGATGCGCCGGCGCCCCCAGCGCCGCCCTGGCCCCCGTCACCGCCGGCGCCGCTGACCGAGCTGAGGCCGTTGGTGTTCAAACCGCTCATGCCGCCCTGGCCGCCGTGGCCGCCCGCGCCGCCCGATCCACCGTTGATGGCAAGCGCACCGCCCGCACTGCCGGCGCCGCCGGTCCCGCCGCTGCCACCCCTACCTGCAGCGCCGCCGCTGGCGGCCGCGCCACTGCCGAAGCCGGCGGTGCCGCCGTCGCCACCCATCCCGCCGGCACCGCCGGCGCCGCCCTGCAACCCGGAGCCGGCCGCGGCGGCCCGGCCTGCGCCGCCGTCGCCGCCGCGGCCGCCGGCCCCGCCGCTGCCGTTGGCGCCACCGGCGTCGGCGCTACCGGCCGCACCGCCCAACCCGCCCTTGCCGCCGGCGAAGCCGTCCTGTCCGGCGATGATCCCCGCGGATCCCTTGCCGCCCGCCCCACCGGCACCGCCGTCGCCGCCGTCGCCGGAGCTGCCCACGCCGCCCCCGCTACCACCCGTTCCGGCCAGCCCGCCGGTTCCGGCGTTACCGCCACCGCCGCCCATGCCGCCGTCGCCGCCGACTCCACCAAAGCCGGTGAGGTTGTCTGCGCCGGTACCGCCGGCCCCGCCGCGGCCGCCGCTGCCGCCCGCCCCGCCGGACCCGTTCGTCCCGCCCGCGAAACTGCTGCCGCCCTGGCCACCGGCTCCGCCGTCGCCGCCGGCGAACCCACTCCCGCCGCTGCCACCGAGTCCGGCGATGCCGTTGACCCCGCGGTGCCGGTCCCGCCCGTGCCGCCGCCACCACCGGTGCCGCCTGCGCCTGCCTTGCCCGCCACGCCTCCGGAGCCTCCGGTGCCGACCGCGCCTCCGGCGCCGGCGCTGCCGCCCGTGCCACCTTGTCCGCCGCTACCACCGGCCGACCCCGCGAGAGTGCCCGATCCGCCCGCGCCACCCACACCTCCGACGCCGCCGACGCCACCGACGCCACCGGAGCCGTTCACACCGCCGGCGCCGCTGTTGCCACCCGCGCCACCCGCTCCACCGGCACCGCCGGCAAAGCCGGTGCCTCCAACAAGGCCGCTGCCGGCGGGGAGTCCGTGCCGGATACGCCGGCCCCGCCGGCACCGCCGGCTCCGCCGGTCCCGCCCGTGCCCGCGCCGCCGGCGGCACCGTCGAGGCTGAACAGTTGACGGGCGCCGCCCGCCCCGCCTGCGCCGGCGGCGCCGCCATTACCACCGGTGCCTCCGACACCACCGACCCCGCCGAGACCGGCAACGCTTCCGTCGGCGCCGTGGCCGCCGCCGCCGCCGACTCCACCCGAACCACCCAGGCCGCCCTGTCCGCCTGCGCCGAGGAACAGTGCGCCGCGGCCACCGGCGCCACCGTCGCCTCCGGTGCCACCGGTCCCGCCCGTGCCGCCGGCGGCAACACTGTCGCTACCCACGCCGCCGGCCCCGCCGTTGCCACCGGCCCCGCCGCCGGCAAACCAGCCGCCGTCACCGCCTGCGCCGCCTCGTCCACCTGCGCCGGCGTCGGCACCGGCGCCGCCGTGTCCGCCGGCTCCGCCTGCGCCAAACAGCAATTCGGCGCGACCACCGGTCCCGCCCGCGCCGCCGCCGAACCCGCCGTTACCGCCGGCACCACCACCGCCCCACAGGAATCCGCCGCTACCGCCTGCTCCGCCGGTGCCCCCGCCCACGCCACCGATCCCGCCAGCGCCGCCGACACCGACCAGCCAGCCGCCGGCACCGCCCGCGCCACCTGTTCCTCCGCCCGCGCCACCGGCGCCACCCGCGCCGCCGTTACCCCACAGCCCGGCCGCACCGCCGGCGCCACCGGCCTGCCCGGCCGCTCCCGCGGCACCGTTTCCGCCGTTGCCGTACAAGATGCCGCCATCACCACCACTGCCGCCCGGTGTGGTGGCGTTCGCCCCGTCGCCGATCAGCGGGCGACCCAGCAGCGTCTGGGTGGGCGCGTTGATGAGCCCCAGCAGTGCCTGTTCGGCATTGAATGACTCCGCGGTCGCGTAGGCATTCGTCCCAACCCTGAGGGTCGCCACGAACTGCTCCTGAAACGCCGCGAGCCGCTCGCTGATCGCTTGGTAGTCGCGGCCGTAGCCGCCGAACAGCGCGGCTATCTGGGCAGATACGTCATCGGCAGCGGCGGCCAGCAACTCGGTGGTGGGGATCGCGGCGGCGGTGTTCGCCGCGTTCAGCGCCGATCCCACTCTCGCCAGATCCCCGGCGGTGGTCGTTACGAATTCCGGCGCGATCGACACGAACGACATGGCACAGCTCCCAACCAACGCTGGATAGAAACCCGCGGAAATGACGCGTAGCTCGGGATCTTATTCGGCAGAAGTCCAATAAGCCATCCAATTTCCCAGACGAATTCGGCGTTAATCACCGAACGGGATTCCAGAATGCGCAAGGGGTTTCGTGTCTTCGCGGCGCTTCGAAGGCAGCGCCGTCTACAGTCCGAAAGCATGCCCTGGATAGCCCCGTCGGGCCCGTCGTGAACGATTTCGTCAAGCGCAATCCGGCCGCGCCCGCCGGGTTCTTCGCTTGCGAGGCGGCAGGGTTGCGTTGGCTGTCCGGCGTGGACGGGGGAGTGCCCTGCGCGCCGGTGCTGGACGTTGACGCCACCAGCCTGACCCTGCGCCGGCTCGATTCAGTGCCGCCGAGCCCCGATGCGGCGCGCGAGTTCGGAGCCCGGCTTGCGGTCATGCACGACGCGGGGGCATCGGCGTTCGGCGTGGGTCCCGACGGGTGGGACGGGCCCGGGTTCTTCGGCCCGCTGTCGCAACCCCTGCCCATGTCTTTGCGACCGCACCCGCGCTGGGGCAGCTTCTACGCCGACGAGCGGCTGGCTCCGATGACCGAGCTGGCAGCCAACCGGCTCGACAGCCCGACGCGGCAGGCGATCGACGGGGTGCTGGCCCGGTGCGCAGCGGGAGACTTCGACGACGACGACCCACCGGCCCGGCTGCACGGAGACCTGTGGAGCGGCAACGTGATGTGGACCCGGGACGGAGTGGTGCTGATCGACCCGGCCGCGCACGGCGGCCACCGCGAGACCGACCTGGCCATGCTCGCACTGTTCGGCTGTCCACACCATGACGCGGTGCTGGCCGGATATCAGCAGGACCGATCGTTGAAACCCGGCTGGCGCAACCGGATTGGGCTGCATCAGCTCTACCCGCTGCTGGCGCACGTGGTGCTCTTCGGCGGCGGATACGTGCGCCAGACGAGCGCCGCTGCCCGTTCCGCGCTGGGTGCTTGAACACCGACGCGCTAGGGTCGAACCGCGATGACGATCGATGTGTGGATGCAGCATCCGACGCAGCGGTTCATGCGCAGCGACATGTTGGCCTCGCTGCGTCGCTGGACCGGTGGGTCCATGCCCGACGCGGAAATTCCGATCGGCGTCACCGTCGCGGCGATGGACGACGCGGGCGTCGAACTCGGACTGCTCAGCGCATGGCTCGGCCCGGGCGGCCAGGACCTGGTGTCCAATGACGAGGTCGCCGAATGGGTTGCCTTGCACCCCAGTCGATTCAAAGGTCTGGCGACGGCCGATCTGGACCGTCCGATGCCAGCGGTCCGCGAACTGCGCCGCCGGGTCGAAGAAGGGTTCGTCGGGTTGCGGGTGGTGCCGTGGCTGTGGAACGCCCCGCCCACCGACCGCCGCTACTATCCGCTGTTCGCTCAGTGCGTCGAGTCCGGCATCCCGTTCTGCACCCAGGTCGGGCACACCGGTCCGTTGCGGCCGTCGGAGACCGGCCGCCCGATTCCCTATATCGATCAGGTTGCCCTCGACTTCCCGGATCTGGTGATCGTGTGCGGACACGTCGGCTACCCGTGGACCGAGGAGATGGTCGCGGTGGCCCGCAAGCACGAGAACGTCTACATCGACACGTCGGCTTACACCATCCGGCGACTCCCGGACGAACTGATCAGGTTCATGAAAACCGGTACCGGACAGCGCAAAGTCCTGTTCGGCACCAACTATCCGATGATCGCCCACGCGCACGCACTGGCGGGTCTTGACGATCTCGGCCTCAGCGACGAGGCTCGTCGAGACTTCCTGCACGACAATGCCGAGCGGGTCTTCAGGTTGCAACGAAAGGTGGACAGGTGAACGGTGCGCAGGCTCTGATCAACACCTTGGTCGACGGCGGCGTCGACGTCTGCTTCTCCAACCCGGGCACCTCGGAGATGCACTTCGTCGCGGCGCTGGACACCGTCGATCAAATGCGAGGCGTGCTAACGCTTTTCGAAGGCGTTGCCACCGGTGCGGCCGACGGGTACGCCCGCATCGCCGGTCGCCCGGCAGCCGTGCTGCTGCATCTGGGACCCGGGCTGGGCAACGGTCTGGCCAACCTGCACAACGCCCGGCGCGCGCGGGTGCCGATGGTCGTCGTCGTCGGCGATCACGCCACCTACCACAAAAAGTACGATGCCCCACTGGAATCCGACATCGACGCCCTCGCCGGCACCGTGTCGGGGTGGGTGCGCAGAACGGCGACGGCAGCGGACGTCGGCGCCGACACCGCCGAGGCCATCGAGGCCAGCACGTCAGGCTCGTTTGTCTCCACGCTGATCCTGCCCGCCGACGCCTCCTGGTCCGAAGGCGCCCAGCCGGCCACCGTCGAGTCCGCCGCGGCGGCGAAAGCATCGAGCGCCGACGTGCGCGCGGTGGCCGAGGTGCTGCGCGCGGGTGAACCCACCATCGTCCTGGTCGGCGGCGACGCCACCCGCGAACCGGGTCTGTCGGCGGCCGCGCGGATCGCCGAGGCCACCGGTGCCCGCCTGCTGTGTGAGACGTTCCCGACCCGACTGGAGCGGGGCGCGGGCGTGCCTGCCATCGACCGGCTGGGCTACTTCGCCGAAGCCGCCGCGGCTCAACTCGACGGCGCCAAGCATCTGGTGCTGGCCGGGGCAAGGTCGCCGGTCTCGTTCTTCGCCTACCCCGGGATGCCAAGCGACCTGGTCCCGTCCGGCTGCGAAGTGCATGTCCTGGCCGAATATGACGGTGCCGCAGCCGCTTTGGCAGCGTTGGCCGACGAGGTGGCGCCGGGGACGACCGCGGCGACCGCGCCCGCCAACCGTCCCCAGCTGCCGTCGGGGGCCCTGACGTCCGCGTCGGCTGCCGAGGTGATCGGTGCACTGCTGCCCGAACGGGCGATCGTGGTCGACGAATCCAACACCTCGGGTCTGCTGTTGCCGGCGGCGACCGCCGGAGCGCCGGCCCACGACTGGCTGACCCTGACCGGCGGGGCCATCGGTTACGGCATCCCGACCGCGGTCGGTGCCGCGGTGGCCGCGCCCGACCGTCCGGTGCTGTGCCTGGAATCCGACGGGTCGGCGATGTACACCATCTCCGGGCTGTGGTCGCAGGCGCGGGAATTGCTGGACGTCACCACCGTCATCTACAACAACGGCGCCTACGACATTCTGCGGCTCGAGCTGCAACGCGTGGGCGTCGAAGCCGGACCCGGCCCGAAGGCCAAAGACCTGCTCGATATATCCCGTCCCACAATGGATTTCGTCAAGATCGCCGAAGGCATGGGGGTACCCGCACGGCGAGCGACGACCTGTGAGGAGTTCGCCCAGGCGCTACGCGACGCGTTCGCCGAGCCCGGCCCGCACCTGATCGACGCGGTGGTGCCGTCCCTGCTGGGGTAGCCAAGGTCAGCTGGGAATCGCGAACACCGGTTCGCCGCAATCGACACCCTCGGCCGAGAGTTGCCGTTTGAGCACCTTGAAGGTCATCGTGCCCGGCAACCCGGCACTGACCCGCACGTACGACGGCCACTGCTTGGGCCCGAGATCGGCCTGCCCGGACAGGAACGCCCGGAACTGGTCCGGATCGAACTGGGCACCCGGCGCCATGACGACCGCAGCCATCACCTGGTCGCCCACCGCCGGATCCGGTACCGGGTAGACCGCCACCTCGGTCACCTCCGGGTGGCGCAGCAGCACCCGTTCGATCGGGGCGGTGCCCAGGTTCTCGCCGTCGACGCGCATCCAGTCGCCGAGGCGGCCGGCGAAGTAGGCGTAGCCCGCTTCATCCCGGTACGCGAGGTCGCCGCTGTGGTAAATGCCGCCGGCCATCCGTTCGGCTTCGGCTGCGGGGTCGTTGTAGTAGCCCTCGAAACCGCCGGCGCCCTTGGTGTTCACCAGTTCGCCGGCCACTCCCGGGGGACAGGGCGCGCCGGTCTCCGGGTCGACGATCTGCACGCCGTCCGGCAGCGGGCCCAGGGAACCCGACGGGGTATCCGGCGTGCGGGCGATCGCCACACCGAGTTCGGTCGACCCGAAACCGTCCTGGACGCGGCAGCCGAACCGGGTGCCGAACCGTTCGATGTCCCGTGGCACGCCCTCGTTGCCGTAGACGGCGCGCAACGGGTTGTCCGCGTCGTCGGGCTGCTCGGGCGTGGCCAGCACGTAGGACAGCGGCTTGCCCACGTAATTGGCGTAGGTGGCGCCGTACCGGCGCACATCCGGCAGGAAGCCGGACGCCGAAAACCGGCGCCGCAGGGCCATCGAGCCTTGGCATGCCGCGGCCACCGCCCAGCCGACCAGCACCGCATTGGAGTGGAACAGCGGCATCGACACGTAGCAGACGTCGTCGGCGCCGAGCCGGAAGCGCTGAGCCATTCCCATGCCGGCTCCCGCCACCTTGCCGTGGCTGCACTTCACCGCCTTCGGCTCGCCGCTGGTTCCCGAAGTGAAGATCAGCATGAAAAGGTCGGCGGCAGACGCTGATTGGAATTGCAGCTCGGCATCACGATGTGCGGCAACCTCTTCGGCCCACTCGGTTGAGTCGACATTGAGGTGATCGATACCGTCCAGCGCCCCAGCCGAGTTCGTATCGGCGAGCACCAACTGGCAGTCGGCGTGCTTGATGTCACGGGCCAGGGCCGCGCCGCGGCGCACCGGATTCAGCCCCACCGGCACGATGCCGGACAGCCCGCCCGCGGCCAGCACCGCCGAGAAGAACGGCGTGTTCTCCAGCAGCACGCCGACGTGCGGCGGCCGGGCCGGGTCGAGGCGCTTCCGCAGCGTCGCCACCAGGGCGGCGGCGTCGCGGAGGTGGTCCCGCCAACTGGTGAACGAGTCCTCGAAGTACACGCCGCGGTCGTCGATCTCGGCCAGCGGTCGCAGCAGCGCGGTGACCGTCGGTTCGTTCAAGTCACTCCCCGTTCATCGCGAGTGTGCGGCTGGCTGCACCCTCGGCGTCGAGCGTGCGGCTGGCTTCACACTCGGCGCAGGACAGGATTCAAGCGGGAGTCTCCGCCAGTTCCCGGCCGATCTGCCGCAGCTGCCCGGTGGCCCCGCCCAGCGCGAACTCGGTTTCCTTGGCGGACAGGAAGTATCGGTGCACCGGGTGATCGGTGTCGACGCCGACGCCGCCGTGCACGTGCACGATCGTGTGCGCCACCCGGTGGCCGGCGTCGGCCGCCCAGAACGCCGCGGACGCCACATCGATCTCCGCCGGGATGTCCTCGGCGACCTTCCACGCGGCCTGGGTCAACGTCAGCCGCAGGCCCTTGACGTCGATGTACCCGTCGGCCAGTCGCTGACCCACCGCCTGGAAACTGCCGATCGGACGGTCGAATTGCTCACGGGTGCGGGCGTATTCGGCCGTCATCTGCAGGCCGCGCTCCAGCACACCGAGTTGGTATGCGCTGCGGCCCAGGGTGGAGATGGTGCGCAGCCAGAGCACGACCTCCGGGCCCCCAACCCGGTGTGCATCGTCCACCGCAACGCCGTCCAGCGCCAGGTGGCCGACGCTGCCCAGCCCGGTGGTCTCCAGCGGCGTCACCGTCACCCCCGGGGTGTCCGCGGCGACCAGGAAGACCGCTGTGCCGGAATCGGTTTCAGCGGGCACCAGGAAGGCGTCGGCGGCAGGGCCATAGAACACCTGGGTGCGACTGCCGGTCAGCCGACCGTCCACGGCTTGCACGGGCCCGTCGCCCATCTCGCCGTCGAGTGCGACCGTCAGAATCTTCTCACCGCGCACCGCCTCGGAGCCCCAGCTGTGCTGCAACTCCTCGGAGCCGAACCGCGCCAGGGCACCGGAGCCCAGCACGATCGACTCCAGGTAGGGCGCGGCCGCCAACTGGTGCCCGAGCGCGACCAGGATCGCGACCTGCTCGAGGACCCCGAAACCGTCGCCGCCCACCTGAGTGGCGGCCGCACTGGTCAGGATGTCGCTGTCGATGAGCTTGCGCCACAGGTCGCGGTCGAAACGCTGGTCAAGCTTGTCGAGTTCGCGCTGGTGTTCAGGAGTGCAGACCGAGTCGACGATGGTGTCGACCAGGCCGCCCAGGTCCTGTGCCGCTTCGGTTGTCGAGAAATCCATGAATATCCTTCTCCTGCCGGAAAACTCAGCGGTTGGCCCGGGGCAGCCCGAGGGCAACCATGCCGATGATGTCGCGCTGGACTTCGTTGGTGCCGCCGCCGAAGGTCAGGATCAGGCACGCCCGGTGCATCCGCTCGACGCGACCGCGCAGCAGCGCGCCGGGGGAGTCCTGACGCAGCGTGGCCGCGGTGCCGAGCACCTCCATCAGCAGCCGGTAGGCCTCGGTGGCCAGCTCGGTGCCGAACACCTTGGCGGCCGAAGCGTCCGCGGGAGAGAGGTTTTCACTCGACGACGACGCCAGCTCCCAGTTGATCAGCTTGAGCACCTCGACCTTGGCGTGCACCCGGGCCAGGTTCAGCTGCACCCACTCCGAGTCGATGAGACGTCCGCCGCCGGCATCCTTGGTGTTCTGGGCCCACTCCCGGACTTCCCGCAGGCACATGAAGATCGGCGCCGGCGAGACGAGCGCGACGCGCTCGTGATTGAGCTGGTTGGTCACCAGCTTCCAGCCCGCGTTCTCCTCACCGATCAGGTTGGTCACCGGCACCCGCACATCGCTGTAGTACGTGGCGCTGGTGTCCGGACCGGCCATGGTATGCACCGGCGTCCAGGAGAAGCCCTCGGCGGTGGTGGGCACCACCAGCATCGAGATGCCGCGGTGCTTCTTGGCTTCGGGGTTGGTGCGTACCGCGAGCCAGACCCAGTCCGCGTACGCGATCAGGCTGGTCCACATCTTCTGGCCGTTGATGACGTACTCGTCACCGTCGCGCACCGCCGTGGTGCGCAGGTTCGCCAGGTCGGTGCCCGCCCCCGGCTCCGAGTAGCCGATGGAGAAGTGCAACTCACCCGCGGCGATCTTGGGCAGGAAGAACTTCTTCTGCTCGTCAGTGCCGAAGGCCATGATCGTCGGCGCCACGCTGTTGATCGTCAGGAACGGCACCGGAGCACCGGCGATGGCCGCCTCGTCGGTGAAGATCAGCGAGTCCATCGGCTCGCGGTCCTGACCGCCGTACTCCTTGGGCCAGTTCAGCGTCAGCCAACCGTCCTTGCCCATCTGCGCGACGGTCTCGCGGTACACGTTGCCGGTGCCGTATTCGCCCTGCACCGAACTCAGCGCCTCGCGCCGTTCCGGTGTCATCAACTTGCCGAAGTAGGACCGCAGCTCGCGACGCAGCTCCTCCTGTTCGGGGGTGTAACTGATGCGCATTCCCGCCGCCTCCGATCGAGCGATCGTCTCTGTGTGCCGGCCGCCGAAACCCACGCCGGTGGCCACCCATTCGTTCTCCCGGTTGTAACACGTTCTAGTCTCGGAATCCAGCGACCCTATGGTCACGCGTAACGGGGCCCTATGGTGGTGCTACATATTGATCGAGTTCGGACCAGGCGTGTTTCCTGACTCCTGCCCAGCTTCCAAGGAGGGTGCCGTGCGAGTGATTGTCGACCGTGACCGGTGTGAAGGTAACGCGGTGTGCTTGGGAATTGCACCGGATATCTTCGCCCTGGACGACGAGGACTACGCCGTGGTGAAGACCGATCCGATCCCGCCGGATCAGGAGGATCTGGCCGAGCAGGCGATCGCCGAATGCCCCCGCGCGGCACTGTTGCGTGAGGACTGACGAGGAAACTAGAGGTATTCATAAATTGAGCAGCAACACGAACGCGACCGATCTCTCCGGCAAGGTCGCGGTGGTGACCGGTGCCGCGGCAGGTCTGGGCCGGGCCGAGGCGATCGGGCTGGCCCGCCTCGGCGCCACCGTCGTCGTCAACGACATCGCCTCGGGCCTGGACGCATCCGACGTCCTCGACGAGATCAGTTCGGTGGGTTCCAAGGCGGTGGCGGTGGCCGGCGACATCAGCCGGCGCGAGACCGCAGACGAACTCGTGGCCACCGCCGACGGCCTGGGTGGCCTGAACATCGTCGTCAACAACGCCGGCATCACCCGCGACCGGATGCTGTTCAACATGAGCGACGAGGACTGGGACCAGGTGATCGCCGTGCACCTGCGCGGGCACTTCCTGCTCACCCGCAACGCCGCCACCTACTGGCGCAGCAAGGCGAAGGAAGGCGACGGCCGCGTCTTCGGCCGCATCGTCAACACCTCGTCGGAGGCCGGTCTGGTCGGTCCGGTAGGGCAGGCCAACTATGGCGCCGCCAAGGCGGGCATCACCGCGCTCACCCTGTCGGCGGCCCGGGCACTGGGCCGATATGGCGTGTGCGCCAACGCAATCTGTCCCCGGGCGCGCACCGCGATGACCGCCGATGTGTTCGGGGCCGCGCCCGAGGACGGCGAGATCGACCCCTTGTCGCCGGATCACGTGGTGAGCCTGGTGCAGTTCCTGTCGTCGCCCGAGGCGGCCGCGGTCAACGGTCAGGTCTTCATCGTTTACGGCCCGCGTGTGACGTTGGTGGCGGCGCCCACCGCGGAGCACCAGTTCGACGCGGGCGCCCCGGCTTGGGAGCCCGCGCAGCTGAGCGCGACGCTGCAGGACTACTTTGCCGAGCGTGACCCGGAAGTGAACTTCGCCGCGACCGGCCTGATGGACTGACCCGCCCCGCGACGGCCCGGCACGGCAGAGACGCCATAGACGGCACAGGTAGAGGAGAAATACCAGCTAGGCATAATTGCCACAAAATTTTTCGAGCTTCATCGACACTCAGAACTTGTTCTAGTTAGTATGAGCCGGCTCACACCAAGCAACGAGTCATCCAACGGTGTGTTCAGGGCAGAGATAGCACTTCGCCGCGAGCAGCAGATTGGGGGACCGGACTTGTTGCAGAAGGTTGCCGTGCCGGCCCGCGCTGTCGGTGGCTTCTTCGAGATGTCGATCGAGACCGCACGGGCCGCCTTCCGGCGGCCGTTTCAGATGCGGGAGTTCCTGGACCAGACGTGGATGGTCGCCCGGGTGTCGCTGGTGCCCACGCTGCTGGTGTCCATCCCATTCACCGTTCTCGTCGCCTTCACCCTGAACATCCTGCTGCGTGAGATCGGTGCCGCCGACTTGTCCGGCGCCGGAACGGCATTCGGCACCATCACCCAGCTCGGTCCGATCGTCACGGTGCTCGTGGTGGCCGGCGCCGGCGCCACCGCCATCTGCGCGGACCTGGGTGCCCGCACCATCCGCGAGGAAATCGACGCGATGCGGGTGCTCGGCATCGACCCCATCCAGCGACTGGTGGTGCCCCGGGTGCTGGCCTCCACGCTGGTCGCTCTGCTGCTCAACGGCCTGGTGTGCATCATCGGCCTGTCCGGCGGCTACGCTTTCTCCGTTTTCCTGCAGGGCGTCAACCCCGGTGCGTTCATCAACGGGCTGACTGTGCTCACCGGACTGCGCGAGCTGATCCTCGCCGAAGTCAAGGCGCTGCTGTTCGGAGTCATGGCTGGTCTGGTCGGCTGCTACCGCGGTCTGACCGTCAAGGGCGGTCCCAAGGGAGTCGGCAATGCGGTCAACGAAACCGTGGTCTACGCGTTCATCTGCCTGTTCGTCATCAACGTCGTCATGACCGCCATCGGCGTCAGAATCTCGGCCAAGTAGGGGGCGGGGTAACAGATGACGGTGAACGAGCGATGGTGATCATGCGATGAGCTACGACGCCACACTCCGTTTCAAGCGCTTCTTCTCGAGGTTCGCCGACCCGGTCGACAACTTCGGTGAGCAGGCGCTGTTCTACGGCGAGACCATGCGCTACATCCCCAACGCGCTCACGAAGTACCGCAAAGAGACGATCCGGCTGATCGCCGAGATGACACTCGGCGCCGGCGCCCTGATCATGATCGGCGGCACCGTCGGCGTCGCGGCCTTCCTGACGCTGGCCTCCGGCGGTGTCATTGCCGTGCAGGGCTATTCGTCGCTGGGCAACATCGGCATCGAGGCGCTGACCGGATTCCTCTCGGCGTTCCTCAACGTCCGCGTGGTCGCCCCCGTCATCGCCGGCATCGCGCTGGCGGCGACGATCGGCGCCGGCGCCACCGCCCAGCTGGGCGCGATGCGGGTCTCCGAAGAGATCGACGCCGTCGAGTGCATGGCGGTGCACTCGGTGTCCTACCTGGTGTCCACCCGGCTGATCGCGGGTCTGGTGGCGATCATCCCGCTTTACTCGCTGTCGGTGCTGGCCGCCTTCTTCGCCGCGCGATTCACCACGGTGTTCATCAACGGACAGTCGGCCGGCCTCTACGACCACTACTTCAACACGTTCCTGATCCCGTCGGACCTGCTCTGGTCGTTCGCGCAGGCCATCGCGATGTCGATCGCGGTCATGCTGGTGCACACCTATTACGGCTATAACGCCAGCGGCGGTTCGGTGGGGGTGGGCATCGCGGTCGGTCAGGCCGTACGCACCTCGCTGATCGTCGTCGTCGTCATCACCCTGCTCATCTCGCTCGCCGTCTACGGAGCGTCCGGCAACTTCAACCTCTCCGGGTAAGGGCTATGGCAGGCACTGGATCACGAAAGACCGCCGGGCGGATCGCTGCTGCGACGCTCGCCGGCTTGCTGGTGGCGGCGGCGGTCCTCACGTACCTGTCCTACACCGCGGCGTTCACCTCGACCGAGACGGTCACGGTCGCCTCCAAGCGCGCCGGGTTGGTGATGGAGCCGGGGGCGAAGGTCAAGTTCCGCGGGATCCAGATCGGCAAGGTCGAGGACATCAGCTACAGCGGCGACCAGGCGCGCCTCAAGCTGGCCATCTACAGCGACGACCTGCACTTCATCCCGTCCAACGCCACGGTGCACATCGCGGGGAACACCATCTTCGGTGCCAAGTCCGTGGAGTTCATTCCGCCCCAGACGGCGGCCCAGACGTCGCTGCGCCCGAACTCCACGGTGGAGGCGTCCGCGGTGCAGCTGGAGGTCAACACCCTGTTCCAGTCCCTGACCAACCTGCTGCACAAGGTCGACCCGGTCGAGTTGAACGGCACCCTGAGCGCGCTGTCGGAAGGCCTGCGCGGCCATGGTGATGACCTGGGCGGGCTGCTGTCGGGCCTCAATACCCTTACCCGCCAAGCGAATCCGAAGCTGCCGACGCTGCAGGAGGATTTCCGCAAGGCCGGCATCGTGACCAACATCTACGGCGACGCCGCACCCGACCTGAACACGGTGTTCGCCAACCTGCCGACGATCAGCAAGACCGTCGTCGACGAGCAGAGCAACCTCAACACCACGTTGCTGGCCGCGATCGGGCTGGCCAACAACGGCTACGAGACACTGGCACCGGCCGAGCAGAACCTGATCGACACCATCAACCGGCTGCGGGCCCCGCTGAAGGTGGCGGCGGACTATTCACCGGAATTCGGCTGCCTGCTGGCCGGTATCGATCGCGGCATCAAGGAGTTCGCGCCGTTGATCGGTGTCCGTAAGGCGGGTCTGTTCACCTCGTCGAGCTTCGTCATCGGCGCTCCCGCCTACACGTATCCGGAGGCGCTGCCCATCGTCAACGCCTCCGGCGGCCCGAACTGCCGCGGCCTGCCTGACATTCCGACCAAGCAGACCGGCGGGTCGTTCTATCGCGCCCCGTTCCTGGTCACCGATAACGCGCTCATCCCGTACGAGCCGTTCACCGAGTTCCAGTTCGACGCGCCGTCGACGCTGCAGTTCCTCTTCCACGGCGCCTTCGCGGAACGGGATGACTTCTGATGGCCTCCGGGGCAATGCCGTCGCACCGGTCGATGATGATCAAGGTCGGCATCTTCGTCGTGACGATGGTGCTGGCAAGCGCCGCCCTGGTGGTGGTGTTCGGCGACTTCCGGTTCGGGTCGGAGAACACCTACCACGCCACCTTCCTGGACGCGTCCAAGCTCAAGGGCGGACAGAAGGTGCGTATCGCCGGTGTGCCCGTCGGCGCGGTGTCGGGCGTCAAGCTCAACCCGGACAACACCGTCGACGTGGAATTCGGTGTCGACGCCCGCTACACGCTGTACTCGTCCAGCCGGGCGGTGATCCGCTACGAGAACCTGGTCGGCGACCGCTTCCTGGAGATCACCTCGGGTCCCGGCGAGCTGCGCAAGCTGCCCCCGGGCGGCACCATGAACGCCCAGCACACCCAGCCCGCACTGGATCTCGACGCGCTGCTGGGCGGGCTCAAGCCGGTGCTGAAGGGCCTGGACGCCGACAAGATCAACACGATCAGCAGCGCCGTCATCGAGCTGTTGCAGGGCCAGGGCGGCGCGCTGGCCAACGTGCTCGCCGACACCAGCAGTTTCTCCAGCGCGCTGGGCAAGCGCGACCAGCTGATCGGCGATGTGATCACCAACCTGAACACGGTGCTGGGCACCGTCGACCAGCGCAGTGCCCAGTTCTCGGCCAGCGTCGACCAGCTGCAGCAGCTGATCGAGGGGCTGGCCAAGAACAAGGACACCATCGCCGGCGCCATCCCGCCGCTGGCCTCGACCACAACGGATCTGACTGAGCTGCTGCGCAATTCGCGCCGGCCGCTGCAGGGTGTGCTGGAGAACGCGCGGCCGTTCGCCACCGAACTCGACACCCGCAAAGCCGAGATCAACAACGACGTCGAGCAGCTCGGCGAGGACTACCTGCGGCTGGCCGCGCTGGGCACCTACGGGTCGTTCTTCAACATCTACTTCTGCTCGGTGACGATCAAGATCAACGGACCGGCGGGCTCCGACATCCGGCTGGGCCTCGGCGGCCAGGTGGATTCCAGCAAGGGGAGGTGCGCCTTTGCCAAATCCTGAGAAGCCAGGCAAGAAGAAGCCAGGCAGCAAGCGCGACCAGGATCCACTCCGCACCGGCATCATCGGCCTGGCCGTGGTGACCTTCGTCGTGCTGATCGCATTCGGCTACTCCGGGCTGCCGTTCTGGCCGCAGGGCAAGACCTACACGGCGTATTTCAGCGACGCCGGTGGCATCACGCCCGGCAACAACGTGCTGGTCTCCGGCGTCAAGGTGGGCAAGGTGTCCGACGTCGCACTGGCCGGTGACACCGCGAAGGTCACCTTCAGCGTCGACCGCCATGTGGTCGTCGGCGACCAGTCGCTGGCCGCGATCCGCACCGACACCATCCTGGGCGAGCGCTCGGTCTCGGTGAGCCCGGCCGGCTCGGGCAACGCGACCACCATCCCGCTGAGCCGGACCACCACGCCCTACACCCTGGCCGGCGCCCTCGAGGATCTCGGGCAGAACGCCAACAACCTGAACAAGCCGCAGTTCGAGCACGCGCTGAAGGTGCTCACCGAGACGCTGCACGACGCCACCCCCGGGCTGCGCGGCGCGCTGGACGGGGTGACCACCCTGTCGCGCACGCTGAACAGCCGCGACGAGGCGCTGCAAGGCCTGCTGGCGCATGCGAAGTCGGTGACGGCGGTGTTGTCCGACCGGGCCGGGCAGGTCAAGAAGCTGGTGGATCAGGGCGACCAGTTGTTCGCCGCGCTGGATGAGCGCCGCTCCGCGTTGAGCGCGCTGATCTCCGGCATCGACGACGTCTCCGCGCAGCTGTCCGGTTTCGTCAACGACAACCGCCGGGAATTCGGCCCGGCGCTGACCAAGATCAACCAGGTGCTGGCCAACCTGAACGAGCGCCGCGACTACATCACCGAAGCCCTCAAGAGGTTGCCGACGTACGCCACCACGCTGGGCGAGGTGGTCGGTTCGGGTCCCGGCTTCAACGTCAACGTCTTCGGCGCCATCCCGGCGCCGCTGGTGGCCACCATGTTCGACGTGGTCTTCCAACCGGGCAAGCTGCCCGACAGCTTCGCCGACTACCTGCGCGGCATGATCCAGGAGCGCTGGACGATTAGGCCGAAATCACCATGACGACTGCGAAGCGCTTCGGCAGCAAGGGTTGGCGGACCGTCACCATCGTCGTCCTGGTGGCGGTGCTGGTGGGCGGTGCCTACGTGCTGTTCTCGGCCGGCGGTGGCGGGCGCAAGCTCACCGCCTACTTCACCTCGGCCGTCGGGCTCTACCCCGGCGACCAGGTTCGCATTCTGGGCGTGCCGGTGGGGGAGATCGAGTCCATCGAGCCGCGTCCGTCGGATGTCAAGATCACCATGAGGGTCAAAGACGGTGTCAAGGTCCCCGCCGATGCCAAGGCCGTGATCATGTCGCCGAACCTGGTGGCGGCCAGGTTCATTCAGCTCACCCCGGCCTTCACCGGCGGACCCTCACTGCCGGACAACGCGAGCATCGACCTGACCCGCACCGCCGTGCCGGTGGAGTGGGACGAGGTCAAGGAAGCGCTGACCCAGCTGTCCGTCTCGCTCAGCCCGGCGGCCGGCGAAATGCAGGGCCCGCTGGGCGCGGCGATCAACCAGGCCGCCGACACCCTCAACGGCAACGGCGACTCGTTCCACAACGCCCTGCGTGAGCTCGCGCAAGTCGCTGGGCGCCTTGGAGATTCGCGCAGCGACATCTTCGGCACCGTGAAGAACCTGCAGGTGCTCGTCGACGCGCTGTCGCAGAGCAACGAGCAGATCGTGCAGTTCGCCGGGCACGTGGCTTCGGTGTCGCAGGTGCTCGCGGACAGCTCGCGGGATCTCGACCACACCCTGGGTTCGCTGAACCAGGCGCTCTCGGACGTCCGCGGATTCCTGCACGAGAACAACTCGACGCTGATCGAAACGGTCAACCAGCTCACCGACTTCACCCAGACCCTGAGCGACCAGAGCGACAACATCGAACAGGTCCTGCACGTCGCGGGTCCCGGTATCACCAACTTCTACAACATCTATGACCCGGCGCAGGGCACCCTGAACGGCCTGCTGTCGCTGCCCAACTTCATGAACCCGGTGCAGTTCATCTGCGGTGGCTCCTTCGACACCGCGGCCGGGCCGTCGGGTCCGGAGTACTTCAAGCGCGCGGAGATCTGCCGCGAGCGGCTGGGCCCGGTGCTGCGCCGGCTCACCGTCAACTTCCCGCCGATCATGTTCCACCCGATCAACACGATCACGGCCTATAAGGGACAGATCATCTACGACACCCCGGCCACCGCGGCCAAGGCGGAGACCCCGGTGCCGGAGCTGACCTGGATTCCGGCCAAGGGCTCGGGCCAGCCGAAGCCGAGCAACATCACGGACCTGCAGAACCTGTTCGTCCCGACCGCTCCCGGCCCCGGCCCGGCTTCGCCACCGGGCTTCGGACCCGCACCGGGACCGGCGCCCGGTCCGGTGCCGGCGGCACCGGCGGCGGCCCCGGGTCCGCTGCCCGGACCGTTGCCTGCCGAGCAAGGAGCGGGTCGATGAAGCGAATCCTGTTGCGGGCCGGCGTCTTCGTCACGGGCAGCACACTGCTCGCCGGCTGCTCCTTCGGCGGGCTGAATTCCCTGTCGATGCCTGGCACCGCCGGCCACGGCGGCGGCGCCTACTCGATCACCGTCGAATTGCCCGATGTGTCGACGCTGCCGCAGAACTCGCCGGTCATGGTCGACGACGTCACCGTGGGCAGCGTGTCCGGCATCTCGGCCGAACAACGCTCCGACGGATCCTTCTACGCCGCAGTGAAATTGGCGCTGGACAAGAACGTGGTGCTGCCGGCGAACGCGGTGGCCAAGGTCGCCCAGACCTCGCTGCTGGGTTCGCTGCACATCGATCTGGCCCCGCCCACCGACCAGGCGCCGACGGGCCGGCTGGGTAACGGGTCACGCATTCCGGAGTCCCGGACCGGTCGCTTCCCGACCACCGAGGAAGTGTTCTCCGCTCTCGGAGTGGTGGTCAACAAGGGCAATGTCGGTGCGCTGGAAGAGATCACCGACGAGACCTACCAGGCCGTCGCCGGACGGCAGGGCCAGTTCGTCGCCCTGGTGCCCCGCCTGGCGGAGTTGACATCGGGCCTCAACAAGCAGGTCAACGACATCATCTCCGCGGTCGAGGGGCTGAACCGGTTCTCCTCGATCCTGGCGCGGGACAAGGACAACCTGGGCCGGGCGCTGGACACGCTGCCCGAAGCACTTCGCGTGCTGAACAAGAACCGGGACAACATCGTTGCGGCATTCGGTGCCCTCAACCGGCTGGCGCAGGTCACCTCGAACGTGCTGTCCAAGACCAAGGCGGACTTCGCCGCGGACCTCAAAGACCTGTACTCGGCGATCAAGGCGCTCAACGACAACCGGAAGAACTTCGTCACCTCGCTGCAGATCATGCTGACGTTCCCGTTCCCCAACTTCGGCATCAAGCAGGCGGTGCGCGGCGACTACCTGAACGTGTTCACCACGTTCGACCTGACGCTGCGCCGGCTCGGAGAGACCTTCTTCACCACCAGCTACGCCCTGGACCCCAACATGATGCACATGGACGAGGTGCTCAACGCGCCCGACTTCCTGATGGGTGAAATGGCGAACCTGTCCGGACAAGCCGCCGACCCGTTCAAGATTCCGCCCGGCACGGCGGCACAGTAGAGGCGGGGACGATGATCGACAGACTCACAAAGATCCAGCTGACCATCTTCGCGGTGATCACCGTGATCACCCTGACCGTGATGGCGATCTTCTACCTGCGCCTGCCGTCTACGTTCGGCATCGGCACCTATGGTGTGAGCGCCGACTTCGCGGCCGGCGGCGGTATCTACAAGAACGCGAACGTCACATACCGCGGTGTCGCGGTGGGCCGGGTGGATTCGGTGCAGCTCAATCCCAGCGGCGTCACCGCCGACATGCGGCTCAACAGCGGCACACCGATCCCGTCCAACGTCACGGCGACGGTCAAGAGTGTGTCGGCGATCGGTGAGCAGTACATCGACCTGGTGCCGCCGGCCAACCCCGCGCCCGGCAAGCTGCGCAACGGAGCCAAGATCGACCGGGCCAACACCCGCATCGGTCAGGACGTCGCCGACCTGCTGAAGAAGGCGGAGACCCTGGTCAACAGCCTCGGTGACACCCGGTTGCGGGAGGTGCTGCACGAGGCGTTCCTGGCCACCAACGGCACCGGACCGGAACTGGCCAGGCTGGTCGAGTCGGCCCGGCAGTTGGTCGACGAGGCGAACACCAATTACCCACAGGTCTCCCAGCTGATCGACCAGGCCGGACCGTTCCTGCAGGCCCAGGTCCGCGCGGGTGCCGACATCAAGTCGCTGTCCGACGGGCTGGCGCGTTTCACCTCCGAGGTGCGCCGGGCCGACCCGCGGCTGCGCGACACCCTGGCCACCGCCCCGGGCGCGCTCGACGAGGCCAACGAGACCTTCTCCGGCATCCGCCCGTCCTTCCCGGCGCTGGCGGCCAACATGGCCAACCTGGGCCGGGTCGGCGTGATCTACCACAAGTCCATCGAGCAACTGCTGGTCGTCTTCCCGGCTCTGTTCGCCGCGATCACCACCGCCGCCGGCGGTGCACCGCAGGACGAAGGCGCGAAGCTGGACTTCAAGCTCGACCTCAACGACCCGCCGCCGTGCAGCACCGGGTTCATCCCGTCGCCGTTGATGCGCACGCCCGCCGACGAGACGGTCCGGGAAGTCCCGCGCGACATGTACTGCAAGACCGCGCAGAACGATCCGAGTACCGTGCGTGGCGCCCGCAACTACCCGTGCCAGGAGTTCCCGGGCAAGCGGGCACCGACGGTGCAGTTGTGCCGTGACCCGCGCGGATATGTGCCGGTCGGCACCAACCCGTGGCGCGGGCCGCCGATCCCCTACGGCACCCCCGTCACCAACGGGCTGAACGTCTTGCCGCCCAACCACTTCCCGTACATCCCGCCGGGAGCCGATCCCGATCCGGGTATCCCGATCGTCGGCCCGCCTCCGCCTGGGGTGACGCCCGGCCCGGGTCCGGCGCCCAACCAGCCCGCCTACGACCCGCCGCCGCCCAACAACGTGCCGCCGCCGCCGGGTAACCCGTCGTGGATGCCGCCCAACTATCCGCCGGTGCCCCCGCAGCTGCCGTACCCCAAGTACATCGAGCCGCCCGGCCCACCGGTCGGCACCGGTCCGGCGCCGGAGGCCAACGGGGCCGCCTACACCACCACCTATGACCCGTCTACCGGGCGGTTCAGGGATCCGGCGGGCGGCACTGGTATCTTCGCGTCCGGCGTTACCGGGACCTCCAACGCCGAGAGCTGGGTGGACCTCATGCTCGCGCCGAAGAACTCATAACGGATTTAGTGGATCCAGTGGTGACAGAAGAACAACCGACGACCCAGCGCGTCCGCCGGCGGGCGTCGCGCGCGGCGGGGCCGCCGAAAGGCGCGTCGGTCGGCGCCGCCGAAGCCGAGGACACCAGCGAGGTCCCGGCCGCCGTCGCCGTGAAGACCAGACCCGCACCGAAGCGACCGGCCAAAGGCGGCAAATCCGTCAACGCCCGGCCGCCGCGGCGGCGCCGGCCCAATGGCCGGATGGTCGGCTGGGTCTCGCTGGCGGCCTCGGTGCTGGTGATCTCCGGGTTGGTGTGGGGTGTACTGGCTCTGGCCGGGCAGCACCGCACTGCCGACGCGCGCCAGGCCCGCGAGCAGCGCTTCGTCGACACGGCCTCCCAGACCGTGGTCAACATGTACAGCTACACCCAGGACACCATCGACGAGTCGGTCACCCGGTTCGTCAACGGCACCAGCGGCCCGCTGCGCAGCAAGTTCGGCGCCGAGAACGTCGAGTTCCTCAAGCAGCTGTACCGCAAGACCAATGCGACGTCTGAAGCGGTGATCAACGGCGCCGCCCTGGAAAGCATCGACAACGTCAGCGACAACGCGTCGGTGCTGGTCGCGGTGCGGGTGACCGTCGCCGACGTCGACGGGGTCAACAAACCGTCCGAGCCGTACCGGCTGCGGGTCATCGTGCACCAGGACGAGCGCGGCCAGATGACGGCCTATGACCTGATGTATCCCAACGGAGGCAACTGATGCGCCGGCTGCGGTGGCTGCTCCCGGTCGCCGGAGCACTGGCCGTGGCCGCGGTGGTGGCGTTGTCGGCCATCGGCGGCTGGTTCTACTGGGACCGGGTGGAGAGCCAGGGCGAACAGGCCGCGCGGGCGGAGTTGCCGAAGTTGGCTCAGAAGGAGATCCCGCAGTTTTTCGGCTATGACTTCCAGACCATCGAGCGCAGCCTCAACGACGTCTACCCGTTGCTGACGCCCGATTACCGCCAGGAGTTCAAGAAGGTCGTCAACGCCCAGATCATTCCCGAGGCGAAGAAGCGGGAGATGGTGGTCCAGGCGGACGTGGTGGGCGTGGGAGTCATGGCCGCCAAACGCAATTCGGCCACCGCGATGGTCTACATGAATCGCATCGTGACCGACAAGTCACGCGAGCCGCACTACGACGGCAGCCGCCTGCGCGTGGAATTCAAGCGCATCGACGGAAAGTGGCTGATCTCCTACATCACGCCGATCTAGAAGCACATAGCAATGTCGTTGCACTGCAACGGGTAACGCTCGACCGGGCTGGGCGGTGGGCCGACCAGCTGCAGGGAGAACGGTTCCTTCTTCATCTCCGGCTGCATCCCGCACACCGCCCCGTGCAGGGTGGTGTGGGTGCCGGTCAGACTCTCGTCGCTGAAGGCGTACGTTTCGCTGGTCTCGCCGAAGCCGCCGCCGGGACACGCCACACCCTCGGGCTTGCTCACCGTGAAGGTCCACAGCATGCTGCTCATCCGGGCGCGGGCGCTGAAGTTCTGCAGATGCTCGGCGCGGCTGTTGTTCGCCGGCGTGGTGCTCACCACGTTGAGCGCGCAGTTCATCGCGAACACGATCGGGTCGGAGTAGTCGTTCATGTTCCGGGTCCCGGACGGCTGCACGCACAGGGCCGAGATGTTCCAGGTGGCTCCGGAGACGCCGGCCTGATTGAACGCGTACGCGCCGTCGGCCGGAGGACCGATCGCATATGCCGGGCTTTCCGATTCCAGCGCCATGCCTATTGCGACGGCCGAGCCGATGGCGGCACCGGCGGCCAGCCCGCGACGGATTTTCACCCGTTCAGTATCACAGCGATCCGGCGCGAAAACCATGGAATCGGGCGGTCAGCTCCGCGCGCCCGGCTGGGTGTCTTCGGCACCTGAGGCGAGTGCGTCGAGAAACGAACGGGCCCAACGGTCTACGTCGTGGGCGAGCACCTGCCGGCGCATCGCGCGCATCCGGCGCCGGCCCTCTTCCTCGGTCTGGGTGAGCGCCGCCTCGATCGCGTCCTTGACGCCCTCCAGGTCATGCGGGTTGACCAGATACGCCTGACGGAGTTCGGCTGCGGCACCGGTGAATTCGGACAGCACCAGGGCGCCGCCCAAGTCGCTGCGGCAGGCGACGTATTCCTTGGCCACCAGGTTCATCCCGTCTCGCAGCGGGGTGACCAGCATGACGTCGCTGGCCACGAAGAACGCGATGAGTTCGTCGCGGGGGACCGGGCGGTGCAGGTAGTGCACCACCGGGTGGGCGACCTCGGCGTACTCGCCGTTGATGTGGCCCACCTGGCGCTCGATGTCGTTGCGCAGAATCTGATAGCTCTCGACCCGCTCGCGACTGGGCGTCGCCAGCTGGATCAGCACGGTGTCGTCCCGCTTGGCGCGGCCCTCTTCAAGCAGCTCGTTGAAGGCTCGCAGCCGAACGTCGATGCCTTTTGTGTAGTCGAGCCGATCTACGCCGAGCAGCACCTTGCGCGGGTTGCCGAGCTCGGCGCGGATCTCGCGGGCCCGGCGCCGGATGTTGCGGTCCCGGGCGGCGTGGTCGAGTTCGCCGGAGTCGATGGAGATCGGGAACGCGCCCACCCGCACGACGCGGGACTCGTACTCCACCTCGCCGAAGCGCGACCGCACCCCGACCGAACCCCGCGAGGTGTTGGCCCCGATCAGTTGCCGGGCCAGCACCAGGAAGTTCTGGGCGCCACCGGCCAGATGGAATCCCACCAGGTCGGCTCCCAGCAGGCCCTCGATGATCTCGGTGCGCCACGGCAGCTGCCGGAACAGTTCGACCGGCGGGAACGGGATGTGCAGGAAGAAGCCGATGGTCAGGTCGGGCCGCAGCGCTCGCAGCATCTTGGGCACCAGTTGCAGCTGGTAGTCCTGCACCCAGACGGTGCCGTTCTCGGCGGCTGCGCGTGCGGTGGCCTCGGCGAACCGGCGGTTGACGTCGACGTAGCGGTCCCACCATTCGCGGTGGTAGATCGGCTTGACGATGACGTCGTGATAGAGCGGCCACAGGGTGGCGTTGGAGAAACCCTCGTAGTACTCCGCGACATCCTCGGCGCTCAGCCAGACCGGATGGAGTTGCAGTTCGTCCTGGACGATCGGTTCCTCGTCCGGGTCAGCGACATCGTCACTGACCAGGCCGGGCCACCCGATCCAGGCGCCGCGGCGTTTGCGCAACAGCGGCTCGAGGGCCGTGACCAGCCCGCCGGGACTGCGCTTCCATGTGGTGCTGCCGTCGGGCAGCCGTTCCATGTCGACGGGCAACCGGTTGGCGACCACCACGAAATCGGAGTCGCCGAAACCTGCGGACTTCGCTCGCGAGGCCCGGCCGCTCCTGGCAGCCATCAGTTTTCGTGCTTCGCCGGACCAATACCGAGCATGGACAGGAAGACACGGCACTCATCGGCGTCGTTGGCGTAGGCGGCGACGACGCGCCGGGCCTGGCTTGCGGTGCTGTCGGCCAGCGGTTCCACGTCGCCGATGTCACCATGGTCCGTTTTTGTTGGCATTGCACAATGCTAAGCCAAGACGGCCCGTGGCCCGTCCCGAGTCCGCCGAGAGCGCAGTTGCGGCCGACCTGGACGGTCACCTGAAAGTATGCAATTAGATACGCGAGACAGTTTTCATGTATTATCTGTCGTGTTAGTGGGGGCCGACTGCCGGAAGGCTGACCGTATCCATGACTGCGGAGGCACGCTCTGAATCCCACGCGAGTCGGCGCGAACGCATTCTCAGCGCCGCATACGCTCTGTTCGCCACGCACGGCGTGCGCGCGATCGACCTCGATGACGTCGCTGCCGCGGTTAGCCTGGGCCGCGCGGAACTGTGTCGGCATTTTCCCGATGCCCAGGCATTGACCACGGCTGTGTTGAGACGCCGCGACCAGCTCTGGACGTGCTCGCTACTCGAACTCAAGTCGCGGTTGCGGGGAGGTACGGCGCAAGGGCAGATCCTGGCCATTTTCGACGTCCTGCACGACTGGATCGTCGACTTCGACGGCTACCAGGGTGGGTCACCCTTGACGGTGTTGATGGAGATGGGTCAACAAGTTCATGCCGACGAGGTCAGCATGAACTGCCTTTTCAGCATTCGCGAGATGGTCCGTGAGCGTGCCCTGCGGGCCGAATTGACCGATGTGCGCTCCTTTGTCGAGTCGATGACGATACTTCTCATCGGCGCTGTTATCGCCGGGTCGGAGGGTGACCCCTGCGCTGCCCGGCGGGCTCGAAATATGGCGCACGCGCTCATGGTCCAGCACCTGGCCGCGTCCGGGGTGTGATCGACGGACGGTGGCGATCAGCCCAACCCAGCGGCAACCCGGTTACACACTCGCCGTAATGTGTAAAGCCCAGGCCCGTGACAAGTAGAGGTGGGCGGAATGACTGTTTCCGATCAGGCCAACGCCGGCGCTGACTCCCAGAACGGCGAAGCCCCGCAGATGGTGGTCTACGAGACTTTGGACGAGGGCCGCATCGCGCGGATCTGGCTGAACCGGCCCGACGCCCACAATGCGCAGAACCGCACCCTGCTGGTGCAGCTCGACGAGGCGTTCTCGCGCGCGGAGGCCGACGACACCGTGCGCGTGGTGATCCTGGGCGCGCGCGGCCGCAACTTCTCCGCCGGTCACGACCTCGGGTCGGAGGAGGCGATGCTGGAGCGCAAGCCCGGGCCGCAGCAGCACCCGACTTTCCGGTCCCACGGCGCCACCCTGGAGCCGATCGTCGAGAAGCTCTACCACCAGGAGTGGCACTTCTTCTTCGAGAACACCCGGCGCTGGCGCGACCTGCGCAAGATCACCATCGCCCAGGTGCAGGGCAACGCGATCTCGGCCGGGTTGATGCTGATCTGGGCGTGCGACCTGATCGTGGCCGCCGACAACGCGAGGTTCAGCGACGTCGTCGCGGTGCGGCTTGGTATGCCGGGTGTCGAATATTACGCCCACCCTTGGGAATTCGGCGCCCGCAAAGCCAAAGAGCTACTGCTGACCGGTGATTCGCTGGACGCCGACGAGGCTTACCGGCTGGGCATGGTGTCCAAGGTGTTCCCGCTCGACGATCTCGAGGAGAAGACCCTCGAGTTCGCCCGGCGCATCGCCGAACGGCCAACCATGGCATCGCTTCTGGTGAAGGCGTCGGTCAACGCCGCCGCCGACGCGATGGGATTCACCGAGGCGCTGCGCCACGCGTTTCATGTTCACGAGCTCGGGCACGCGCACTGGGCGGCGCACAACGAGAACAGATTCCCCGTCGGCCTGCCGCCCGACGTCGAGGACTGGCGCACCGCCCGGCCCACCAAGGTTGCCCGCCGCGATACGCCGTAGCCGCCATGGTTCGATAGTTGAAACGTGTTTCAGTTTCAGCGGAAGGACCGGCAGTGCAGCTTTCATTCCAAGACCGGACGTACCTGGTCACCGGTGGCGGCAGCGGTATCGGCAAGGCTGTGGCCACCGGGTTGGTCGACGGCGGCGCGTCGGTCATGATCGTGGGCCGCAGCGCTGACCGACTGGCCGAGGCGGTCGCCGAGATCGAAGGCCTGCAACTGTCCGGATCGATCCGCTACCAACCGGCCGACGTCACCAATGAAGACGAGGTCTCCCGTGCCGTGGAGGCGACAACGGCGTGGCACGGCCGACTGCACGGGGTGGTGCACAGTGCGGGCGGCTCGCTGACGGTCGGACCGCTCACCCACACCGATTCGGAGGCCTGGCGGCGCACGGTCGACCTCAACGTCAACGGCACCATGTACGTGCTCAAGCACGCCGCCCGCGAACTGGTACGTGGCGGCGGAGGGTCCTTCGTGGCGATCTCGTCGATCGCCGCCAGCAACACCCACCGGTGGTTCGGGCCGTACGGGGTCACCAAGTCGGCGATCGACCACATGATGCGCCTGGCCGCGGATGAACTCGGGGCCTCGTGGGTGCGGGCCAACAGCATTCGTCCGGGTCTGATCCGTACCGATCTGGTGGACGCCAGCGTCATCCAGTCGCCCGAGATCAGCGGCGATTACGCGCTCTGCACACCGCTGCCCCGGATCGGTGAGGTCGAGGACGTCGCCAACCTGGCCATGTTCCTGCTCAGTGATGCGGCCAGTTTCATCACCGGCCAGTGCATCAACGTCGACGGCGGCCACATGGTGCGGCGCGGCCCGGACTACTCGTCGATGATGGAGCAGATGTTCGGCGCCGACGCGCTGCGCGGCGTGGTGTAGGGCCGCTGCGGCCCGCCGATTATCGCGCTCAAATGCGTTGCGCTGAGTAAATATAGACGCCAATTGGTATGCGCGTTGCGCATTACCGATTTTTTGTGAAGTCTTTTGACAACACCCGCCTGCGTGTTCAAATTCGTGGTTTCTGTCCATCCCGTGGACCAGTGCGTGCTACCTTCGGCCGATCCGTTCGTTATCCGTTCGATATATGCCCGTTATAGGCGAATATGTCTCGTGATCGAAGGAATTGAACATGTCATATGTGATTGTCGAGCCCGAGCTGCTCGCGGCGGCGGCCGCGGATGTCGCCGGTATCGGCTCCACGCTGACTGCTGCCAACGCCGCGGCGGCGGCTCCCACGACGCAGTTGGCGGCGCTCGGTGTCGACGAGATATCGGCGGCAGTCAACGGGTTCCTCAGCCTGCAGGCCAGGCAGTACCAGACCATCAGCGCGCAGGTGGCGGCCGCTGTGAACGCCCGCATCGTGCAGGCGCTGAACGCGGGTGCGCAGTGGTATGCCGGCACCGAGACTGCCATCGCGGCTTCGCTGCGCAACGCGGAGCAGCAGTTGCAAGGTGTGGTCAGCCTGTTGACGGGCCGTCCGGCCCCCACCGCCCCGTCCACCCCGACGGAGCCCACGACGCCCACGACGCCCACGACGCCGACGACGCCCACAACGCCCACGACGCCGACGACGCCCACCACCCCGAGCGGTCTGTCCGCGACGTATACGACGGCATCGCAATGGGACGGCGGTTTCATCGGGAAGTACACGATCACCAATTCCAGCGCTACGCCGATAAGCAATTGGCAGCTGCAATTCACCATGCCCACCGGCTCGTCGGTATCCAGCGCCTGGGGTGGCCAACTCGCCCCGACGACAACGCAGCAGTACACCGTGACCCCGGCGAGCTACAACGCGACGATCGCGCCCGGGACCTCCGTCGAGGTCGGTTTCCAGGCCGCCCAGACCGGCACCTATTCGCCGCCGACCAACCCGCTGATCACCGGCACCCCGGGCACCACGACGCCGACCACCCCCACGACGCCGACCACCCCGACGACTCCTCCGACGCTCCCGACCGGTGGAACCGTCATCTCCACCCAGTACGGATCGACGACGATCACCGGCGGCTACGTGGTGCAGAACAACGCTTGGAACAACCCGGGCGGCCAGGCCATCACGGTCAGCCAGACCGGGTTCACCATCACCACCGAGAACGGGTCCGCCCCCACCAACGGCGCGCCCCTGGGCTATCCCTCGGTTTATGCGGGAGTGCACTACGGAAACGCGTCGACGGGCACCAACCTGCCCATCCAGCTCGGGCAGATCAACAGCGCGACCACCAGCATCGACTACAACTACGTGCCGACCGGTACCTGGAACGCCTCCTACGACATCTGGCTGGACTCCACCTACACCACCACCGGGGTCAACGATCAGGAGATCATGATCTGGTTCAACCACCAGGGCCCCATCCAGCCGGTCGGATCGCCGGTGGGCAACACCACGATCAACGGCAAGACCTTCGTGGTCTGGGACGGCAGCAACGGGCAGAACAATGTGATGTCCTACGTCGCCACCCAGCCCATCGAGGTGTGGACCTTCGACGCGATGGACTTCATCGACCACACCGCCACGATGGAGTCGATCACCGACTCGTGGTACCTGACAAGCATCCAAGCCGGCTTCGAGCCATGGAGCGGCGGCGTCGGCCTGGGTGTCGACTCGTTCTCGGCGACCGTGAACTGAGGTTCCGAGGGCGCGTTACGCTTCCCGGCATGAAACGACTGGACGGTCAGCGGATCCTGGTGACCGTAGCCGGGTCGGGCATCGGGCAGGCCACCGCGCTGCGTCTGCTCGACGAGGGGGCCACGGTGGTGGGCGCCGACATCGCGGTGGATGGCCTGGTCACCACGCGGGACCGGGCGGCGGAGTCGGCCGAGCGGTTCACCACCAGCGTGATCGACGTCGCCGACGAGCGGTCGGTCACCGCCGGCGTGCGCAGCGCCATCGACACCCTCGGGGGGCTGGACTCACTGGTCAACGCCGCCGCCATCCTGCGCGCCGCGCACACCCACCAGACCAGCCTCGAACTGTGGAACAGCATCGTCACCGTCAACCTGACCGGCACGTTCCTGATGGTCCGCGAGGCGTTACCGGCGCTCCTGGACAACCCGCGCAGCACCGTCGTCAACTTCAGCTCCACCTCGGCGAGCTTCGCGCACCCGTACATGGCGGCCTACGCCGCCAGCAAGGGCGGCGTCCAGGCGTTCACTCACTCACTGGCACTGGAATACGCCACCGCCGGACTCCGCGCGGTCTGTGTGGCGCCCGGCAGCATCAAGTCCGGTATCACCGATGCCACCGGCGGTTACATCCCGAAAGACGCCAACTGGTCGCTGTTCAGCCGGCTGATGCCGATCCTGCCCACCACGGAGAAATCCAGCGGCGCGGGTATGGCGGACCCGTCGGTGATCGCCGGCGTCATCGCCATGCTGGTGTCGGAGGACGGCCGGTTCATCACCGGGACCGAGATCCGCATCGACGGCGGCACGCACGCCTAATTGCTGAGCAGACGCAAAAGCGCCCTTTTCCTGCGGAAATCGGGCGCTTTTGCGTCTGCTCGGGCGAGCTAATTCACGCACGGCACCCCGCCGCCGTCGATCGGCTTTCCCTGATCGGGCGTCGGGTAGTTGGTGAAGGTGCCGTTGTAGTAGTAGCCGGTGCTGCTCGGCTTCGTCGTCGTGGTGGTGGTGGTCGTCGTCGTGCTGCTCGTCGCATCCAACATCTCGTCGGCGGCCGGCAGCGAGAAGTTCGTGTCCACGGTCACCCGGATGTGCCCGGGTGCGATCGAAGAATCCGGTTTCTTGGGGGCGTCGACGCCGAGCAGGGTGGCCAGGTTCTGCGCGTCGGTTTCCGTGCCCGCGCCGTACTGGATCGTGGTCGTCGCCGGGTCGCCGGATTCGCGGTCGCGGACCTGCCCGGCGGTGTAGCCGCGCTTCTTCAGCGCGCTGGACACCTGGGTCGCCATCCCGCTGATGCTGCCGGCATTCACGACATCGACGATGGTCGACGGATTGGGCTTGGCGCTGGTCGTGCCCGGCGCCGCCGACGGCGACGCCGTCCCGAACGCCGCCGCGACTTCGGCCTTGATAGCCGCCTGGTCGACGATGTTGACGTCCTGGCCGTCGATGTTGTCGTAGCGCACCACGGGCAGCGTCCGGAACTCGACGTTCCCGCCCGCCAGATCGCCCATCCGGCGGAACAGCGCCTCATCCCAGCCCGACGACAGCACCACGTCCTTGCGCGCGACCGCCATCAGGCTGTTGAGCCGGTCGAAGTTGGTGAAGGTGCCGGTGTCTTGTAGTTCGTGCATGACCGAGGACAGGAAGGCCTGCTGCCGGTGGGTCCGGTCCAGGTCGCCGTTCTCCAGACCGTGCCGTTGCCGGACGAACGCGAGCGCCTGCGAGGCGTCCAGTCGCTGGCGGCCGGCCGGGAAGTCGGCACCGGAATATGAGTCGTACACGGGGTGGTTCAGGCACACCTCGACGCCGCCCAGCGTCTGGGCCAGGTCGTAGAAACCGGCGAGGTTGACCTCGGCGAAGTAATCGATGGGAACCCCGGTCAGGCTGCGCACCGCCCGCAGGGTGGCCGCCCGCCCCGCTTCGCGGCCTCGTGTCTCGAGCTCGTGCTGGGAGCTCACGCCCTGGTTGGCCAGCTGGTTGGCGACGTACTGCTTGGTGAGCCCGTACGCCTCCTTGATCTTGATGTGGTTGTAGCCCGGAACGCCGTTGAACGGCACCCAGTCATCGCGGGGAATGGAGAACGCGACGACCTTTCCGTCGGCGCCGACGTGCACGACGATCAGGGTGTTGGTGTTGTACCCGCCCTGGTCGGAGTCGCCGGCGTGCAGGTGCTTCAGGATCGACCAGGGCAGGTCGTTGCCCTCCTGGTCTCTGCGGGAGTCCAGCCCGATCAGCAGGATGTTCATCGTGTTGCCGGTGGACCGTGGGTCTTCGGCCGTCAGGGCCTGGGAAATGGTGATGCCACCGAGTGCGCCGTGCGCCACGTAGTAGCCCGCTCCGGTCATGCCGAGCGCCACCGCCGAGACCAACGTCATGAAACCCCGCGACAGCCGCTTTCGGGTCTTCGACGGCGTCTTTGCGGCACGTTGATTCTTCTGCAGGCGGTGTGCGCCGCCGGAACGCCCCACTAGCGGCCCCGGCCAGACACCGACTCACCGGCCGGCATCGGCCCGGCGGTTTGCGGTGAGGTCGTTCGGCGCATGCCGTCTAGTATGCGGTAGCTTGCTGCGAACCCCCCAACAAAAAGTTGCTGATGTGGGCAGATTCACCTGGACACGCCGCCCGCGCCGGCGTCTTTAAAATGTCGCTACCAGCCATTTTAGGCTACAATCCGCCAAGCTCGGCGGGCGCGAAGAGCTGTTTACGGACGATCTGATCGGAGGGGTCTGGTCACCTGATGGTTGCTGAGGAGGTCGACCCGGACTGGCCGCCACCGGTGTACGACCCGTCCGAGGGCCTGGACGCCACCAAGCCTGCGCCGCGTCGCACCGTCTGGCTGGTCGCCGCGGGGGTGGTGCTGGTGTGCCTGGGCGCCGTGGCGGTGTTCGTGTTCGGAGGTGGCGATCGGGACCCCGGCGCGGCCAGATCGGCGCCATCCTCGACCCCGGCGCCCACCACCACCGGGGCCGGCACCCCGACCGGCTGCGGCCCGGACGAACCCGCGGCGCTGGCCACGGCGCTGGGGCAGGTTCCACCGGATCGCAAGACCGGCAAGCCGTGGGATCGCAACGTCTCGGCCAGCAACTACAACGCGTGCGCAGACCTGTCCGCGATCGTGGTGACGGTCCAGGACGGAACCAGCAGTTCGCCCGACCTCGCCCTGATGTTTCATCGGGGTGCCTTCGTCGGGACGGCCACCCCCCGGGCTTACCCGTTCACCGAGCTGGAGGGCCCGGCGTCCACCAACGACACCGTCGTGCTCACCTATCGCACCCAGCAGAGCTGCTCCACCTGCACCGACGGGGTCCTGACCACAGTCGGATTCCAGTGGAAGGGTGACAAAGTGCAGATGCTTGACCCGCCGCCGGAAGCGCTGGATTCACCGCCATAGCTGCCCGCTGCGATTCGCCGATTTCTGACGTCCACGATCGAATGGAGCTTGACCGTGCCGACTGCACCGCCGGCAGGCTGGTACTTCGATCCCGACGGTTCGCAGGGTCAGCGCTATTGGGACGGTGAGCGCTGGACGACGCACCGGCGGCCGAAGCAACCGTCCGGGCCGCGCCGAAGCTGGGGCGTCCTGCCCGCCCCGGTTCGGGTGGCGCTGCCGATTGTGTTGGTGGTGGCGCTGGTTGGCATCGGTTGGGCCCTGTGGTCCGACCCGCCGCGCGACGACTGGGCCGGTCTGCCGAGCCGGCTGAACTGCCAGACCAAAGAAGGGCCGAAACCGCCCGACGGAATCACGGTGTCCGGAGTCGAGGCGAAGCACCCCCGCAGCAGCGTGCTGCAGCTGACGATCCACTTCGCCAAACCGCTGCCGCCGTCGCCCACAGGAACGCCATCGACCAGGTTCGTCGGCTACGTCCTGACCTTCAGCGTCGCGAACAACGGGAAGAAGTTCGCCGAACTAGGTCCCGAGCCGGACACCGACGACCTGGCCGTCACCAGCACCCTCGCCGCTGCGGGGACCGACCCACGGATGCGGCCGGACCGGGACACCAATGCCCGCAGGGTGGCGCCGGACACGATCCAGGTTCTGCTCGACCTCACCCGCCTCGGTATCGACGACCAACCGGTGCGGCCCGACCTGACGCTCGAGGCACAGTTCAACACTCCGTCGACCACGACGGTGCGCTTCGCGGCACAGCAGTGCCGCGGCTGATGGATCAGCAGTACTGGTAGTCGATGTGCCAGCGGCCGTTGACGTAGTCGGCGACGAAGTGGCCGCCGAGCTGAGGATTGGAGTCGGTGATGTTTCCCGACCCCCCGGTGTTGGGGGTGAAGCCGGGCGGGTCCCACGTGACCGACTGCGGATTGGCCGGTAGGTCCGGGGTGCAACCCGCCTGCTTGGCGACATAGCCGTCGGTGATCCGGCGTTCGGCGGTGGCCTGGTCACCGCCGTCGGGTGCGGGATCGGCGGGGCACAGGTAGCTGGTTCCGCAGAAGTTTTCCTGCGCGGTGACGAGCGCGATATCGGTGACCGGCACCGATGCGATGGCACCGCCGATCAGCATTGCCGACACGACCAGTGCCGCGATGCGCGCATGTCCTGCCATTCAGCGGACCCTCTCGATCTCCTCGCCGGACGTGTAATACAACGGGATATTCGAACCAATCACACTTTCGATAAGGAATATGCCGAATGGCTCCACTTCGTAGTAATAGTGTACGTCGCCATTAGCGTCCACCGCGGTGGCGCAGGAGCGGCCCGGGGCCCCGCACCGTTGCTTGATCGGCATGGCCAGGGCGACCACCACCAGCAGTGCGGACATGCCGATCACCAGCGACCTTGTCATCGAATCGCGAGGTTTCGCCAGGGATGCACGCACGGCAGTGTAGGCGACCGCAATTCCCGGTGCCGCCCTCAGAAACGTTCACGCGACATGTTCCGCCCAATCGCACCGCCGCGTGATCACCGGCAGTAGGTTGCTCAGCTATGGCCATGCCCACCCCCGACGACGCGCCGTCGGCCCCGAGCGAATCGCACACGCGCGTCGAGGTCCTGGGCAATATCGGGCCCAACTGGTTCGCCTCGGTGATGGGCACCGGGATCGTCGCCATCGCCGGGGCCACGCTGCCCGTCCATGTACCCGGCCTGCGGGGGTTCACCACCGGTGTCTGGGTGCTCGCCGCCGCCCTGCTGGCGGTGCTGATCGTTCTGGTCGGTGGCCATTGGCTGCGTAACCCGACGGTGGCCCGCACCCATGCCCGCAATCCGCAGATGGCCCACTTCTACGGCGCGGCGCCCATGGCGTTGATGACCGTCGGAGCCGGCGCGGTGCTGGTGGGTGGGGACCTGATCGGCCGGCGGGTGGCCGTCGACCTCGACTGGGTGCTGTGGACGGCGGGCACGGCCGGCGGGTTGTTCACCGCCGTCAGCATCCCGTTCCTGATGTTCACCCAGCTGCACGTCGAACCGGACGCCGCGTTCGGCGGCTGGCTGATGCCGGTGGTGCCGCCGATGGTGTCGGCCGCGACGGGCGCACTGCTGCTGCCACACATGCCGCCGGGCACCGGCCGCGAAACCATGCTCTACGGCTGCTACGCGATGTTCGGCCTGTCCCTGATCGCATCGCTGAACATCATTGCAATGATCTGGAGCAGGCTGGTGCTGTACGGCACATCCGGCTCTGCGCGGGTGCCCACGCTGTGGATCGTGCTCGGGCCGCTGGGCCAATCCATCACTGCCGCAGGGCTTCTGGCGACGGCCGCGTCGACCGGTGCGGTCGATCATCAACTCGCGGCGGCGATGAACGACTTCGCCGTCATCTTCGGGGTGCCGGTGTGGGGGTTCGCGGTGCTGTGGATCGCGCTGGCCACCTCGCTGACGGTGCGCACCCTGCGGCGCGGGATGCCCTTCGCCCTGACGTGGTGGAGCCTGACTTTTCCGGTGGGTACCTTCGTCACCGGCACGTCCCAGCTCGCCGCGCACACCCACCTTCCGGCGTTCAAGGTCGCGGCCGCCGTCGCCTACCTGGGCCTGCTGCTGACCTGGATCCTGGTCACCGTCCGCACCGCGCGCGGCAGCCTGCGGGGCAACCTGCTCACCCTCCCGCCGAGCTCGGCACCGGTCAAAGCCCGCAAGGAAGACCCGATCACGCGCCCGCACCCCGTTTGACGGGTGATCACGGGCGTTCAATGCGAAGATTGCTGCCCGTGACAGGAAATTGGGGCTCCCTGCTGGCCACCCTCATTCCGCTGGCTCTGGTCATCGCAGTTTCTCCGTTGACGATCATCCCGGCGGTGCTGGTCTTGCACTCGCCGCGGCCACGGCCGACGAGCTTGGCGTTTCTCGGTGGCTGGATGCTGGGGCTGACCGCATTGACTGCGATCTTCGTGGCCGGATCCGGCTTATTCGCCGGCCTGCACAAGTCGCCCCCGTCGTGGGCGTCCTGGCTGCGCGTGGTCCTGGGTTCGGCGCTGATCCTGTTCGGCATCTACCGCTGGCTGACCCGTCACGGTCACGGCGAGGCGCCGCGGTGGATGCGGACGTTCGACACCATCACCCCGAAGCGGGCCGGCATCACGGCGCTGGTGCTCACGGTGGTCCGGCTCGAGGTGTCACTCCTGTGCCTGGCAGGCGGGCTGGCCATCGGCACCAGCGGGCTTGGTGTCGGAGGGAAATGGTTTTTCGCCGCGGTGTTCATCGTGCTGTCGGGTTCGACGGTCGCGATCCCCATCCTGGGTTATGCCGCCGCCGGCGACCGTCTGGATCAGCCGCTGAACCGCCTCAAGGAATGGATGCAGCAGAACCACGCGGCGATGCTCGCCGCTGTGCTGGTCCTGATCGGTTTGATGGTGCTCTACAACGGGATCAGTGCTCTGAAATAACCTATCGGGCACGATTATGGCTGTGCCGCAACGGTTTTGACGGTTTCGCGACGGCCACCAGGGTGACACTCAGCGCGAGCCCGCCCACGACGGCCAACGGATGCCACCACTGCGTGCCCAGCCAGTAGGCGTGGGCGCCTACCCAGCCGGGATGTGTCGCATCGCCGAAAAGCCAGCCGCGCACCACCGGCGTCGCCAGCGAAAGTAGCGCGCCCACCAGCGTTACCGACAACAGCGCGAAGAGCAGTCGGGTGGAGAACTGCCAGGTTCCCAGCGCCAGCAGGTAGCCGCCGATGCCGGCCGCGACGAGTCCGAGCGCGCCGACCGTGCTGGCCGACGCGATCGCGGCTGCCGTGCCGAGCACGAGCAGCGCAGCCCCGGCGATCAGCGTCCATTTGGCCACGCCGCGGGTCAGCGACACTACCCGGTACCCGCCGAGTGCCACCGTCCGCAGGGTGGCCAACGGTGGCTTTACCACTGCGGGCAGTTGCCGGACCGAACCCGCGGCTCCGGAGGCGGTCGCCGCCGCCTTGGCCACCGTGTGCGCCATCAGCGGCGAACCCTTGTCGGTGGCGAAGGTCTCGGCCGCCACCGGATCCTCGTTCAGCAGAGCGTATTTCGCCGGCCCGGGGTCGGCGGCCAGCACCTTCTTCGCCCACGTTCGCGAGGTGGCCGGACTCCAGTCAGGCCGTTCGCCCGGTTCGGGGTCGGTGACGGCGACGGCCAGTTCATCGAGTTCCTCGTCGAGGACTCGTTGCTGCCATGTTTGCGCCAGCCACAGCGATGTCCGGGGCAGGCTGGCCGGTACGTCCACAGACGGGTCGTCGAGGAAGGACAGTTCGGCGAGCAACATGTCCTCGGTCAGCCGCTCCGATTCCTCACCGACCGTCGGCAGCCGGTAGCCGGCTTTCGGAAAGGCCGGTGCACCAAGCTCTTTGAGGCGACCCAGGAACCACCGTGCGCCCGACTCGTTATCTCCCGTGTGGTCTGATGGCGCCGCTCCTCCTCGCAACGCTCCGCGTTGCGCATTGTCGCCGCCGCGGCGACCCACCATCCACCGCACTCGGCGCGGGTCCAGCAGCGCATGCACCAGCCAGCCGGCGCCGTCGAGGCGACCCCACATCCAGTCATTGGCCCGCCACGACCGCTTGTAGAACGCGCCGAAATGGTGGAACTGCATACCGGTGAGCTTCTGTTGCGCGGTCTGCCAGTCCGGCGCGAGCAGGCTGCGCGAGTCGGCGCTCACCTGCACGAGCTCGACGGACTGTTCGACGTCCGCCTCCGCCGGAAGCATCGCGCGCTGGGTCGCGGCCAGGTCGAAGAGCGCCAACGCGGTGGTGTCCGCGTCGTCGGCCAGGTCCAGATACCTCAGGTACGTGCGCAGCGGACTCGCCCCATCACCGGTGGCTGAACCGTTGGACGCCAACCTGTTCAGGGTGTCAAAGCTGTCGAACAGAACTCGGCCGAGATTGCTCCAGCCGACTGGCGGCACCGTGATCCGGTGCAGGTATTGCGCGGCGATCAGCGCGGCGGCGTCCGTCAACGACCCTTGCCGCACCGTCGCGTCGGTGCACACCTCGCGCACCAGCACCCCGAGCTCAACCGGCGCCGGGGGCGGCCACGCCGCGTGGATTCCCTTGGTCAGCTCGGCCAGGTTGGCGACATCGTCATCGGAGCGGGCCAGCTGATAGGCGGCGAGTACGACGGCGATCGCGCAACTCTTCGCCAGGTCGTGCGCGGGTTGACCGAACCGGGCCAGATCGGTCGGCCCGTGCGGCAGGGTCTGGCCATCCGGCAGGGTCCAGCGACTGACGATCGCGTCGATGATCCGGCGCCGGCAGGCCCGGTCGGAGTCGCCGCCGACGGCGAGCTCGGGCTCCCAGTTCTTTGGAATGCTTTCGGCGAGGTCAGAATGGGAGGGCGGCCACGTACCCAGCTGGCGCAGCAACGCATCCGTCAGCGTCTGCGCGAGCCGGGTGGCTTCCCGGGCCACATAGTCGGCGAGCAGCCGACCGGTGAGCAGCCGCGAACTGTGCGGCAGCGCAGCCGCCAGTTCGGCCAGCCGCAGCTTGGTGTCGGTGCGGGCTTCCATCCGATCCTGATGAGCCCGGATGGCGCGCAGGTCGGCGGCGATCGACTGGGTGGTGATGGCGGCCAGATCTTTCAGCAGGCCGTCGATGAGACCCGGTGGTTCGTTGACGTCATCCGGTGCCACCTCGGCCACCAGATCCGGCGCAGGGCCCGCCGATGGCACCACGAACAGCAGCACCCGGCGCACCGGGCGACGGGCAGGCCGATCGAAGATGCGTTTGAGCAGCACGTCGATCGGCCGGTTGTCGAGTAGACCACCGTCGGCGGCCCAGTGCGGCCGGGTGATGTTGGTGAACGGCGCCATCGGCGGACGGGCCGGCACCTTCCCGTGGGCCGGCGTGCCCGTGTTGAAGGGCAGGTACGACGGTTCGAACGCGATGGGGAACGAGGCCGAACTGCGCGCGGCCAATGCCAGGGCCGTAACGGTGCCGGGCCTGGCCAGGTCGCTCTCGGTGAAGGTGAACAGGCCGCGCCGGTCGACGTCCTGGACCAGCGTGCCGAATGAGTCGGTGAATCGGCTGGCCTCGCCCGTCAGCAGCGTGGTCGTGACATACAGCGTGGTGGACGGGGCACGCGCGCCGCCGGGAAACTCCGCCGGCGGAAAAGGTCCCGTCGCCAGCTTGGGGATCTGCGTGGCCAGTGCGCTGAACATTCGCTCGTCGCCGTACAGCAGCGACGGGGTGTATTTGTCGCGGGGGTCGCGCAGCAGATCGGTCAGGGCCCCGAGGCCGAGCCAGAGGTCGCGCAATCCCCCCAGGTCCGACCCCGACACCCGGGACGACGCCAGCAGCGCCGCATTGATGCCACCCGCGCTGGTGCCGGACAGGATGTCTACGTCGACGATCACGTCGAGCAGGTCGAGAAGGCTCGCGTAGAGCCGCAGCGACGCGGTCGACTCCTTGCTCAGGGGGCTGCCGGCCGGGAACGGGCCCCCCTCCCGGCGCCACTGCGACGCCTGTGCGAGCAGGTTGATCTCGCGGGCGACGCCGGCCATCCAGACGGCGAGGCTAACCCCGCCGGTCATGGTGGTGGCAAGGCGCAGTTCCTGCGTCAGTTCGGTGACCGGTGACGGTGTGTCGAATGGCATGTGCGCACCCCCTGGACCTACATCGGGAGTTACCGGCTCCACGTTTCAGTCTGCGCTTGTCCGGTCGTGCTGCGCCTCGCTATCCCGGCTTCAAACGTTTCGTGATTAGCTAGGCAATACAGCCGTGCATCCCCGCTGGTGCGGCTTTAATGTTTTTTGCTGAGTATCCACCGAGTCTTTCGCTGAGGGGGGCGGAGTGCAAGGTACGACATTCGGCCGCTACCAGTTCATCGAGTTGCTGGGCCGCGGCGGTATGGGCGAGGTGTGGCGTGCCTACGACACCGAGACCCAACGTGTCGTCGCGGTGAAAGTGCTGCCCGCCAACCTTGCCAACGACCCCACGTTCGAGCAGCGGTTTCGCCGGGAGGCGCTGGCGGCCGCGGGGCTCAACGACCCCCACGTGGTGCCGATCCACCATTTCGGCGAAATCGAAGGCCGCCTGTATGTCGACATGCGACTGGTCGTCGGCAGAGACCTGCAGGCCATCATCGCCGAGGGCCCGCTGGAACCCGAGCGCGCGGTCATGATCATCGAGCAGATCGCGTCGGCCCTGCGCGCCGCCCACCGGATCGGCCTGGTACACCGCGACGTCAAGCCGTCCAACATCCTGGTCACCGAGGACGACTTCGCGTACCTCATCGACTTCGGCATCGCCCGCGCCGCCGGGGACTCGCACATGACCGGTACCGGCAACGTCATCGGGACGTGGGCCTATATGGCCCCGGAACGCGTGACCACCGGCCAGACCGACCCCAGCGGGGACACCTACGCGCTGGGTTGCGTGCTGCACGAATGCCTGACCGGCAGCCAGCCGTTCCCCGGCAACAGCCTCGAACAGCAGATCGGCGGGCACCTCAGCCTGCCGCCGCCGCGGCCGTCCACCATCCGGCGCGGCATCCCCGAGGAACTCGACAACGTCATCGCCACGGCGATGGCCAAGACTCCCCAGCAGCGCTATCCGACGGTGACCGACATGGCCGCGGCCGCACGTGAAGCCGTCACCGGGACGCGCCCGATACCGGTGCGCCGGCCCGAACCCGTGCAGCAGCGCACCCAACTGGCGCCTCCGCCCAAGCAGCCGCCACCCGGTCCGCCGAGGCAGCACCCACCCCGGCGCGGCGGACCCGGGTATGTCGATCCCTCGCAGCGCCGCCCGCCCCCCGAGCCGCAGCGACGCCCGCCGCCGGAGCCGAGTCCCTACCGTCAGCCGTCGGATCCCAAGCTGTACCGGCCGCCCGTCGAGCCCGGCCCGCAACGCCCGCCCACCGACCCGACCCAGCGCCGGCCCAACCTGGACCTCAACCAGCCTCGGCACGGCAACGAAGAGCCGACCCAGTTCCGGTTGAGCGGCGAGCCGCAGCTACCCGCGCCCCAGCCGCCGCCATCGGCGGAAACCCCTCCCGCCAAACCCGGCAAGAAGCGCCGCACCCCGCTGATCCTCGCGGGCGTGGGCGTGTTGCTGGTGGTCATCGCCGTCGTCGCCGGAATCGCGCTGAGCGGTGGCGGCAAGAGCGGCGACAATCAGGCCGCCGGGCATTCCGGCACGGCAGAGCCCTCCGGCGCGCCGGACGGGGGCGGTCCGTTCACCGGCACATACACCGCCGACTTCGGCCCCAAGCTCTCCCTGGCGGGCAAAGAGGTGGCCAATTCCGAACCGCCGGCCAAAGAGACCTGGGTGCTGCGGTCGGCCTGCACCGGCAGCAACAACAGCGGTTGCGTCGCGACAGCGCAGCGCACCGACGGACCCTACAACCACATCCCGAAGCTGGTGTTCGACGACGTTCGCGGGCGCTGGATCGCGGTGGCACTCGAGGGCGGGAACTGCAACGACAAGCCGATCGAGAAGTGGAATTACGTGTGGCTGCAGCCTCATGCCGACGGCACCATGGTCGGCGAATGGATCACCGATTCCCTGGACTGCTACAGCAAGCGGTCGGTGACCTTCACCCGGGTCGGCGACGCCGATCTCAACAGCCTGCCCAACCCGGCTGAGGAGTCGGCCCGTCAAACCTCCCCGGCAGAGGCGCTGCACGGCTTCTACCACTTGTTGACGACCTACACCGGCGCCGGCGCGCCGAAGCCACAGGAAGCGGACTACAACGTCGACACCATCTGTCTGCGCACCGGTGATCGATGCCTGAGCCGGTTCGTCCGCAATGGCAGTAGCGGCACCCAACTGCTGTTGTTCGCCAACAATGTGTGGACGCGGGACGACGAGTACGACGCGTCCTGTCCGGCCGGGGGAACGTCGCACGTCAGGATCAAGGGCACGTTCCCGCTTCCGGAGCCGGAGCAAGACCCGATCATGGTGCTCACCGGCAGCGGCACCAAGGACGAGTCGGGAAGCGCATGCAAGGGCGGCCCCTACGACATGAAGTTCAACCGCACCGGGGGCTAGAGCCGGTGGCCGGCCTCAGGATGCGATGCCGGCATCGACCAGGCTTTCCACCGCGTCGGCGCAGCCCCGCAGGAAGTCGGGGCCGGTG
The DNA here is from genome assembly GCF_031583025.1 of Mycobacterium sp. Z3061. Lineage (NCBI taxonomy): Bacteria > Bacillati > Actinomycetota > Actinomycetes > Mycobacteriales > Mycobacteriaceae > Mycobacterium > Mycobacterium pumcae. The sequence goes on along the minus strand of NZ_CP134062.1, from coordinate 6,133,677 downwards.
AGTTCCGGCGTGCTCTGAACGGACTGCGCTTCGTTGGCGCATACGGCGGGGACTCGGCTCGAGATGTCGATGTCTTCCAGGGTGAATCCCTCCGCGCGCATCCGACTCGCGACGATCTCGTAGTCGCTGAACGTCTGGTGGTAGCCCAGCTGATACGAGGGGCTGTTCGTCCCGGCGCCGTCGGCACGGGCGGTTTCGGCGGGGTCAGCATTCGCGGTGCTGGCTGCGATGACCGCCGCTCCCACCGAGACGATCGCCAGAATCGTCAGCCGCCTGCCGGTAGTGCGCCGTGAACACGACGGGGTGCGGTCGTCGCCGGAACGGTTGTGCATGGTGTCTCCCGCTGATGTTGGTCGGTGTGCCGGATGAGGTGCTGATCGTCAATCTAGCGCATCGGTTTCAAAAATGAAACAGACATTCAGAAAAAGCACTAACGTTTTATTTTTGCGCGACAGACGCCGTCATATGAAGCTTTTGACTGCTCTTTGGTCGCCGGGTAGCGTTTTCGAGATGCCAAGGACGAACAGGGCCGGCAGGGATCTTCGCCGCGTCCTGGAGTGGTTGCTGAACCGGGACGTTCCGGACGGTGAGATCGGCACCGCCCTCAACCTGGCGAAAGCCACCTACTCGCGGCGCAAGGAAGCCGACGATTTTCCGAATTTCGCGGAGTTGATCGCCGTGGGCGAGGCCTTCGGCCTGTCTGCCAAGGTTCTGCAGATCGCCTTCGGCTGGCGCGGCGAGGACGAGTTGGTCCTGCTCAACACCGATGAGATCCGGCAGTTCATGGACCAGGCCGGCGCGGCATTGTTCGGCAACGAGCGGGTACGCCGCTACATCGAGTCACGCAATGACGGTGGCGACTACCCGTTGGCCAACGCGGTCTTGAAGATCGCGTCGAGCGATCCGCAGTCCAGGCCCGATCAACACGGCGAAGCTGGGCCTGACGCGACCAGCTGACGGGCCGATCCTCCCGAACGCGGTGTTTGGAAGCACCGGCCCCGCGGGTAGGCGACTCGCAGTGTCCCGCCGAGGTGGGACGAGGCACGCCGTGAGAGGTGCTGAAACACCGGAGCGGCCATCGCCGCGATACGCACTATCGAGAACGGAGGCCCGGATATGCGCGCTGAAGAGGGCGACGAAAGCGTCAAGGACTACGCCGTCAAAGGCGAACAGACGCTGGACAGGATCAACGACTCGCGGCGCTCGGGGGGCAATCCTTTGACGCGCATCCTCGGCCGTCTGCAAAAGCTGGTGCCGGGCAGCTCACGAAGCTGACCACATAGTTCGGGGCGACGCTGCGGCCACCGTAGGATCCCCACTGATGTCCACCGAACCGGAGTCGTTCGCCACCGAAGGAGTGGGCGGCCTCCGCATCGTCGCCGACCGCCAGGGTGATCCGGCCGCGCGCGCGGTGGTATTTCTGCACGGCGGTGGGCAAACCCGCCGATCCTGGGGCCGGGCCGCCGCGGCCGTTGCCAGGCGCGGGTATCAAGCTGTCACTGTCGATCTGCGTGGGCACGGCGAATCCGACTGGTCCGCCGAAGGTGATTATCGCGTGACCAGCTTCGCCGCCGATGTCGTGGAAGTGCTGCGCGGCCTGCCACCCCGGCCGGTGCTGGTGGGTGCCTCCCTCGGTGGCTTCACCTCGATGCTCCTGGCCGGCGAGATCGCGCCGGAACTGGCCGGCGCGGTCGTCCTCGTCGACATCGTGCCGAACATGGAGCAGTCGGGAGCCAACCGGATCCACGCCTTCATGTCCGACCGGGTGGAATCGGGGTTCGAGTCGCTCGAAGAGGTCGCCGACGCGATCGCCGAATACAACCCGCATCGGCCCCGCCCCACCGACCTGGACGGCCTGACCACCAACCTGCGGCGCCGCGGTGATCGCTGGTATTGGCACTGGGATCCGCAATTCATCAGCGGCACAGCGGCTTTCCCGCCGTTCGAGGTCACCGACGCCGACCGCATGCACACCGCAGTCGCGGCGATTCTGAAAAATGGCCTGCCGATGCTGTTGATTCGGGGACAGATGAGTGACCTGGTCAGTCAGGAACGCGCCGAGGAGTTCCTGGAGCGCTTCCCCCAGGTTGAGTTCGCCGACGTCCGCGGTGCCGGGCACATGGTCGCCGGCGACCGCAACGACATCTTCGCCGGAGCCGTGCTCGACTTCCTGGGGCGTCACATCGGCGACTGATCGCCGCGCATCTGGCAATCCGGTGTGAATATGTTTGAAAATCTTCAGTGCGGGGTATTACGCCGCAACTTTCGGTGTGAACCGGAGCTGGATGGGTGCGGCACCAGCGACGAGGAGTGCAGAGTGACGCGTGCAGTCGTGGCCGGCTTTATCGGCGTGGTGATGGTTGTCGCAAGTTGCGCCGGTTGTTCGGGCGACAAATCGAATACGGGGTCGTCCGGATCGTCAGGTCCGCCGCCGGCGCCGGCCGGTCCCAAAGTCGTCGTCGACGGTCAGGACCAGCACGTCACCGGCCAGGTGACCTGCACGCCCGCCGGCGACAACATCAACATCGGGATCGGGGACGCCGCAGCCGGGATCGGCGCCGTCGTCAGCAACGCCAATCCGCCGATCGTGCACGCGGTCGGGCTGGGCAGCGTCAACGGCATCGTGCTCGGCTTCTCCGACGCCGCGCCGAATCAGGCCACCAGCGCCGGGGCGGCGGTGAAGGACAAGGTCTACGCGATCAAGGGCACCGCTTCGGGCGTCGACATGAGCAACCCGCAGCAACCTCAATCGGTTACCAAACCATTCGAGATGAGCGTGACCTGCCCTTAACGCAGGCGGCCTGAGCCCAGGAGGGGACGCAGCTATGACCATGAAACGTGTTGTCAGCGCGGCTGCGGTCGCAACCGGTCTGGGCATCGCTGCGGTACTGCTCGACGCCGGCCCCGCGAGTTCCGCGCCGCTGGTGCCGATTCCGCTCGCCCCCGATACGCCATCCCCGGCCACCACCGCGGCGCCGGCCCCCCAAACCACCGCGCCGAAGCCCCAGACCACCGCGCCGATGACGACCGCGCCGCCGGCCACCACCGCGCCGCCGGCCACCACAGCACCTCCGGCGACCACAGCACCTCCGGCGACCACCACACCGCCGGTGGCGCAGACGACGACACCGTCGGCCGTCCAGACCACCACGGCGGCGACCACCCAGACGACGACCTCGGGTGCGACGACGACGACGTCGGGCGGAACCACCACCTCGTCGGGCGGATCGACCACGACCTCCTCGAGCGGGCAGACCACCACCTCGTCGGGCGGATCGACCACGACCTCCTCGAGCGGGCAGACCACCACGGTCTCGGCCGGACAGTCGAGCACGTCCACCACGGCCGCGCCGGGGATCACGATCGTGCTCAATCCGCCGGCCACGCAGCCGCCGCACCCGCCCTTCATCCCGCGCATCGACCTGGTGCTGCCCGGCGCGCAGATCGGCGGTCCCGCGGACACCCTCGCCGGGTTCAACCTTCCGGGCCGCGGCGCTCCGCCACCGCCGCCGCTGCGCGGCTTCGGCTGGAACGACGGCCCCGCTCCCGGGCACCCGCCACCCAATTGGCAGGGTCCGCCGCCCCCGGGCGGATGGAACGGTCCGCCGCCCCCGGGAGGCTGGAACCGGCCCTGGGACGGGCCCGCGCGCGACGTGGGTTACGCACAGCGTGACTTCGGCCAGTTCAACTACAACAGTTTCACCGTCGTACCGGTCTTCAACTGGCAGTACGGCGGCTGGGGTTACTGGTTCTTCGGCGTGTGGGTCCCGCTGTACTGACGGGTCTTGCAGCGGCTATCCGGTTGCGCCGCAACATGTTTGCGCCGACTCGAGCGCCAGGCCCGGCTGGCGGCCGGGCCCGGTGCCGCGGCCGGTCCCGGCGCGAACCGAAATCGGAGGGTCCACACGGCTGACTTTGGGCTACGGTCACAATCACCGGTGACACCGAGAAGGAGTAGCCCGTGAGCAAGACCGCCCGGCGGCTGGGCCCGCAAGACATGTTGTTCCTCTACGGCGAGACGTCCAGCACGATGATGCACGTCGGTGGGCTGATGCCGTTCACCCCGCCGCCCGATGCGCCGCGCGACTTCCTGCGACAGCTTGTCGACGAGAGCAAAGAGAACGAGGTCGTCGCGCCGTGGAATCTGAAGCTCAGCCATCCAGATCTGTTACTGAGCCCGATCCAGTCCTGGGTGTACGACGACAAGTTCGACCTGGACTACCACGTCCGGCGCTCCGCGCTGGCGAGTCCCGGCGACGAGCGCGAACTCGGAATCCTGGTGTCGCGCTTGCACAGTAACGCCTTGGACCTGCGCCGCCCACCGTGGGAGATGCACTTCATCGAGGGCCTCGAGGGTGGACGGTTCGCGATCTACGTCAAGATGCATCACGCGCTGATCGACGGCTACACCGGGCAGAAGATGTTGGCTCGCAGCCTGTCGACCGATCCGCACGACACCACCCACCCGCTGTTCTTCAACATCCCGACCCCCGGCCGGGTCTCGGCGGCAAAAGAGGATTCCGGTAGCGGCATCGCGGGCGGTCTGCTCAACAGCCTCGGTGGTGTGGTGGGCAACCTCGGCGGGATGGTCAGCGGGGTGGGCAGCGTGCTCGGTTCGGTTGCGGGTGCGGGACGGTCCACCTTCGATCTCACCAAGGCGCTGATCAATACCCAGTTGCGCAGCGACAACGAGTACCGCAACCTGATCGGCTCGGTGCAGGCGCCGCACAGCATCCTGAACACCCGGATCAGCCGCAACCGCCGCTTCGCCACTCAACAGTACGAGCTCGATCGTCTGAAAAAGATTGGCGCGAACAACGATTCGACCGTCAACGACGTCGCGTTGGCGATCTGCGGCGGCAGTCTGCGGCGATTCCTCGACGAGCTGGGGGAGTTGCCCGAGAAGTCGCTGATCGCGATGCTGCCGGTCAACGTGCGCCCGAAGGACGACGAGGGCGGCGGCAACGCCGTCGCCGCGATCCTTGGTTCGCTGGGCACCAACATCGAAGATCCGCTGGAGCGGTTGGCAACGGTGACCGCGACGACCCGGATGGCCAAGGCCGAGTTGGCGAAGATGAACCGCGACGCGATCCTGGCCTACACCGCGGCCTTGATGGCGCCGTTCACCATGCAGCTGGCCAGTGCGCTCAGCGGCGTGAAAACGCCTCTGCCGCATGCCTTCAACCTCTGCGTCAGCAATGTGCCCGGCCCTCAGGACGTGCTGTATCTGCGGGGCAGTCGGATGGAGGCGTCCTATCCGGTGTCCCTCGTCGCGCACAGCCAGGCGCTCAACATCACCCTGCAGAGTTACGCGAGCACGCTGAATTTCGGGTTCATCGGCTGCCGCGACACCCTTCCGCATCTGCAGCGGTTGGCCGTCTACACCGGCGAAGCCCTCGACGAGTTGGAGGACGCCAGCTCCGGCGCATGACTATGACGGAAACCAGCTTCGTGCGGCTCGGTCGCGACGGCGGCGTGTCCACCATCGAGCTGATCAACTCCAAAGCGCTGAATATCATTGGTAGTCCGGCGATTTCGGAGCTCACCCAGGCGCTGCAGACGGCGGGAGACGACCCCGGGGTGCGCGTGGTGGTGTTGCGCGGCTCGGGTGAGAAGGCGTTCATCGGCGGCGCCGACATCAACGAGATGGTCAATCTGGAACAGGACAGCGGCCAGGTGTTCATCCGTCGCCTGGCGGGCCTGTGCGAAGCGATCCGGGAATGCCCCGTCCCCGTCATCGCCCGTCTCGCCGGCTGGTGCCTCGGCGGTGGCCTGGAGGTCGCCATGTCCTGTGATCTGCGGATCGCCGAATCCGGCGCCAAGTTCGGGATGCCGGAGGTGGCCGTAGGAATCCCTTCGGTGATCCACGCGGCGCTGATGCCGGCGCTGATCGGGGCCGGGCACTCGGCCTGGATGCTGCTCACCGGCGAAACGATCGATGCCGACACGGCCCTCACTTGGGGACTGGTGCACGAGGTGGTCGCGCCGCGGGAACTCGATGCGCGCATCGCACAGCTCACGGCGCGACTGGGCGGATTCGGGCCGGCGGCGGTCCGGCAACAGAAGCGGCTCCTCAACAAGTGGTTCGACATGTCGGTCAACGCGGCGATCGAAGACAGCGTGGGCGAGTTCGGCCGAGCGTTCCTGACCGGCGAACCGCAGCGGCATATGCAGTCGTTTCTTGACCGCAAAAGCCGAAAACCGCAGTCGTAACCGCGTGCTCATCGTTCGGTAACCCAATTTTTCGATACGCGCTCTTTTTCAAGCACGGGACGCGATGATGACCCTAAGTGCGATACCAACGAGGGTGGGCGATGTCGTATGTGACTACGGCGCCGGGCTTCTTGACGACGGCGGCTACAGACTTGGCGCAGATCGGGGCGGCCCTGCAAGCTGGAAACCTCGGGGCACTACTTCCGACGACCGACCTGGCGGCAGCGGCCGCTGACGAGGTGTCGACGGCCGTCGCGGCGTTGTTCGGCACGCACGGTCTGCAGTACCAGGCGGCGGCTGTTCAGGCGGCGTCGTACTACGAGCAGTTCGTGCAGAACCTGGGTGTTGCCGCGACGTCGTACTCGGGTGCCGAGGCCGCCGCTACCGCTGCGCTGGACGGCTTGGATTCTGTTGTCGCCCAAGGTTTTCAGGGCCTGGTCTATGGTCCGCTGCATACCGCCGGTGATGCCTGGATCGCCAGTCCGCTGGGTCAGACGCTGGACCCGATCATCAACGCGCCGACGACCCTGCTGTTCGGACGCGGCCTGATCGGCCACGGTGCGGCCGGCACCGCGGCCCACCCGACCGGCGGGGCCGGCGGCTTCCTGTTCGGTGACGGCGGCACGGGCTATTCGCCGACGGCCGGCGTGACGCCGGGCGGCACCGGCGGCAACGCCGGGCTGATCGGCAACGGCGGCGCCGGTGGCGCCGGTTTCGGCGGCGCGATCGGCGGCACGGGCGGTGTCGGCGGCTGGCTGATGGGCAACGGCGGTCTGGGTGGCGCGGGCGGTGCTGGAGGCAGCGGCGGGCAGGCGCTGTTCTTCGGCAACGGCGGCGACGCGGCAGGTGGTGGGTTCGCCGGCCGCGGCGGGTTGTTCGTCGGCACACATGGCACGGGCGCGCTGCCCACCGCCGGGCCGGGCACGCTCATCCAGATCGACTTCGTGCGCCATGCCCAGTCGATCGCCAATGCCCAGGGCTGGATCGACACCGCGGTACCGGGTGTGTCGCTGACGGCGCTCGGACAGCAACAGGCGGCGGCGATTGCTGCCGTCCTCGACCCGCCGAACCAGTACGCCGGAATTTTCGCTTCCGAGTTGCTGCGGACGCAGCAGACCGCGAGCTACCTGACCGCGAACCCGCAGATATTGGCCGGCCTCAACGAGATCAACGCCGGCATCTACGAGGGCCTACCGCAGATCAGCCCCGCGGGCATCCTCTATCTGATGGGCCCGATCGCGTGGACGCTCGGCTTCCCCCTGGTGCCGATGCTGGCGCCCGGCTCCACGAATGTCAACGGCATCGTGTTCAACAACGCCTTCAACCAGTCGGTGCAAGCGATGTACAACACCGCGATGGGCAACCCGATCGTCTCCCCGGTGACCGGGCACATCACCGACGTGGCGTACTCGAGCGCCTTCACGATCGAGGTCGGCACGCTGATGAACGTGAACAACCCCAACCCCCTACTGCTGCTTACCCATCAGCTCAACAACACCAGCGTTGTGGTCATGCAGGGCGATCCCAAGGGCGGCTGGAATCTGGTCAGCTGGGACGGCGTACCCGTCGGGCCGGCGAATCTGCCGACCAAGCTGTTCGTCGACTTCCGGAACCTGATCGTGCCGCCGCAGGTGGCGGCGTGGAATGCGTTCGAGGGGTTGCTATCCGGCGATCCGACGACGTTCGCGATCGCGGTCCGCGACGGACTCGAAGGGGTCGGCACCGCGACGGCGAACTTCCCGTTGGCAGTGGTCGAGGACTTCATCGACTCGCTGACCCACCCCAGTCTCAGCGGCCTCACCGGGCTGCCGGTCCCGGTCTAGCCGCCTCAATCCCTGATGCGCGTGAAGACCTGATCGTAGGGCCCACCCTTGCATGCGCTACCCGAAACGTCCTCCATGCCATGGCCGGACATCGACGTGATCGGGTCCTGGGCCGGTTTGGGCAGCGGAAAGACACCGGTCATCCGGACATGACTCGTTCCGCCGGCCGGGCAGGGCACGTCCTCTTCGGAGTTCTCCGTCCAGGCGTTGTTGGCGAAGATGAACAGCTGGTGGTCGGTGAAATCGGTCAGCACGAACCGGCTCAGGCATCGGTCCCCGGCGCGCAGGCAGAATGTGTCGACGCTGAAGTCCTGATCGCCCAACTTCGGTTGGCCGGTCGCTGTCGTCACTTTCGAGCGGTAGAAGCCGCGAAGTCCCAGTGCCGGGGAGGCCACCCGGGCGGGCAGCGTTGTCGGGTCGGGTAGACCGGCGATGTCGGCGTCGCCGCTGCGGGTGAATGTCACGCTCCGTTTGCTGTAGCACTTGACGGAGTCGTCGATCCACTCGCCGGCCAGGCTGCCGTCCGGACGCGGTAACAGGTAGATCCAATGCCACTCTTCGATGTCTTCGTTGCCGCATCTCTCGGTGTCGAGCGCTACCGCGATCCAGCGTCCGTTGATGTCGTCGAATACCAGGTTCGTCGGGTGTTTGAAGGAGCCGTCGCTTCTGGCCGCCGTAGCCACGCACCCCTTCGCGCCGCACACCGACCGCAGCTTCCACGTCTCCTGCCCGGGTGGTTCCGTGCCTGGCTCGGGCTTACCCGACAGGCCGATGCTGGGGCCGAAGCTAACGGTGTAGGAGCCGGTTATCGGCCCGGAATTGGCGAGGGGGGTAGTCGCGGGACCAGTCTTTTTATCCGGGATCAGCGCGAAGACGGCGACCAGGGCGATGACGGCGATCGCCGCGAGAATGCCGCTCGCCACCAGGGCGCGTCGACGTTTCCGGTTCGGTGGGGACGATGTCGTCGCCGCGGGCCGGGGCGGGCCGACGGGCGGCGGACTGATGCTGGCCGGGACATCGGAACCGGCCGGCGGCACATATTGCCGGTACTGGGTCGCATCGGTATTGGAAACCGGCGCCGCCGGATAGTAGTTCCGCGGCACGCTGGCCTGCACCGGTGCCGGGGTGTGGTGGTGGGCGGGCGCCGCGCCCGGTTGGTTGATCGCCGCACGGGCCGCTGCGGCCATCTCGACGGGAGTCGAGTAACGCTGGTCGGGATTCTTGGCCATCCCGATCGCGATCACGCCGTCGAGTTGGATGGGCAGACCTCTGCGGAAAGCTGAGGGCCGCGGCGTCGGCAAGCCGAGATGGCCGCCGATCTGCTGTTCAATACTGGTCCCTGGGTACGGCTGACTGCCGGTCAGGCACTCATGCAGAACGCAGGCGAGTGAATAGGTATCGCTGCGCGGGTCCGTTTGGCCTTGGTTCAGCCGTTCGGGGGCCATATAGGCCCAGGTGCCGATCACGCTGCCGGTATGGGTCATCCGTGAATCGCCCGCAGCGCTGGCAATGCCGAAGTCGATCAGATAAGCGAAGTCGTTGGGAGTGACCAGGATGTTGGACGGCTTGACGTCCCGGTGCACCAGTCCGATCTGGTGCGCGCTGTGCAGTGCCGAGGCGATCTGCTCGATGATGCTCACCGCGCGTGCCGGATCCATGACGCCCTCGGCGATGATGCTCTGCAGATCACGGCCGTTGATGAGGCGCATGTCCACATAGAGGCGGCCGTCGATTTCGCCGAAATGGTGAATCGGAATGACATGGGGGTCGTTGAGCCCGGCCGCGGCCAGCGCCTCCCGTCGGAACCGCTGCACGAAAGACGGGTCGTTGGCGAGGTTCGCCGACAGCACCTTGACGGCGACCACGCGTTGGGTCTCGGTGTCGAAGGCTCGCCAGACCTCACCCATGCCACCGCGGCCAATCAGCTCGATCAGCCGATAACGGCCGAACGGCGTGCCCTCGTCGTCCACAACCCTCCCTGTACCGAACGTCACGATCTTGCCAACAGATTGAAGCCGCAAAGTGAAGCTACTGGGCCGTGGCCGACGAGACTCAGAGAATAGTCATATGTTCCACACAAGTCCGGCTTCCGCTGACCAGGACTTGAAGGTTCTCAGCCGCAGAGGGATTCGTCGGCGTGCGGCACTGCCTGCAGGTGCCGCCGCGCGCGTCGCCGGCTGACCCGCGGCGCGGCGTGCCGAGATCCGGCGCGCTGCGCTGCCGACCAGTCGGCCAGCGACACGGCAGCGTCCGCGTGCTCCTCGTCGGAGCCGATGAAGTCGTGGATGAGCCGCGCCACCGTCTGGGCGCACTCGGTGTGGGGATGGTGGGCTACGCCGGGGATGACGTGCAGCCGGCTGTGCGGCATGGCCTGGTGGGCCGCGTGTGCGTGGGCGACCGGGATCACGGGGTCCTGATCGCCGGTGATGATCAGCACCGGCCGGTCGGCGTTGAAGTGCAGGCGGTTCAGCGCGCAGACCGCCTGTCCGCGCCCGTCGACGACGGCGCGCAGGGTGCGCAGGAACGCCTGGCGGTTTTCCCGGTTGGCCAGTGCGGCGTGGGCCTCCCAGTGGTGGCTGAGGTCGGATCGGTTGCCCACGGCCGCAAGCGCCATCCGGGCTTTGATCACCGGCTTGGCGGACGCCAGTTGCAGCAGAACCCCCGAACCGGGCAGTGAAGCGAGCCGCAATGTCCGGTTCACCTCGTTGCCCAGTCCGCCGCTGCTGATCAGGATCAGTCGTTCGCAGTAGTCGCGGTGCTGGTGTGCGAACTGCATCGCGATGCCGCCGCCCAGCGAGTGGCCGACGATCGTCACCCGCGGAATACCAAGGGCGTCAAGCAGATCCCGCAACCACACCGCAAAGGCACCCAGCGAGTAATCGGCCCGCGGCTTGGCGGTCTGGCCGTGGCCCAGCAGGTCCGGTGCGATGACGCGATACTTCTTGGCAAGCGCGGGGATCATCTCGTACCAGTTGTTCGAGTTGCCGCCCATCCCGTGGATCAGCAGCAGCACCTCGCCGGCGCCTTCGTCGCGGTATGCGACACGTTCGCCGTGCAGATCGATCGTTCGGAGAGTGGTCATGTTGGCCTGCTTGGTCACTTCGGTGTGGACGGATATTTCCTGGTGAAGTGAGTCTGTGTGGCAGGCCTTGTGCCTTTCTTGCGTCCTTCTAAAAGCTTTCTAACCGATCCGGTCCAGGTAACCGCGGCGGCGTTGTTCGTCGAAGTGGCCCGGCGGCTCGTTGCGGGTCGCAATCCGCTTGAGGCGATGCATCAACGGTTCGGGTGTCACTTCTTCGATGGCTCCGAAGGGCGCCAGCCACCACGGCACGGTAACCTCCCGCCCGGGTCGCCGCGCACTGTCCGCAATGGTCTCGGCGATCTGTTCGGGTTGCCTAGTAGGCAGCAGGTTCAGCGACACCCCCGCAGTCAACTCGGTGTGCACGGCTGTCGGCATCAGCGTGGTGATGGTGACGTCGGTGTCGGCGATCTCGGCGCGCACCGCGCGCGAAAGTGCGGCCACCGCATACTTCGTCGCGCAGTAGACGGAGATTCCGGGAGTGGTGACCTTGGCCGCCATCGACGCCACGTTGACGATGTGACCGTAGTTGCGCTCGAGCATCTCGGGCAGGAATTCGTGCATCCCGTTGATGACGCCCACCAGGTTCACCGCCACCTCGCGGTGGTAAGCCGAAAGTTTTTGTTCCACAAAAGAACCCATGTACTGGATGCCGGCATTGTTCACCAGCATCACCACCGGCCCGTCCGCGGATGCGGCGCGGTGGAACGCGGCGACACTGGCTTCGTCTGTGACGTCCAGATGTGCCGCCCGGACCCCGATCTCGCGGGCGGTGCGGAAGCACTCGTCGGCATCCAGGTCACCGATCCATACGGTCGCTCCGCGCGCTGCAAGCGAATTGGCGGTGGCACGACCGATGCCGCGTGCGCCTCCGGTGACGCAGACGACCGCGCCCTTGAGCTTGATCATCGGGTTAGGCTCTCATCGGCGAATTCCCGCAGCGCGAAATAGGCGATGAGCCGCACCTCGCCGGTGTGCATCGTCAGCAGCGCCCGCCCCAGGTAGAGGCCCGGTAGCAGTTCCACTATCTCGTCGCGGGTCCGCTTGATGGGGAATGTCCGCACGCTGGGATTACGGTATTTTTCGGGGCCGTAGTCGAGTGCACGCACGGTGTTGTACGGCGAGATCGCGGCGGTTTCGATGCGGTGATCGAAGCCGAAGCCCACCATCTCGGAACCTTCCCGGCGCAAGCCCCGGTAGAGCGGGGCGATCACCGGCATTGCGTACCTGGCCAGCGGGGCCAGGCGATTGAAACCGGTGTCTGCCGTGAATGTCTTGCCGCGCCAGGTCGGATCGATCTTCAGCAGCGGGTTGGCCAGGTAGGCCTCCGGGACGCCGAACAGGTTGCCGACGATCAGGCCTTCCAGCGCCCCGTACGGGCCGTCGGGGGCGTCACCGCGGGCGAACAGGGTGGCCAGCTGCTCGCGCCGACCGCTGTTGCCGAGCTCGCGCAGGTAGTCCCATCCCTGGCGGCGCGCCAGCACGGGGGAGGTGCGTGCCAGCTGCCGGAGGTCGTTGAGTACCGACGTGTTGCGTTCGGGCGTCTTGGTGTTGGTGGCTGCTGGTTTCGTCATGATCCTCCGGTCCCGCAATTCTGGTACGAAATAGTGCCAAATATCTGGTACGAAAACGTGCCAGAGTTTGTCGGTGTTGTCAACGCCTGCGAGGATTTGACGGTGTCCGAGTCAACTCAGCGGGCCTACGGTGGGCAGTCCGCGCCGGAGCGCCGACGGCAGCGCCGCCGGCGACTGTTGGACGCGGCGATGGACGCGATGGCACGCAATGAATGGCGCAGCGTCACAGTCGACAAGCTCTGCGCCGCAGCCGGTTTGAATAAGAGGTACTTCTACGAAAGCTTCGGCGATGTTGATGCGCTGTCTGCTGCGGTCGTCGACGACATCGCGGACGAGGTGCGCACGGCAACCCTGGCGGCCGTCGGGGCGGTGATCGAGCAGCCATTGGAGGCCCAGGCGCTGGCCGGGGTGGCGGCGGCCGTGCGCGTCCTGGTCGACGATCCCCGACGGGCCCGGGTGCTGCTCGGTGGCGTCGCTTCCTCACCCGAGCTGCAGGCTCACCGCAACACGGTGATGCGCCGGCTGACCGAGGTGTTGGTCGCCCACGGTCGCGCGGTGCACGATGTCGAGCTGGAGGCAGACCCGCTGGCCAAGGTGGCGCCGTCGTTCATCGTCGGTGGGACGGCCGAGGCGATCCTGGCCTTCGTCAACGGTGACGTCGACCTGTCGGTGGACGAGTTGATCGGTCAGCTCGCCACGCTGTGGCTGATCACCGGCAACGGTGCCGCGCAGGTGGCCCGGGCGCGAATGGCGTAGCTGCGGTCGCCAATCCGGTTGTCTGGCTTGGCCATTGATGGCGCTGGCCTTGTCCGTTGGTTCGGTGGCGGTGACTTGTCAGACCCCGCTGGGAGGATGGGGTTGTGTCGGTGACCTACCCGGTGGCCTCTTACGAGCAGCCTCCTGTCAAGCGTTTGGAGGTGTTGTTCGAGGAGTTGTCGGAGTTGGCGGGTCAGCGCAACGCGATCGACGGGCGGATCGTCGAGATCGTCGCGGAGATGGATCGCGACGGGTTGTGTGGGTCCACCGGGGCGCGCTCGGTGGAGGCGGTGGTGGCCTGGAAGCTGGGCACCACCGCGGGCAATGCGCGCACGATCACCACGGTGGCGCGGCGGGCCCAGGAATTCCCCCGGTGTGCGGCGGGGTTGCGGCAGGGCCGGCTGTCGCTGGATCAGGTCGGGGTCATCGCCGCCCGCGCCGGCGACGGATCCGATGCCCATTACGAGCAGCTGGCCAGTGTCGCCACGGTCAGCCAGCTGCGCACCGCAATCAAGTGTGAACCGCGCCCGAAACCCGATCGGCGCCCGCCACCGGCGATCACCAAGACCAGCACCGAAGACTCCACGTGCTGGCGCATCACCCTGCCGCACACCGAAGCGGCGAAATTCGAGGCCGCACTGGCCTCCCATCGCGAGGCCCTGATCACCCAGTGGAAACACGACCGCCCCGAGGTTGCTTCGGAGTCCGCGCCGCCGATGCCCGACACCATGGATGCGTTCCTGCGGCTGGTCGAGGCCGGTTGGGACGCCGAGGCCACCGCCCGCCCGCACGCCGCGCACACCACGGTGGTGGTGCACCTCGACGTCGACGCGCACGCCGCCGAGCTGCACCTGGGCCCGCTCTTGAGTGAGGGCGACCGCCACTACCTGACGTGCGATGCCACCTGCGAAGTCTGGTTCGAACGCGACGGCCAGCCCATCGGCGCCGGCCGCACGACCCGCACGATCAACCGGCGGCTGCGCCGCGCGCTCGAGCACCGCCACCCCTGCTGCGCGGTGCCCGGCTGCGGGGCCACCCGCGGCCTGCACGCCCACCACATCCGGCACTGGGAACACGGCGGCCCCACCGAACTGATCAACCTGATCCTGCTGTGCCCCTATCACCACCGCCTACACCACCGAGGCGAGATCACCATCTCCGGGGACGCCGACCACCTCACCATCACCGACCGCGACGGCGACATCCTGCTCCCCGGCTCCCTGGCCCGACCACCCACCAACCCCCCACCCGACGTCGCCCCCTACCCCGGGCCCACCGGCGAACGCGCCCAATGGAAGTGGTACACCCCCTTCCAACCCAAACCACCCCCCACCACCAACTAGGCTGGCTCACAGCCGCTTCGGAGCGAGGCTGAAAGTTTGCGGGTCAGACGCTCGCACCCGAATCGTAAACACATTCCTGACGCGGACTTCGAGTCGAGTGGTACGGACTCCGAGAGAGCCCGCCTAAGTAGCACGCGTCCGAACCGGATCAAATCCCAGTAGTGCACTACCCAAGTCGCCGCCCCGCAACAGAGCAACGATTCGCCTGTGGAGCGGGATGTGGAGAGCTGAGGGGTGCGCATGATCGATCCGGCTACCGCCACGGCGTGCGACACACGACCGAACGGCATGAACCCGCCGCGACCACACCTACCCAAACTCCTGCAGGGCGTCGAATTCGCTTTCTTTCGCCGGAAAGCGATGGATAACTGGATCAAACGGCACGGACACGTCTTCGAGATAAACGTCCCGTTCTTCGGCCACACCGTGATCGTTTCGGACCCGGCCCTGGCGCGGTCGGTGTGTACGGCCGGCACCGACCAACTCGTCAACGTCCAGCCGAACCTCAGCAATCTGTTCGGGCCCGGATCGATATTCGCGCTCGACGGCCACCCGCACCACGATCGGCGCCGGTTGCTCGCCCCGGCAGTCCACGGTACGAAGCTCGCCTACTACGAGCGGCTCATCGAGAACGAGACGTTGCGGGAAAGCGCAAACTGGCCGGAGGACAAGGAGTTCCGGATCCTCGAGCCGATGAACAGGATCACCCTGAACGTGATCCTGCGAATCGTATTCGGCCCCGCCGGGTCCGACAGGTCCGACGGTTCCGACAGGTCCGACGGTTCCGACAGGTCCGACGGTGTGGAAATGGCGGAACTTCGCCGCATCATCCCGCGTTACCTGAAATTCGGCCAACTCATTGCGTTCGTGCCGCCGCCGCGATTCTGGACCGGACGTCGCAGCCCATGGATTAGATTGCACCGCCGGTCATTTGACCGGATCGTGGACAGAATTATCGACCGCGCCGAGGCGGATCCGCGACTGGAGGAGCGGACAGACATCCTGGCTCTGCTGCTGCGTGCGAACCGCGAGGGCGGAACCGCAATGTCGCGCCCGGACATCTGCGACGAACTGCTGGCGTTCATCAGCGCGGGCCACGAGACAACGGCATCAGCTCTGGGCTGGATGTTCGAGCGATTGCGCCGGCACCCTGACGTGCTGGCGGATCTAGTGGCAGAGCTCGACGCGGGCGGCAGCGACCTGCGACGCGCCGCCATCTTGGAGTTGCTGCGGGTACGTACCGTCCTCGATGTCGCCGGTCGCCGGGTGAGCGCGCCCCACTTCGATCTCGGCAAGTGGCGGATTCCGCAGGGCCACACGATGCTGGTGCGAATCGCCGATCTGCACCAGAACCCCGAAATATTCTCTGAACCAACCACATTCGACCCACACAGGTTTTGCGGCACCAGGCCGCCGTCGTCAGGCTGGATGGCGTTCGGCGGTGGAGCGCGGCGGTGCCTCGGCGCTGATTTCGCGCTCACCGAGATGGACGTCGTGCTGCGGACGGTGCTGCGGAATTTCCGGATCCAGACCGGCGCCGCCCCCGACGAGAAGTCGCATTTCCGCGGAATTGCCCACACCCCGAAACAGGGCGCCCGCGTGGTAGTGAATCGCAGAAAGTAGCCCCGATGTCGACTCAGCTGATCCGTCCACTTCAGGCTCAACGGTTCGATGTTCGCTGCAACGTCGGCGACGCCATTGTGGCGAACCTGGCAGTGCACATCGTTTTCTTCTTCGACCGTCGGCTCGACACACGCGCGCTCGCCGACGCATTCGCACATGCGCTCACCGAACATCCAATTTTCGCCGGGCGAATGACCATCGCCGACGGCAGAATGCGCGTCCGTTGCAAGGGCCAAGGTGTGCCCTTCACGTCGGCGTCGTCGGACCGCACGCTGGCTGAGGCGGTCCGGTCGGCGTCTGAGGACAAGGGACGATGGCTCATCGATCCGGTGAACGGGGTCACCGCCCGGTGGGGCCTGGGTCCGCTGTGCAAGGTCCGTGTCACCCACCTCGCCGACGACGCCACCGCGATCGGTTTCTCATGGCACCACGTGGTCGGTGACATGCAGACGTTCATGCACTTCATGAATGCGTGGAGCGCCGCCGCTGGCGACAGGCCACTCGCAGAGCCGTTGATCGTCGAAGACCGCGCTGCCTACCTCGACCAGCATCTACCCCCCGACGGTGCCCGGAGGCCCGGCGTGCGTTGTCTGGGGTGGGCGGAACTCGCGCGCAGTGCGGTGTACCTGGCAAAGGATGCGCGCAAACAACGGACCCTGACCCTCTACTTCGGGGAAGACGAAATCGCCCGCATGCGCGACGCCTACGGCGACCGGCTTCGCCTGTCTGCCAACGACGTTGTCTGCGCGCAGATTTGCGAGGCGCTCCGCAAGGCGGACCCCGCGATGGATCATCGCACGCTGTCGATTGTCGTAAATGCGAGGAATCGTTGCGGACTCGACCCGATGTTGGCCGGCAACATCGTCACGACGCTGAACCTGGACCTGCGAAGTGGCGAAGCTGCCGGATCTTTTGCGGAACGCATCCGACGCAGCGTGAATCGATTCGCCGATGAACACTGTGACATGCGGATCAACCAGCGGTTTCTGGACGATGCCGGGCCATCGCGGGCCGCTCGCTGTGTGACCGCCAACTTCAATCCAGCCCGGTGGAATCCGCTTATTTCCAACGTGAGTGGCTTCGGCGTTTATCGCGTCCGATTCGAGGACACCTTTCCGTCCTACTGCACCCTGGTGATGCAATTACCGGTAGCGGGCGGCGGTGTCTTGATGGACGGGGCAGACGGACGCGGGCTGGTCTTCCAGATGGCATTGCCGCCCAGGGTATTTGAGGCCATGTCGAGCCCGGCGATTCAGGAGCATCTGCACCGGTTCCGGCTCGTCGGTGACGACATCCCGCCCCTGCATCGTGCGATGCACGTCTGAGGCGGCCGCAAGCGTCAACTGCTCCGCAACACCTCGATCGTCTCCAGTCGCCGCGAATAGATCACGGGGTAGGCCGCGGCGGCCAGCATCAGTGCCGCCACCGCAACCACTCCGGTGCGCAGCGGCGTCGGCAGCACACCCCACTCGATTCTGATGCCGTAGTACACCGGTGAGCCCAGTGACCACAGGTAGGTGAGGCCCACGCCGCCGAGCACAGCGACGACAGCGACCAGTAAGCCGAGCAGACCGGCGTTGGCGAGGATCACGGCCTGTTCTTGCCCCGTAGTCACCCCGATCGCCCGCAACGCGGCCCGTTCACGCTTGCGTTGCACAAGTCCCAGCACGAACACGTTCAGGACGCTCAAGCCGGCAGCCGCCATCACCACGTAGCCCCCGATCGTGAACGGCTCCAGGAAGCGGGTGATTCCGTTGGTGGCCACTGAGCGCCACCGCTCGTTGTCGTACACCCACAAACCGGCGCCTAGTTCGGTGAAATCGCGCCGGTGAGAACTGGATTCGGCCGCCGAGGGGTAGGCCACCGCGATCTGATCGCGCACGGCGGCCCAGTCGGAACGCGCCAGGCTTTCGGACACCAGGGCGATGTCGCCCAATGCCGCGTCATTGACCATCCGTGGCCGGAACGTTCCGGCCACCCGGTAGTGTTTCGGCCCCTTGACGGTGGGCAGCTCGACGAGGGCGCCCGCGCCAACGCCGAGCCGGCTCGCGGCGATCTCGCTCAGGCCGACCTCGCCCGCGCGCAGCCCCTGCCAGAACGTGTCAGGGACGCCGGCCGGCTCGTATTGCGCCTGGCTGTACCAGTCACCCGGTGTGACCCCGATGACCAAGCGCGACAACGTCCCCGACGCGATCGTCGACCGCCAGCGTGTCGACACGCTCCGACCGTCGGCGGCGCCGGTCACCAGGTCGAACGTGGCATCGGAGAGCTGTCCGTCCCGCTGATCCAGCACCGATTGCGCGGAAATCAACAGGGCCGCCGGCAGCCGGTCAGCCTTCTCGGCGGCGATCTGGTCGGTGCCGAGCAGTTGCATGGCATGTGAGCCGATGGCCAGACTGGTGCCCTCGGCGAGTAGCGCCGCCGAGCAGGCGAAGAGCAGCGTGTAGCGCCGAAAATCCGCGCCCAGCAGGCGGCCGACGGCAGGACGCGCGACCGTGAGTGCGTCGATCAACAGCCCGGCGGCACGCGGGGCGACCCACACCGTCACCAACACCAGCCCGCACAGCCCAACGGTCATCCCGTTGATGCCGACGTTCAGCGGGAGCGATCCGCGTTCGAAGATCTTCAGCACCGCGACTGCGGCGGCCATCATGACCACCCCGACAATCAGCGGCCACACAGGGATGGTCCGGGCTCGCTGTATCCCGCCGACGCTGGCCATCGACGCCAGCGGTCCGCCGCGAAGCAGCCTGGTGGCCGGGCCGGCCATCGCGAGGATTCCGCAGACGACCCCCGCGGCCGCCCCGATCGCGATCAAGTTCGGCGTGAAGTGCGCGGTGATGGTGCCGCCCGAGCCGGCCAGCATCGATCTGCCGAAGGTGTCCACCAGATACGTCCCGAGCAGGAAACCGCTTGGTATCCCGCACAATCCGCCCAGCAGTCCCACCACAGCGCCTTCGCACAGCATGCCGCCGAACAACCCGGCCGGTCTGGCCCCGATAGCGCCGATGGTGCCCATTACCGCACGGCGGTCCTCCACCGCCAGCAGGATGGTGTTGACGGCGATCAGCACCCCGATGATGATTCCGGCCAGCACGGTGAGGTTGAAACTCTGCTTGCCGTTCTCGAACACCGCCGGCAGCTGCGGCCGCGGCGCGCCGGCCGTCGCCACGCCCGCGACGACGTGGTCGACGTCGGCGGTGACCTCAGCGCCGTTTCTGGGTAGCACGAAGGCAGCCGTGACGTATCCGGGTGCCCCGAGCAGACGTGCCGCGATGTCGGTGGAAGGAGCCAACAGCACGTAGCCGTCGTTGATGTCCTTGACACGGTCGAACTCCTCAAACGTCCAACCCAGGTGCGCGGCGCCCCGCGGGAGCCCGGGGAGGCTCAACTCATCTCCGAGCTTCCAACCGTGACGTTGCGCGATTACCGCCGGAACCTGCAGCGGCACACCGGGTCCCGGTGCGGGCTGGGCCTCGTGGGCGCGGCGCTCGCAGTCGAAAGAGCCGACCAGCAGCTCGATTTCGCAGGACCCGCCGAGCACGAAGAAACCGTGTGCGCCGCCCGCTACATCGACCGGGGTCAGGCCGGCGACCACCGGGACCACCGCAGCAGCTCCCGTGACGTCAGCGCGCAACCGGTTGACCGTCTCGACCGGCAGCCGGCCGCTCACGTTCGGCGTAACCTCGATCACCCCGCTGTCGGCGGCGTGAGTGAGCGACGGGCCGAACGAGTCGAACGGGCGGACGAGTTCGGCCTTGAGGACCAGCACTCCGAGAACCACCGTCACGCCGAGCCCGACGCCGATCACGCTGAGCAAGGTCCGGCGCCAGTCGGCGACCAGGGCCGCGACATGGATACGCCGGAAAGACAGCCATCCGGCGCGCAGCCGTCGCATCACCGCTCCCCGGCGGGGGCGCCGGCCGGGCAGGAACGCCCGTCGACAAGGTGCAGCTGGCGGGAACCGTAGCTCGCTGCCGCCTGGTCATGCGTGACCATCACGACCGCGGCGCCGTCTTCGTCCGCCAGGGAGCGCAGCAGATCCAGCACCTCACTCGAGGATTGGCTGTCCAGATTTCCGGTGGGTTCGTCGGCCAGGACGATCGCGGGCCGGGCTGCCAGGGCGCGCGCCACCGCCACCCGCTGCAGCTGCCCGCCCGACAGTTCGGCCGGCCGGTGCCGTGCGCGATCACCCAGCCCGACCCGGGCCAGCAACTCCTTGGCGCGCGCATCCGCCGATCGCGCCGGCACACCGTCCAAAACCAGTGGCAACGACACATTCTCGGTTGCGGTGAGCATCGGTACCAGGTTGAAGAACTGGAACACGAAACCGAGGTTGCGCCGCCGGAACGCTGCCCGCGCGCCGGTACCCATCGACCAGACGTCTCGACCGGTCACGGACACTGTGCCGCCATCCGGTGCGTCCAACCCGCCGGCGATGTGCAGCAGGGTCGATTTCCCTGCCCCCGACGGCCCGGTCACGACGACGAATTCACCGCCGTTGAGCGTGAAG
Source organism: Mycobacterium sp. Z3061 (assembly GCF_031583025.1). Lineage (NCBI taxonomy): Bacteria > Bacillati > Actinomycetota > Actinomycetes > Mycobacteriales > Mycobacteriaceae > Mycobacterium > Mycobacterium pumcae. Next base: position 6,112,753 of record NZ_CP134062.1, on the reverse strand, counting down.
TCGAAGTCCACCAGCACCTGCACTTGCTCATCGCCCCGGATGTAGGTCTTGTGGATACTTTCGAGCTGCAGCACCGGTGCCGTGCCGGCAGAGCTCAGATCGCTGCGCCGGCCGCGCATGTCGTGAGAGATCATCGGTTCAGGCCTTCCCATCCGGGACGTGACCGATTGATCGTGGTCTTCCTCAGCAGGGAGGGTCTGAGTAGTGCGCTACTGCAATCGAGCCGTTTTCCGAGCCGGCGCTACCCGGAGAGGAACGGATTGAGAATCGGCGGGATGATCTGGTTGCCGGTCACGCCGGTCAATCGGCACCAGATCTGGGCCGGGATGTTCAGCGACTGGTAAATGCCGGCGCCGATCCAGGAGACGGGCACCTTCAAGAGTTCCGGTACCGCATCGACGATGTTCTGGATGGGGCCGTACGCCAGATAGGGGATCGTGGCCGCGACCGTGCGCGAGTCGAGAACGTAGTTGGTCACGGGATCGGGATAACCCTGTGCGGCGAAGGAGGCGCTGAGCACGCTGAACAGGTTGGGGCCGGGATCGGCGTAGGTGCCTTGGAAAGCAGGCGACGTCAGCGGCGCACCCTGCATGTACGACAGGGGTGACAGGCCGAAGTCATGCATGATCGACGGAGTCACACTGACGGTCTGCCATGAGTTGTTGATCCACCCGTCGAGCAGATCGTTGCCGGCCTGATCGAAGATGAGGAAAGTCGCTGTCTCACGCGGAGATTGGAAACCGTGTCCGCGTCCGAACTGGTCGGGGCCGATCTCACCGTGGTCGGTGACAATGAGCGTCGACCACTGTTCGCCGTTGTCGTGCTCCCACTGCGCGACCGCTCCCAGCAGGCCGCCACCGCCGATGGTTTGCTCTCCGAGGTTGTAGTCCAGGTTTCGAAGCGCCGCAGCGTACTGCGGTGAGTCACCGCCGTACTGGTGCGCGTTGTTATCGACTCCGGCGAAGGACGCGAAGATGAGATTGCCCTTGGTGGGATCGGCGGCCAGGATTGCGGCCTGCGCCTTCTGGCCGACCAGATTCTGGGTCGCAATCCAGTCAGTGTCGCCCGGCACCTGCGGGACGAATTCGATGTGGTCGGCGGGATGCGATCCGGCGCCGGCGATCCGGGTGTTGATGCCGCTCGTGGTGCCCTCGCCGTTGGCGATGACAGTCGTGTTGACCAGGTCGCCCCAGGTGGCCTCGAGTTGGTTGTACACGGTCGGCCAGGTGTCGTAAGTCCACGGGGTGAACACGTTGTTGCTCACGCCGGCGGTCTCCATCCAGACGCCGGTCTGAATGGTCGTCCAAGAAGGGTTGGAGATGGTGGTGTGCCCGACGATCGTGGATGCGGAGGTGACGCTCTGCTTCATGAACGCGTGGAAGTTGGGCGTCCCGGAGGGGTCTGCCAGGATCGCGGCCAGATTCGTGCCGTCGGTGCCGATGAGCAGGAAATTCACGTCCGGCGCCGTAGTGAGCAGAGCCAGTGCCTGCTGCTGAGACACCTGCAGTACGGCCGGGTGCTCGCCGACGCTGCCTGCTGCCCCCGGCGCACCGAAGAACGACAACGCTCGCCCGCCCAACCCGCCCGGCCCGGCGGCAAGGGGTCCCAGTCCGACACCACCGGCACCGCCGGCACCGCCATTGCCCAGCAACCAGCCGCCGGTACCGCCGGTGCCGCCGGTGCCTCCTCCGAGACCGCCCTCACCGCCCACGCCGCCGTTGCCGATCAATCCGGCACTGCCGCCGGTGCCGCCCCGCTGGCCAACCGCACCTGACCCACCGGCCCCGCCGTTGCCCCACAGGAGCCCGCCCGGCCCACCCGCTTGCCCGGTGCCCGGGGTGCCGTCGACGCCGTCGCCGATCAACGGGCGCCCCAGCAGGAAGTTCGCGGGCGCATTGATTACGCCCAGGACGTCGTCGACGAGGCTCGGCACCCCGGCCGGGCTCGCCAATGACGCGGTGATCGCCGCCTCGGCGGTGCTGTACGAAATCTGCGCACCGCTCAACAACTGGGTGAACCGGATCTGCGCCTGAAGCACCCGACCGCTTACTGAAAGATATTGCAGCCCATACTCACCGAACCATTCGGCGATCGCCGCCGACACCTCGTCATCAGCGGCTGCCAATAACGCGGTAGTCGGCATGGCCGCCGCTGCATTGGCCCGCGCGACTGCCGCTTCGATGCCCGACACGTCTGCGACCGCGGCCGCAATCTGCTCAGCACCAGCGATGACGAACGACATGCCGACTTCCCCTTGCTCGGTGACCGGAGACAGGAGCATCTTGCCAGGGGCAACAGGCGTTCGTCAGTTCATCGCGGGTTCGCGGTCAGTGCATCGTGGGCCCTGAGCGATTCGGACAACGCGCTGTCAGCCGGCACGCGGCTCATCGCTTCGGCGAGGGCGGCGCTCGCGTCCGGCCCACGAAGTTCGAAATAGTCGATGGCGCAGCGTAATTCGAATAGAGTGGCGCCCTGGTGGCGGGCCAGCCGCAGGGCGCTCTCCAGGTCGGCGCGACGCACCGCGGGATCGCTCTGAGCGTGCGATCGAAGCCGTAGCAGTTCGGCGTCGTAGAAGGACATGCCGGTCTCGCGGGCCATCGCCAGCGCGGCATCGAGCCGCGCGCTGTCCGGGCGTCCTGCCACGATCATCAACCGCGCCAGCGCGCCCTCGAAGAAGGTGAGATACACGTTGAGATCCGCGGAGCGCAACTCGTCGACCAAGCCGGTGATCTCCGCGATTCGGTCGTTGAATTCCGAGTTCGCCAGAGCATTCGCCACGGCTTGCTGAATCGTGCCGCGGAGGCGCCATTGATTGAAGCCATGCCGTGCTGCGTCCTCGACCATCTCGGCCGCGAGCGTCGACGCACGTTCGAACTGGCCGGCTTCGATCCGCACCCAGATCTCCACGAACCGCAGATACGCAAGGCTGTAGGGGCCTTGCGGGAATCCCATGCCCTCCACCGATTGCGCGGCGTGCGCCAACTCCGCCTCGGCCGCCGGCAGGCTCCCTTTGACCAGTCGAACCAGAGCCAGGTGAATGTGTGCCGCCACGATCGGGTCTATCGGCAGGTAGCCCACCGTCTCCGTGCTGCGATCGTTGGCCTGGCCCGGGTCGGTGGCCAAATCCAATTGTTCTCGCGCAGAGTCGAATTCGCCACGCAGGAACGCCAGCACCCCGGCCCATGCGTGGGTGCGTGGCCAGGATCCCGGCTGCCACTGCTCCAAGGCGGCGCGCAGCAGTTCGAGTGCTTTGGTCGCGCGGCTCAGATCTGCGCGGCCGGTGTAGTAGCCGGTCAGCACGCCCAAGGTCGAGAACAGTTCTTCCGCGGTCGACGTTTTTCCCTGATTGTTGACCGGCACGTCGGCCCCGATCAGTTCCAGGCATCGCTCCAGGTCAGGGGCTACCACGGGACTCGACGGACTGACCGCGCTGCCGGCGAGGAATCCCCGCCCTAACCGGAACGCGATCTCACGGCGGTCGCGGTCGGGGCTGGGCGGGCACTGGTCGAGCTGGTTGAGGGCCTGGCTCAGGTGGGCGCGCGCCTCGGTGAGCGCGCCGCGGCGCCGCGCGGCCGCCGAGGCCTGCTGATAAGCGGACGCCGCGTCGTCGAAGCGTTCGGCCTGCCGGTAGTGGCCTGCGACCAGACCCCAGTCCGGCTCACCGCCGAAGCTGCACAGGGCGTCGCCGACTTTGGCGTGCAGCGTCCGGCGCACGCTGGGCGGAGCCAACTCGGTGGCGACCTCGCGCAGCAGCTCGTGACGGAACCGCCACCCGTCGGTGTTCCACCGCTCGAGCACCTGCGCGTCCGCAAGCTCGTCGATGACGCGTTGCAGGTCGTCGGCGTCCACGTCGACCACGGTTCTCAGCAGCCCGGTATCGATGTAGCGACCGATGACGGCAGCGGCTTCGACCACCGGCACCACCTCGGCACTTGCCCGAAGCCGGGCGAACAACGGCTCGTAGAGCGCCTCCGGCACACCAACCTCGGTGATTCCGGACACCACCTGTTCGATGTAGAAAGGCACGCCGTCACAGCGGGACTGGACGGCGGTCCGCTCCTGTGGCGTCAGGCCGGGATTCAGGGCGACGATCAGCTCGTCGGACTCCCGCTCCGTCAACGGTTCGAGGTCGAACACTTTCGCCCGCCAGCTGTCGGGCAACCATCCTTTGTCCCGTCCGGTGACGACGAGCAGCAGGTGTCCGCCTGCCCGGTCCAGCAGTCCGCCGAGCACCTCGAGGCTGGTGGGGTCGAACCAGTGTGCGTCCTCGGCGATCACCAAACCGGGCGCGCCGTTCAGGCAGGCCAGCAGGTAGTCCTGCACCGCCTCGGCGATCAGATCGTAGAGCTCGGGGCCTTCGTCGGCCGCGGCCTGATATCCGTGCTGGGCGTCGATGCCCAACACCGGTGCCAACAGGGGAATGAAACGACCGGGATCCAATCCGAGCCTCGCCAATTCGCTGTGCAGTAGCGTCAGGCGGTCGGCCGGACTGGTGAGACGGCCGATGCCGCAACGGCGTTCGAGCAGGGCGCGCACCGGATACAGGCCGGCATCGGCGTGGAAGGGCGAGCCGATCAGCTCGATCACCGCATCCCCGGATTGACTGACCAGCGCCTGGGCCGCCGCCGCTAGCCTGCTCTTGCCGATGCCGGGTTCACCGCAGAACACCACCGGCGTGCTCGATTGTCCGGCTTGCGCCCGCGCCCAAATCGTCTGCAGGTACCGCCATTCGCCGGACCGGCCGACCAGAGGACCCGGCGCGATCCGGGCCGGCAGGGACCTTTCGCCGAGCACCCGGTGGTGGTCGATCAACCCCTCGACGCCCTTGACCGGTGCGGCGGGGCGGGCCTCCAGGTCGAACGACTCGTGCACCAGGCGGGCGACCGGATCGGATACGACGACCGTCCCCGGCGGCGCCAGGCTGCACACTCTGGCAGCCAGGTTGGCACCCAGGCCGTACACGTCGGCCTGAGTGGTGTCCAGATAGACCACGCCGCGGTGCACGCCGACCCGCACGCTGATCTCAAAGCCGAAGCGCGCCATCGCCTTCGCGCTCAGCTTCGGTACGGCACGGGTTATCTCCAGGCCGGCCAGGACGGCGCGGCGCACATCGTCTTCGTGCGCCACCGGGTGGCCGAAAACCGCCAGCAAACCGTCACCGGCGGTGGAGCCGATGTGACCGCCGAAGCGGTTCACGATATCGAGCACCTGTTCGCGATACCGGCCCACCACGAGGCGGTACGTCTCCGGCTCGATTCGGGTGGACAACGCGGTGGAATCGACCAGGTCGGCGAAAAGGATTGTCAGCCGCCGGATCTCGCCACCGTGGGCTGGGGCGGCGAGGAGTTCTTCGGCGTCGGCATTACCTTCGTCGGCCGCAAGTACCTGACCCGCCAACGCGGTCGCCGCGGCATGATCCCCGGTGCCGAGCGCAGCGACCGCGCGGTCCAGCAGCGCGTCGATCAGTGCGGGCCCGTCCCGGTCGTCCACGTCGTGTCACCCCCGGCGAGATAACGCGTTGATGTCGGCATTATCTTCGTCGACGTCAAGCCGGGCAGCAAACCCGAAAAGGTGTCGACGTCGGGATCGGTTGATTCGTCCCACACCCGCCGCGGGTGTGCCTTAACATCGCCATGTCGCCGATTCGGGGGGCGACAGCTCTCGATGTAACTGGGCTGTCGGAGGTATGGCGTGTCGTATGTGACTGTAGTGCCGGAGTCTGTGATGGCTGCGGCTTCGGACTTGGCGAATGTCGGTTCGACAATCAGCCAGGCCAATGCGGCGGCGGCAGCCTCGACCACCCGCGTGGTGGCTGCCGCCCAGGATGAGGTTTCCACGGCGATCGCGGCGCTGTTCGGCAGCCACGGGCAGGAATTCCAGGCGCTCAGCGCCAAAGCCGCCGCGTTTCACAGCCAGCTGGTGGCGGCCTTGACCGGCGGCGCGGTCTCCTATGTCGAGGCTGAGGCCGCCAACGTGCTGGGGTTGATGGGCGGCGGTCTCGCCGGTCAGTCTGCAGCCGCGGCGCTCAGTAGTGCTGCGGCGACCGCGGCCGGCGAAGGCCCTTTCGACTTTTTCTTGAAGCTGGTCGAGGGATTGGGCCGCACTATAGGCGCACAGGTCGACCGGAGGATCTGGCAGGCGGGCAAAGCGGCGGAGCAGGCGCTGACGCAGGGGATAGTAGCCAACGGTCTGAAGCTCGCTGCCAAGAACGGCGTGGAGGTCTTTACCGACGGGAAAAACTTTGTCCTTTCCGGGGGCCGGTTTCCTGGCCTCTACTCGGCCGAGCGTTTTCTGGAAATAATTGAGAACCCTCGTTACGCCAGCGACCAGTTCTTCAAGGTGTATACGGACCTCGGCCTCGATGCCCAATTTCTGAGAAACCTCGTGGGCTCCCAGCTAGAGGTCGTAGCACGCGGCCAGGGGCTTGCCCAAAGTTATATTCAACGAGTCGGCCAGCAGATCTACCTGATTGACACCGATGTTCAAGGTCAAATCATCCGCCAGTTCCAGGGGACGGAAGCGCAGATCCGCGGTCTGCAATTAGCAAGTCAAGCGTACGGAGATGCCCTGAGGGCTATTCAACACGCAGAAGAAGAGTATCTGAGACAAGCTGAGCAGTTCGCCAGACGAATGGCAGAACAAGCACTGAAAGAAGCCGAAATAATTGTCAACGAGGCGCGCACAGCGGGTTTGATCAAGTAACCGACCCGAGCCGGTGACGGGCCGGCGCCGCTCGTCTGTGGAGCCCCCTGTCAGGATTGAACTGACGACCGCTCGCTTACAAGGCGAGTGCTCTACCACTGAGCTAAGGAGGCCGGTGAAACCGGTGCCAGCCTAACTGGTCACGGCTCGCCGTCCACGATGCGTTGCGAGCGCACCGGCCGCGACGACGAACGCGGACGGCGCCCCGGCAGCGGGAAGCGGTCGGCGATGCTGCTCAGCGGGTTGACCACCATCGTCAGTGAGATGACCGCGTCTTGCAGGGTCGCGATGGCGGGTTCCAGGGCTTCCATTCCGGGGGCCAGCCGAGCCAGGGTGTCGGCTACGTTGGCCAACTGTTCCAGCGGCCCGTTCTTCGCCGTCAGTGTGTCTATCAGGCCGCCTTCGGAGAGCAGCTTGTCAGCCAGCCCGTCTTCGGCCAGCACCCGCTCGATCATTCCGTCGGCACCCAGCAGCTGATCGGCCAGTCCTCCGGGCTGCAATGCGCGCTGCAGTCCGCCTCCCTCGACGGTCAAGCGGTCGACCAGGCCGCCCTCGGAGGTCAGTAGATCGACCACCCCGCCCGGACGCAGCATCCGGTCCATCGGGCCGTTGGGAGCGATAGCGCGTCCCAGCGGCATGTCGTCGTCGAGCAGTCGGGCGAGCCGGTTGGCCCGGGCCACCGCATCGTCAAGGCCCAGCATGTTGGCCATCGCGTTGGACCCGCTCGGGCCGCTGGTATCGCCCAGCGCCCGCTTGGCCAGGCCCACCCCTGCCCCGGCGATATTCAGGCTCGCCTCCGCGGCGGCCAACCCGGCCCGCGCGGGCGCGGTCGCAACACCCATGAGGGCTTTGACGAGGTTCATCCTGCGAGTCTATTCGCGGCGCAGGCACGGACAACACCGCGCGGTTCCCGGGTCACCCGAGGACTCCTGGCAGACTGCTAGCAGATTACTTGCACCGACCTTTCAGGAAGTTTTCAATGATTCGGAAGCTAATACACAAGTTCGGGAGATTGACGTGACATTGGGACACCCCGGCGGCGAGAACACCAAACCTGAGGCTCGCATCCTCGTCGTGGACGACGAGGCCAACATCGTCGAGCTGCTCTCGGTGAGCTTGAAGTTCCAGGGATTCGAGGTCATCACCGCGACCAACGGCGCCCAGGCCCTCGACCGGGCACGCGAAACCAAGCCCGACGCGGTGATTCTCGACGTGATGATGCCCGGCATGGACGGCTTCGGGGTCCTGCGCAGGCTGCGCGCCGACGGTATCGAGGCCCCCGCGTTGTTCTTGACCGCCCGAGACTCGTTGCAGGACAAGATCGCCGGCCTGACGCTCGGTGGCGACGACTATGTGACCAAGCCGTTCAGTCTCGAAGAGGTGGTGGCCCGGCTGCGGGTGATCCTGCGCCGCGCGGGCAAGGGCAGCACTAACGAACCGCGCAATGCGCGGCTGACGTTCGCCGACATCGAGCTCGACGAGGAAACGCACGAAGTGTGGAAGGCCGGCCAGCCGGTGTCGCTGTCGCCGACCGAGTTCACCCTGCTGCGCTACTTCGTCATCAACGCCGGCACCGTACTGAGCAAGCCGAAGATCCTCGACCACGTCTGGCGCTACGACTTCGGCGGTGACGTCAACGTGGTGGAGTCCTACGTCTCCTATCTGCGCCGCAAGATCGACACCGGGGAGAAGCGGCTGTTGCACACCCTGCGCGGGGTGGGCTACGTGCTGCGCGAACCGCGCTGAGATGGCCGGCCGGTACCACCGCGGCGTGCCCTTACGGGTGAGCCTGGTAGCAGCAACCCTGGTGCTGGTCTTGTGCGGACTACTGGCGTCGGGGATCGCGGTGACCTCGATCCTGCGCCACAGTCTGGTGAGCCGCATCGATTCGACCCTGATGGACGCCACCCGCACCTGGGCTCAGGCGCCGTGGAAGCACACCACGTCCAACGGGCAGGGCTTCGATCCGGCCCGGCCGCCGTCGAAGTTCTATGTTCGGGCGATCAGCCCGGACGGCCACCCAATGACGGCCATCAACGACCGCAACGCCGAGCCCGCGCTGCCCGCCAACAACGACGTCGGCCCCAACCCGACGACGCTGCCTTCGGTCAGCGATTCGGACATCCAGTGGCGGGCGGTGACGGTCCGCGGGCCGCAGGGCGGCATCACGACGGTGGCCATCGACCTCTCCGATGTCGACCACACGGTCCGTTCGCTGGTCTGGTTGCAGGCCGGCATCGGCACCGCGGTGCTGGTGGTGGTCGGCATCGCCAGCTTTGTCGTGGTGCATCGCAGTTTGCGGCCGCTGGCCGAAGTCGAGCAGACCGCGGCCGCGATCGCCGGGGGCCAGCTGGACCGCCGCGTCACCGAACGCGACCCGCGGACCGAAGTCGGCCGACTTTCCCTGGCGCTCAACGGAATGCTGTCGCAGATTCAGGAAGCGGTGGCGGCCTCGGAATCGTCGGCCGAAACCGCCCGTGATTCAGAGGAACGGATGCGGCGGTTCATCACCGACGCCAGCCATGAACTGCGCACCCCGCTGACCACCATTCGCGGGTTCGCCGAGTTGTACCGCCAGGGCGCTGCGCGCGACGTCTCGATGCTGCTCTCCCGGATCGAGAGCGAGGCCAGCCGAATGGGGTTGTTGGTCGACGACCTGCTGCTGCTGGCGCGCCTGGATGTGCAGCGGCCGCTGGAACACCACCGGGTGGACCTGCTGGCGCTGGCCAGCGACGCGGTGCACGACGGGCGGGCCATCGACCCCCAGCGCACCATCACCATGGAGGTGTTCGACGGGCCCGGCACCCCCGAGGTATTGGGCGACGAAGCGCGGCTGCGTCAGGTGCTGAGCAACCTCATCGCGAACGCGATCCAGCACACGCCGGTGACCGCCGACGTCACCATCCGGGTCGGCACCGACGGCGACGACGCGGTGCTGGAGATCGCCGACAAGGGACCCGGCATGAGCCAGGAGGACGCGGACCGGATCTTCGAGCGCTTCTACCGCACCGATTCGTCGCGCGCGCGGGCCAGCGGCGGCACCGGACTGGGATTGTCGATCGTCGACTCGCTGGTCAAAGCCCACGGTGGCACCGTCAGCGTCACCACCGCGCCCGGGGCGGGGTGCTGCTTCCGGGTCGCGCTGCCCCGGGTCAGTGACGTGGTCGCCCAGGTCGGCTAGCAACCGCGTTGAGGCTGCGCTGAAGGCGACGACACGCCGCGCAACCGCGCCCTGGCCGCAGCGTCAGTGCGAAGATATTTCGGCCAGCGCGGCCTTGATCTTCGCCTGCGCCTCGTCCAGCGACTCGGGTGAGGGGTTGCGGTCGACATGGGCGAACCCGAAGTCGCTGAGGTTGCGTGCGGGGAAGACGTGGACGTGCAAATGCGGCACCTCCAGCCCGGCGATGATCACGCCGGCGCGGTCAGCCGAGAAGGCCTTCGTCACGGCCTTCCCGATCAACTGGCTCACCTCCATGACGCGCGCGAACACCGGCGGGTCCACGTTCTGCCACTGGTCGATCTCGGCGCGTGGCACCACCAGGGTGTGCCCTTGCGTCATCGGCTCGATCGTCAGGAACGCGACGACGTCGTCGTCCTCGTAGACGAAGCGCCCGGGGATTTCACGGTTGATGATCTTGGTGAAGATCGATGCCATTGCCCCAGCATAGGTTCGGCCCAGGCAATAAGGTCATCCGCGTGCAGGTACCGATCGCGCGACGCACCATGCTCGCGCTCGCTGCGGCCGGCGCCCTCGACGCGGCGCTGCCGGCCTGCGGCGCCGACGAAGACGAGCCCTACGAGCTGACCTCCTACGGCTACGATTCCGACGTCTCGGAGCCCGGAGCTCCCGAGGCGCCCAAGCCGCTGGACCGGTTGCCTGCGGCGGCATCGGTGAACACGGAATGGTTGCCCCCGGTGGGCCGGCAGACCATGCCGAACTGTTTCGTGTGGGCGACGGTGTACGGCCTGGCGACGTTCTACGCCGCCCGCAAAACCCGCACTGCGCCAAGCACTCCCGCTCGCCGCGCCGGTCCCGACTACGCCTACATCCGGTATCAGCTGGCCAACCAGCTCACCGAAAACACCTGCAAGGGCGGCCAAATGGTCAAGTGCCTGAATTGGTTACAAGCCAACGGTGGTACGCCTTCACTGGCTGCGGCGCCCAACATCGGCAGACGCAAGTCCACCACGTCGTGTGAGGCCAACTGGACCGACTATGGTTCGCGAACCATTGACCCGGACCCGATGTTTCGGATCCCCAGCCACAGACTGATCAGGATCACCGGCCCCGACGGCCTGAACCACCTGAGGACGGTCATCGCACAGGGTCTGCCGGTCGCTTTCGGCGTCAACCTCTACAGCGACTTCCCGCACTATCGCGGCTCACCGTCGCCGTACGTCGGCAACGGACAGTGGATGCTGAACTCGTCCGGCAAGAAGGCCGGGCACGTCATGGTCATCACCGCCTACGACGACAACAAGAACGCCGGCGCGGTGCGAACTCAGAACAGCTTCGGAAAGCGCTGGGGCGAAGCCGGATTCATGTGGATGGCCTATGACACTCTGGCGAGGATGGCGCAAGGGGCCGGGGTGTTCATCCCCGACCAGGCCTAGCGCCGCGATTCGGCGCCGCCGAATCGTTAACGCACCGTTGCCGTGTCGTGCTCAACGGTCGCCAAAATCCGATGTGACCCAATTCACGGGAGGCGACCTTGGTGCGTTTTCCCAAAGCACTGCTTGCGATTCCGATGGCAGTGCTGACCGCATGCGCGGCGTCTCTGGTTCCCGCGCTGACACCGGCACACGCCGCCAGCGCATTCGGGCCCCTCGGCCCGCCCAATCCTTACATGGCGCCGAACGGCCTGGCCTCGATGCACAACGACGCCGGATCGGCTGATGCCGGCCCGCTTCCCGGGCCCGGCGCCCGCCTGGTGCCGGTTTTCGCCTATCCGTTGTTAGCCGCCTGTCCGACGATCACCCAGGGCACCGACGGTCTGGTGCTGGCGCTGTGCACCACGATCACCCAGCAGGCCCCGGTGCTGCATCTGATCGATCCCGGCGGCATCCTTCCGCAGATCATCCCGCTGGCCAGCATGGACATCACCAAAGGCGGCCTGCTCGGCGGGGTCTATGCCTATCTGGACAACAACAATGAGATGGTGCTGATCGACGGCACCAATCACCTGCTGCGCATCGCGCATGTCAAGGATGAGCGCGGCCGGTGGCAGCTGGTCGTCACCAAGAACACCGACCTGTCCAGCGCGATACCGCCCGGCGACAGCTCGGTGGGTGTCGTCCCCGACTACCAGGGCAACGTCTGGTTCGCGACCGCCGGCGGTGTGGTCGGCGTGGCGAAAGCCGCTGGGGGAGTGGCGAGTTTGCAGCTTCCCGCCGGACAGCAGGTGGCCAACAGCATCTCCGCGTCGCCACTCAACCGCATCGCCGTGGCCACGACGTTCGCGATCTACGAGATCAACCTCAACGGTGGCGGCAACCCGCAGGTCATCTGGAGCCAGAACTACGACCGCGGGCCGGCCCGCAAACCCGGCCAGCTCAGTTGGGGAACCGGTTCCACCCCAACCTATTTCGGTCCGACCGGGGCTGACTACGTGACGATCGTGGACAACGCGGAGCCGCAGGTGCACGCGATGGTCTACCAGTCCGGCACCGGCAATGTCGTGTGTCAGCAGACCGTGCTGACGCAGGGCGGACCGGGCAGCGAGAACTCGCCGATCGGGGCCGGTAACTCGATGTTCATTGCCAGCACGTACGGCTATCCCTATCCGGCGGTCCCGCCGGGTGCGGGTCCGGCGGTGCCGCCGACGGCACCCTTCGTCGGCGGCATGACCCGGGTGGACATGGACAGTCCGGGGCCGGGTTGTCATACCGTGTGGGAGAGCAAGGTTCGCAGTGCCGCGCTGCCGCACCTGTCCACCGGCGACGGCCTGATCTACACCATCACCCGGATCGGGTTGGACCAGACCACGCCATTGGACGTGTTCGCCTACACGGTCATCGACCCGACCACCGGCAATCTGATGCATCAGCAGCCGAAGTCGGCCACCATCCTCAGCGACCCGATTCAGACGGCGTGCATGGTGCTGATGGGCGGCAAGATCATGCAGGGAAACATCACCGGCATCGGCCGCATCGGCTAGTTCCCTGGCCGAGCAGACGCGGGATCACTCCTGCGCGAATGTCATCATCTCCAGGTTCCAGTACCCGCGCATGCTGTTGATCAGCCCCTCGTCGTTGACGCGATAGGTGAACACGCCGCGCACCTCGCTGCTGAAACCACCCTCGAACTTGCTGTGCAGCACCAGGATATGAGCGATCTCATTAGGCGAGCTGGACGGGAAAGTCTCTTCGCAGGTGATCGTCAACTGATTGGCGGCGATGTTGGTGTCGTAGAAGGTGGCTACGCCTTCTTTGCCCTTCACTCCGGTGCCGTCCGGATTGGTCACCGACTTACCGATCGGGTCCTCGACGACCACGTCGTCGGCCATCAGTGCCAGCCAGCCCTCGCGGTCATGGGCCTGGACGCAGCGCCAGGACGACTGTGACGCGGTCAGGGCCGGGGATTGGGCGGTTTGGGTCATTACGGTTCTCCTTCTTCAGATTGCACACGCGGCGCGGGCGCCGTCTTCGGTGGCTTTGCGGATCAGGCCCAGGCCGGTGCAGTCACCGGCGGCGTGAATCGGAGTGTCGGGTAGGGCGTCAACCAGCGCGTCGAACAATCCGGTGTCCGGTTCGACGCTGCCCGCGATGACGACGCTGTCGGTGGCCAGTTCGCGGACGACGCCCCCGGCCAGGGTGAAAACCACTGCGCCGGGGCTGATTCGTTCGATCTCGGCGCGGACATGGACGGTGACGCCCAACCGGTCCAGGCGATCGGTGTGCTCGGTCTTGCGTTTGGCGCCGATCTCGGGAGCGATGTCCTTGCCGCCCTCGAGTACCGACACCAACCGGCTCCGCGCGGCCAGGAATTCGGCCAACTCGAGCGCCACCAGATCGCCACCGATGACGGTGACCCGGCGGCCGAGCGGCATCCAGGCACGGCTGGCCATCCGGACCGCGCCCGGACGCAGAAACCGCCTGCCGTCCAGCATTTTCCGCAGACCTGGGCCGGTGTGCACGTGCGGCAGGTGGGCGCCCGGTATCGACGGGACCGCGACCCGGCCACCGGTGGCCACCACCACCGCGTCCGGCTTCAAGGCGGCGATGTCGTACACCGAAACATCGCTGCCAAGAACCACTTCGGTGCTGCTGAGGGCGATCTCCCGGCGCAGGTACTGCAGGAAGGGCTGATTCTCGGGATGCAGCATGCTTGCCCAGCGCAGTGCGCCGCCCAGTTGCCGGCCACGCTCGAAGAGTGTGACGCGATGTCCGCGTTCGGCAGCCACCCGCGCCGTCTCCAGCCCGGCCGGCCCACCGCCGATCACCACCACCCGCTTCACCCGCGCGGCAACCGGCGCCGCCAGCGCGCGTTCCTTCCCGGTGCGGGGATTCACCGCGCAGTCGACCGAGAATCGTTGTTCCATTGCGTCGATGCAGTTCTCGCAGGAGATGCACCTACGCACCCGGTTCGCCTGTCCGCCGGCAAGCTTGGCCGGCAGGTCGGGATCGGCCAGCAGCGGACGGCCCATGGCGACGAAGTCGGCGCGCCCATCGGCCAGGATCCGTTCGGCCTGTACCGGGTCGTGGATGCGGCCGACGGCGATCACCGGCACGTCGACCACTTGTTTGACGGCAGCAGCGGCGCCGACGTTCACTGCGTCGCCGTCGTCGGCGCTGTTCACCATGCCGGTGACGAGCCGATCGATCACGCCACCGCTGACGTGGAACGCATTGACTCCCGCGGCGACGAGTTCGGGTGCCATCCGGGCGGTTTCGTAGATCGGCCGGCCGCCGGCGACCCGTTCGTATCCGGAGATGCGCAAGGTGATCGGCAGCGCGTCGCCGATTTCGGAGCGGATGGCCGCGAGCGCGTCCAGCACCACCCGCAGCCTGCCGTGCGCGGTGTGCCCGCTGTAGGAGTCGGTGCGCCGATTGCGTTGCGGCGCAAGGAAGGATCCCAGCAGCATGTAGCCGTGCGCGGCGTGCAGCTCGATACCGTCGTAACCCGCCTCCACGGCCCGGCGCGCCGCGGCTTTGAACAGGTCGAGCACCTCGGTGAGCTGCGCACCGGTGATCTCCACCGATGGACGCCCGGTGAGGTACGACGGAATCACCGACGGCCCCAGCGACGTCGCGCCGAACATCTCCGGTCCCAGCCCGTCGGGCCCGGCGTGCACGATCTGCGGCTGAATCTTCGCCCCGTGCTGGTGCACCTCGTCCACCAGCGCCCGGTGCGCGTGCACCGCCGCGTCGGTGCCCAGGTGCAGACCGCCCGGAGTCTCCGGGTGCTGCGGGTCAACGCCCGTGGCGCCCAGCGTGATCAGACCCACACCGCCCTTGGCGCGGGCGGCGAAGTAGTCGCGGGTGCGCTCGGACGGTAACCCGTCCGGGGTGCCGTACATCGTCTCCATCGGAGACATGACCACCCGGTTGCGCACCGTCATGGCGCCGATTCGCCCCGGCGCCAACAGGTGCGGAAAGCCTGTCACTCAGGACCAGGGTTACCGATCAGCGTCCGTGTAGCGGATGACGCCGCGAATGTTCTTGCCTTCCAGCATGTCCTGGTAACCCTCGTTGATCTGCTCCAGGCGGTACTGGGTGGTGACCATGTCATCCAGGTTCAGCTTGCCGGCCTTGTACATCGACAGCAGCTGCGGGATGTCGTACTGCGGGTTTCCGCCGCCGAAGATGGTGCCCTGCAGGTTCTTCTGCATCAGGGTCAGCATCGCGAGGTTGAGGTTGACGTTGGTGTCGAGCAGGCTGCCGATGGCGGTCAGCACGCAGGTGCCGCCCTTTTGGGTGATGTTGAGGTAGTTGTCGACGTCGGCGCCGTGCAGTTCGCCGACGGTGACGACCACCTTGTGGGCCATCAGCCCGTAGGTGACCTCCATGATGCCCATGAGAGCGGCGTTGATGTCCGGGTAGACGTGGGTGGCACCGAACTTCAGCGCCTGGTCGCGCTTCCACTCCACCGGGTCGATCGCGAAGATGTAGCGGGCACCGGCGTTGACCGCGCCCTGCAGGGCCGCCATGCCGACGCCGCCGACGCCGACGATCGCGACGTCCTGACCCGGCCGGATGTCGGCGGTGCGGACCGCCGAGCCGTAGCCGGTGGTGACGCCGCAGCCGACCAGCGCGGCCACCTCGAACGGAACGGACGGGTCGATCTTCACCACCGAGCTGCGGTGCACGACCATGTACGGCGAGAACGTCCCGAGCAGCGTCATCGGGAAGACGTTCTGGCCGCGGGCCTGGATGCGGAAGGTGCCGTCGCTCACGGCCGCACCGGCCAGCAGCCCGGCCCCGAGGTCGCACAGGTTGCGCATCCCGGACTGACAGGTCGGGCACTGCCCACAGGACGGGATGAACGACAGCACCACGTGGTCGCCCGGGGCGATGTCCTCCACGCCGGGGCCGACCTCGGTGACGATGCCGGCACCCTCATGGCCACCGAGCACCGGGAAGCCTGCCATCGGGATGCCGCCGGTCACCAGGTGATGGTCCGAGTGGCACATGCCGGCCGCTTCCATCTGGATCTTGACTTCGTCCTTGGCGGGGTCGCCAATTTCGATGTCCTCGATGGACCACGGCTGGTTGAATTCCCAGATCAGTGCGCCTTTTGTCTTCACGGTGGACCTGACCCCATTTCGCCTTTGAATTGAGTAGTGCCTGGCTCCATCATGCCCGGCACGGTAGTGATGAGTGCCACAGGGCACTCCTGATTGGTCAGCATAGCGCGTTTAACAAACCAAATGCTTGGTTGGGTGCGCGCGACCATTGGACCGGCTCACCAGATAGGTGCCGGTGCCTCGCCCAGTGGGTAGTAACCAGGCAATTTCTCGCCTGCCAAGCTGCGCTCGATGCGCTTCTGCATCCCGGGAGACAGCTTCCCTGCCTTCATCAGGTCCAGGTAGAGCGCCTGGACGTGGCCGAAGTCGAAGAAGTCGCGCTGCCACTCGATCTTGGCGTCGGCGTTGAGCCGGAACCAGCTGCCGCCGATGCCGTAGATCTCCGAGCGGCCGCCGTCGGAGTCGATGGCGACCTGCTTCCAGAACCCGACGATCTCACCCTGCTTGTCGTCGATGAGCACCTTCTGATACGGGTACTGCCAGTTCTCCAGCCCCTCCATCTCCAGGCCGAGGGCGATGTCGCGGATCTCGTCGATGCCGACGCACATCACGTCCTCTTTGGGCCCGATGTTCCAGCCGTAGGTCGCGTCATCGGCGTAGAAGTCGGCCAACGGCTTCCAGTCGCCGTTCCGCTCGGCCTCCCGGTTGACCTCCAGCCAGCGTTCGACCCAGTCTTCCAATGCCTCGCGGGGGTGTGACGCCATCAGCTTTCCTTCTCTTTGATGAACAGGGCTTGGGTAGGACACGATTCGACGGCCCGCTCGATCTCGTCGCGGGCGTCCTCCGGCGGCTCGGCGTCGATGATCTCGACCTTGCCGCGCCGGGGCACCCGGAAGTAGTCCGGGGCCTCCAGCTCACACATGGCATGACCCTGGCACAGGTCCAGATCCGCTTCGATCCTGAATCCCATCTTGAATCCCCTCGCGGTTATCCCTGAGTGCGCTTGCGGTAGCGGACCTTTGCCGGGCGGGCCAACTGCACCACCATCTTGGAGTGGTCGTTGTGGTAGCTGTCGGCCGGCTGAGCCATCTCGAACTCGTACTCGCGCAACAGAACCGAGAAGATGGCCTTGATCTGCATCTGAGCGAACGCGGCGCCGACGCAGCGGTGCCGGCCCGCGCCGAACGGAATCCAGGTCCAGCGGTTGACCAGGTCCTCCTGCCGCGGTTTCTCGTAGCGGTCGGGATCGAAAGAATCGGGGTCGGGGAAGTCCTCCGGGATCCTGTTGGAGATCGCCGGGGACGCGGCGACGAAGTCGCCCTTGTGAATCGGGTAACCCTCCACCTCGAACTCGCCCTGGGCCACCCGCATCAGGATGATCAACGGCGGGTGCAGCCGCAGGGTCTCCTTGAGCACATTCTCCAGCTTCGGGATCTGGCGCAGCGCATGGAAACTCACCTCTTGGCCGTCGGCGTAGAGTTCCTCGAGTTCCTGGACGACCTCGGCGTAGGCCTCGGGGTGGCGCATCAGTTCGATCAGTGTCCAGGCCGAGGTGCCGGAACTGGTGTGGTGGCCCGCGAACATCAGTGAGATGAACATGCCGGTGACCTCGTCGGCGGAGAACCGGAGGTTGCCGTCCTCGTCCTTGATGGACACCAGCACGTCGAGCATGTCGCGGTCGGTTTTGTCCTTGGGCGGGTTGGCAATTCGATGGTCCATGATCTCCTGCACCAACGCCACCAGACCGACGCGGGCCTCGTCGCGGATGCGGAAGCTCTCGATCGGCAGGTTGGGATCGACATAGCACAGCGGGTCGGTGCCGCGCTCCAGTTGGTGGTAGAAGTGTGCGAACCGCGAGTCCAGCTGGTTGCGGAACTTCAGCCCGATCAGGCAGGCGGTGGAGGTGTAAATGGTCAACTCGGCGAAGAAGTCGAGCAGGTCGATCTCGCCTTCATCGCCCCAGTCGGCCACCATCTTTCGCACTTCGCCCTCGATGGTGACGGCATGGCCCTTCATGTGCTCGCCGCGCAACGCCGAGTTGTGCAACATCTCCTTGCGCCGTTCCGGGCTGGCGTCGAACACCACGCCCTTGCCGAAGATCGGCGTCATGAACGGGTAGGCCTCGGCCTGATCCAGATCCTCGTCGGCCGAACGGAAGAAGAATTCGTTAGCCCCCGCACCGGTGAGCAGGGTGACGTGCTTGCCGGCCAGCTGGAACCAGCCGACGTCACCGCATTCGTCGCGTACCCGCTGCATCAGCCCGATCGGGTCGGTGCGGAACTCCTCGAGGTGGCCGTGTTCTTCTTCGCCGCCGGAAACCCGCGGCACCGCTAGCTGGCTAGTCATGAATTCAGCGCTTTCTCATCGACTTTCAGTTGCTGACGGTCCTTGGTGGTGACCAGCGGAGCTTCGGGTTGCAGCTCCATGTTCACCACGAACCCGCCCCTCGGTGTCTCGGCGACGAACGTGATCGCCCGGGCCAGGTCGGAGGCCCGCAGGAAGTAGTCGTGGCGGGCCTGGCCCCACTTGGCCCAGTCCTCCAGCGCCGGGCCGATCAGCTCGGCCGGCAGGCTCCAGCCCATCCCCGTCTTCGTCGGCCCGGGGTGCACGATCGACGCCCGCACACCGGTGCCCTCCAGCTCCATCTGCAGGTTGGTGACCATGGCGATCAGCCCGGCCTTCGCCGCCCCGTAGGCGCCCATGTGTGGCCGTTGCCGCAGCGCGACGTCGGAACCCACGAAGATCAGGTCGCCGCGCTGGCGCTGCAGCATGCCGGGAAGTACCGCGGTGGCAAGCCGATTCGCCCCGATCAGGTGGATCTGCAGCTGCGACTCGAACGCCTCGCTGTCGATCTCGTGCAGTTTGCCGAAATAGGTGTCGCCGGCGCCGGCGACCAACACCTCGATCTCGCCGAGCTGCTCGGTGGCCTGGGACACGAAGTCTTTGACCGACTCGGGGTCGGTGACGTCGAGCGGCAGCGCGACCGCCTCGCCGCCGTCGGCGCGGATCTTGTCGACGAGCTCCTGGCACTTTTCCACCCGCCGGGCACCGAGCGCCACCGGAAAGCCCCGGGCGGCAAGCTCGATGGCGGTCGCGGCACCGATACCCGAGGACGCGCCCGCGACGATGGCGGGCCGGCGTGCGGGATGCGGCTCGAAGCGGGGCATCAGGAAACCTCCACGGTGACGGGTAGGTGAGCGAACCCGCGGACGTTGCTGGAGTGGACGCGGACGGCGTTGGCCTCGTCCACCTCGTATCCGCGGATTCGCTTGAACAACTCGGTCAGCGCTACCCGCGCCTCCATCCGGGCCAGGTGGGCCCCCAGACAGAAGTGGGCTCCACTGCCGAAACTCAGAAGCTTCGAGCCGATGTCACGGCCGATCACGAAATCGTCGGGCCGGTCGAACACGCGCTCGTCGCGGTGGGCCGAGCCGGGCAGCAGCAACAGCACGTCCCCTTCGGGCAGCGTGGTGTCGTAGAGCTCCAGCGGGCCGGACACGGTACGGGCCAGGATCTGGCTGGACGTGTCGTAACGCAGCGTTTCCTCGACCCACAGCGGAATCCGAGACAGGTCGGCGTAGAGCGGCGTCAGCTGGTCGGGGTTCTTGTGCCCCCAGAAGGCGGCATTGGCAAGGAGTTTGGTGGTCGTCTCATTGCCGGCGATCACCATCAGGAACATGAACCCGAGGACTTCCTCGTCGGTGAGCCGGTCACCGTCGATCTCGGCTTCCAGCAGCGCCGACGTCAGGTCGTCGGTGAGCTTCTTGCGGCGTTCGGCGATCATGCCCTGGTAGTAGACGATCAGGTTGATCGACGCTTCGATCGCCGATGCCGGCACGTCGGTGACGCCGTCTTCGCGGTGCATGACGCCGTCGGCCCAGGCGCGGATGCGGTCGCGATCGGCCACCGGCACGCCCATCAGTTCCGAGATCACGTCCATCGGCAGCTTGCCGGCGAATTCGGCGACGTAGTCGACGGTTCCGGACGCAGCCTTCTCCAGCATCACGTCGAGGTGCTGCACGGCGAGTTCGGTTACCCGGGGTTCGAGTTCGCGAATGCGTCGCGGCGTGAAACCTTTGGACACCAGCGTGCGCAGCCGTAGATGCGCCGGGTCGTCCATGGCCAGAAACGACATCGTCTTCGACGCGTGCGGGCCGCGCGAGACGGGATCCAATGAGACTCCGTCGCGGTTGGAGAGTGTGGTGCTGTTGCGAAAACCCTGGTGCACATCGCTATGCCGCGAGACCGCCCAGAAACCGAGCGCTTCGTTGTGGTAGAGCGGCGCCTCATCACGCAGCCGCCGGTAATACGGGTACGGGTCCTCGTGGAAGTCGTAATCGTATGGGTCCAGGATCAATTCCGGATCCCCGACATGAATCGTCATGCATCACCGCCCTTTTCGGCCCCGGTCAGGATGAGGCCCACCACGTCGGCCAACCGGTCGGCAATCTCGTGATAAGTGAACTCGCCGCTCCCGGCCTGAACCAGGGCGCCGTAGAAGGCCATTTGCAACGCGGCGACGGTGCCGGCCTCGGCGCCCGGCCCGATGGCCGAGGCGATGCGGCGGTGGATCTCCGCACCGATCCGGTCCCGGACGGCGCGCACCGCGGGGTCGGTACCTCCGCCCAGCAGTGCCGCCGTGCACGCCGCGCCCACTTCCGGCTCGTCGGCGACGACCAGCGCGAGATGCCGCAGCGCCTGATCCACCCGGGTGTGCATCGCGACGTTGACGTCGGTGAAATACGGCACCTGGCGCACCAGGTCGAGGTAGACCTCGGCGATCAGGTGGTTCTTGGATGAGAAGTACGTGTACGCGGTCGCCGGCGCCACTTTCGCCTTGGCCGCCACCATGCGGACGGTCAGGTCCGCGTAGGAGTTCTCCCGCATCGTCTCCATGCCGGCGGCCAGCACCTTCCGGAAGGTTTCCTCCTGGCGGCGGTTCCGCGGAGTCCTGCCGGCCGGCTGCTGAGCCTGGTCGGCTACCGAAACCGCGGCATCACTGGACACATGTCCAAAGTAGAGGACGGGTGCGTCGCGAAGCAAGCCCCAAGCTTGAATATGCAGGTGAAGCGGGCTTGTATTCGCACATTCGGCAAGCGTGCGGGATCGGCCCTTGCACGTCCGGCGACTCCGGGGCTATGGTGCGGAAGAACAATATCGGACAGTTGTCCATTCAGATTCGTCCTCGGCTTCGCACGGCTGAGCGCATGTGGTGGGAGTGGTAGATGGCCCTGTTGGCCGACGGCGTGAGTGCACTGTTCATCGACGGCAAGTTCCCGGAAGGCGGTGCGGGCACTTTCCCGACCGCCAACCCGGCCACCGAGGAGGTGCTGGGCGTCGCCGCGGATGCCGACGCGCAGGACATGGGTCGTGCCATCGAAGCGGCGCGGCGCGCCTTCGACGACACCGACTGGTCGCGCAACACCGAACTGCGGGTGCGGTGCATCCGGCAGTTGCGCGACGCGATGCAGCAGCACACCGAGGAACTGCGCGAACTGACCATCGCCGAGGTGGGTGCGCCGCGGATGCTCACCTCGATGGCCCAATTGGAGGGTCCGGTCAATGACCTGGCGTTCGCGGCGGACACCGCCGAAAGCTATGTCTGGAACCAGGATCTCGGTCAGGCGGCGCCGATGGGCATTCCGACGCGGCGCACCATCGCCCGGGAGGCGGTCGGTGTCGTCGGCGCCATCACCCCGTGGAATTTTCCGCACCAGATCAATCTCGCCAAGCTGGGACCCGCCCTGGCCGCGGGCAACACCATCGTGCTGAAGCCTGCGCCCGACACCCCTTGGTGCGCGGCGGTGCTGGGCGAACTCATCGCCGAGCACACCGACATCCCGCCGGGTGTGGTCAACATCGTCACCTCCAGCGACCACAGCGTGGGCGCGCTGCTCGCCAAAGACCCTCGGGTGGACATGATTTCGTTCACCGGTTCCACGGCCACCGGGCGGAGCGTGATGAGCGATTCGGCCGCCACCATCAAGAAGGTGTTCCTGGAACTGGGTGGGAAGTCGGCGTTTGTCGTGCTCGATGACGCTGACCTGGCCGGTGCGTGCGCGATGGCGGCGTTCACCGCGTCCATGCATGCCGGGCAGGGCTGCGCGATCACCACCCGGTTGGTGGTGCCCCGGGCGCATTACGACGATGCCGTCGCGGCCGCGGCGGGAACCATGTCCGGGATCAAGCCGGGTGATCCGAACGATCCCGGAACCGTCTGCGGCCCGGTCATTTCGGCTCGGCAGCGAGACCGTGTCCAGGGTTACCTCGACTCAGCGACTGCCGAGGGCGGGACTTTCGCCTGCGGCGGTGGCCGGCCGGCGGGGCGCGATGTCGGTTATTTCATCGAACCCACCGTCATCGCGGGCCTGGGCAACGACGCGCGGGTGGCCCGGGAGGAGATCTTCGGGCCGGTGCTCACGGTGATCGCGCATGACGGCGACGAGGACGCGCTGCGCATCGCCAACGACTCGCCATATGGACTGTCCGGCACCGTGTTCAGTGCGGACGCGGATCGGGCTGCCCGATTCGCGTCGCGGATGCGGGTAGGCACCGTCAATGTCAACGGCGGCGTCTGGTACTCCGCGGACGCGCCGTTCGGCGGCTACAAGCAGTCGGGCAACGGGCGTGAGATGGGCCTGGCCGGGTTCGAAGAATACCTGGAAATCAAAACCATTGCGACGGCAGTGAATTAGAGGAGCGTAGCGTGCAGTTCGAGAACAAGGTAGCCATCGTCACCGGGTCCGGCGGTGGTATCGGCCAGGCGTACGTCGAGGCGCTGGCGCGCGAGGGCGCCGCGGTGGTGGTGGCCGACATCAACGCCGAGGCCGCCGAAGGGGTGGCCAAGCAGATCGTCGCGGACGGCGGAACCGCCATCAGCGTCCCGGTGGACGTGTCCGACCCGGCATCGGCCAAGGCGATGGCCGATCGCACCCTCGCCGAGTTCGGCGGCATCGACTACCTGGTCAACAACGCCGCGATCTTCGGCGGGATGAAGCTGGATTTCCTGCTCACCGTGGACCCCGAGTACTACAAGCGGTTCATGAGCGTGAATCTCGATGGCGCCCTGTGGTGTACCCGCGCGGTCTACAAGAAGATGGCCAAGCGGGGCGGTGGGGCGATTGTCAACCAGTCGTCCACGGCGGCGTGGCTTTACGCCAACTTCTACGGCCTGGCCAAGGTCGGGATCAACGGCCTCACCCAGCAACTGTCCCGGGAACTGGGTGGCCAGAACATCCGGATCAACGCGATCGCACCCGGCCCGATCGACACTGAGGCCAACCGAACCACCACGCCCAAGGAGATCGTCGACGACATCGTCAAGGGACTCCCGTTGTCGCGCATGGGAACCCCAGACGATCTGGTGGGCATGTGTCTGTTCCTGTTGAGCGATCAGGCCCGCTGGATCACGGGTCAGATCTTCAACGTCGACGGTGGACAGATCATCCGATCATGAGTGAACTCAAGCTGGGCTACATCGGACTTGGCAACATGGGCGCCCCGATGGCCAAGAAAATGTCCGAATGGCCGGGCGGGCTGACGGTGTACGACGTCCGCGCCGAAGCGATGGCGCCATTCGCTGACCGGGGCGCCCACCTCGCCGACAGTGTGGCCGACGTCGCCGAAGCCGACATCATCAGCGTGACAGTGCTGAACGACGGACAGGTCCGCGAGGTGGTGCGCGAGCTGGCCTCCCGCGCCAAGCCCGGCACCATCATCGCGATCCATTCGACGATCAGCGACGCCACCGCTGAAGAGCTGGCGCGTGACCTGGAACCGCAGGACATTCATGTCATCGATGCGCCCGTCAGCGGTGGTGGTCGGGCCGCGCGTTTCGGTCAGCTGGCAACGATGGTGGGAGCGAGCGATGACGTATTCGCCCGTGTCAAAGAGCCTTTCGAGCACTGGGCGGAACTGGTGGTGCATGCCGGGCCGCCCGGAGCGGGCACCCGGATGAAGCTGGCGCGCAACATGCTCACTTTCACCACGTACGCGGCGGTAGGAGAGGCGTGGAAGCTGGCCGAAGCCGCCGGCTTGAATCTGCAGGACTTGGGCAACGTTGTTCGTCACACCGACAAGCTGACCGGCGGAGCCGGTTCGATCATGTTCCGCGACGATACGAAAGACCTTGAGCCGGGCCACTTTTTATACGACGGGTTCACACACACCCGTGGGCTGGGGGAGAAGGATCTGAGCTTGGCGCTGGCCCTGGCCGAATCGGTTTCGGTCGACCTGCCGCTGGCTAAGCTGGCGCTGGAACGGCTGGCCCCGGGCCTCGGAGTACCCCACGACGAACAGAAAGACGCGTGATGGACGAACTGCGCCGCAAGGGCCTGGACAAGATGAACGAGGTCTACGGCTGGGAGATGCCCAATATCGAGGGCGACCCCTACTTCGACCTGACGGTGGACCACCTGTTCGGTTCCATCTGGACCCGGCCCGGGTTGTCGATGCGGGACAAGCGCATCATGACGCTGACCGCGGTCACCGCCGTCGGAAATCGCGACCTGGCCGAAATTCAGATCAACGCCGCGCTGCTGAACGGCGAGCTCAGCGAGACCGAGCTGAAGGAAATGGCGCTGTTCCTCACGCATTACCTGGGTTTCCCGCTGGGTTCGGCGCTCAATGGGGCCGTCGACACGGTTGTGGCCAGGCGTAAGAAGGCCGCGGCCAAGGGCGCAGAGGAAGACAAGAAGGCCAACGTCGAACGCGCACTCAAGATGAATTCGGGCGGCACCTGAGACCGCCGAGCAGACGCTAAATCGCTGTATTTCGCCACTAAATAGGCGATTTCGCGTCTGCTCGCCCTAGTAGGGGCGACCGCCGGCGGGCATCACGTACTCCGAGATCGGCGCCGATAAGCCGTTGACCGACGTTCCGCCGTTGATGATGCCCGGCGCCATCTCGATCATGCTCTGCGGGAACCCGAAAGCCGGCCTGGTGAGAGCGTCCAGGCGCGCTAAGTCGTCGGCCGTGAGCTGCACGTCCACCGCCCGCACGTTCTCGTCGAACTGCGAAAGCCGTCGTGCCCCGATGATGATGGACGTCACCGCCTGCCGCGCCTGCAGCCAGGCCAGTGCCACGCTGGACACCGAGGTGTCGTGCGCGCGGGCGATGATCTCGAGTTCGTCGATGAGGGCGTACGTCTCCTCGTTGAGGAAGGTGTCGACCATGGCGCCGCGGCCAGACTGTTGCCGGTCCTTGTTGGCGCGCGTGTACTTTCCGCTCAGCACACCGCCTTTCAGCGGTGACCAGGGTGTGATCCCGAGACCGAATTCGGTGGCCATCGGCACGAGTTCCTGTTCGACGGTGCGTTCCAGCAACGAATATTCGATCTGCAAGCCGACGAATGACGACCAGCCGCGGAAACGCGCGATCAGGTTGGCCTCCACGATCTTCCAGGCCGGGGTGTCCGAGACGCCCAGGTAGCGCACCTTGCCGGCCCGGACCAGGTCGTCCAGTGCGGCCATCGTCTCCTCGATGGGAGTGTTCTGGTCCCACATGTGCAGCCAGTACAGGTCGATGTAGTCGGTCTGCAAGCGCCGCAACGAGTTCTCGCACGCCTTGATCACCGACTTGCGGCCCGAGCCGCCGCCGTTGGGGTCGCCCGGGTACAGGTTGCCACTGAACTTGGTGGCGATCACCAGGCGATCGCGCCGGGCCGGATGGCGTCCGACGTGGTCGCCGATGATCTTTTCGGAGTGGCTCCTGGTGTAGAAGTTGGCCGTGTCGATGAAGTTGCCGCCGAGTTCGAGGTAGCGGTCGATGATTTGTTGGGACTCCTCGACGCTGGTGCCCCAGCCGAGGTCTTCACCGAACGTCATGGCCCCCAGGCACAGCGGGCTGACCCGCAATCCTGATCGACCGAGTGTCGCGTACTGATCCAGAGGCATGGCGCCCGCTTTCTGGTAAGTTGTTCGACTATGCGATTGTTCATTAATAAACTAGTTCACGACTGAACGATCTGGCAAGTCGATGTCTGCTGTCGAGGCGGCCAAGATCTGGTCGCTCAACTATCGGGTCCTGCTGTCGGTGATCTCGTGCGCGGAGCCTCGCATCAGCGCGCTGGGCCTGGAGTCCAAGGAGCTTTTCCTGCTCGCGGAGATCGATGAGCACCCGTACCCCGCCGAACTCGCGGCGGCGTTGAGCATGCCCAAGGCGACCGTGACGCTCTACCTCAAACGACTGGAAGCGGCGAAATTCGTGCGCCGTGAGATCGACCCCGCCGACCTGCGACGCCACCGTCTGCTGCTCACCCCGGAGGGACGCCGGGCCGCCACCAAGGGTCTGGCGCTGCTGTCGGAGGAGTTCGACAAGCGCCTCGGCCGCCTCACCGTCAGGCAGCAGCATGACCTCAGGGACCTGCTGGAAAAGATTGTCTAGCGGGATGTCCCGAAGCCTCGCGAGCAGACGCGAAATCGCACGTTCGCTTCGCGAAACGTGTGATTTTGTGTCTGCTCGGCGTCAGATAGTGTGACCTGTCGTGCGCGTCCTGGTGATCGGCTCCGGTGCCCGTGAACATGCCCTGCTGCTGGCGCTCAGTAGAGACCCGCAGGTCACGGGGCTGATCGTCGCCCCTGGCAATGCGGGCACCGCCCGGCTGGCCGAGCAGTACGACGTCGATGTCACCTCCGCTGATCAGGTCGTGGGCCTGGCGCGAAAGGTCGAGGCCGACCTGGTGGTGATCGGACCCGAGGTGCCGCTGGTGCTGGGGGTGGCCGACGCCCTGCGCGCCGCCGGCATCGTGTGCTTCGGTCCCGGCAAGGACGCGGCGCGGATCGAAGGATCCAAGGCCTTCGCCAAAGAGGTGATGGCCGCGGCCGGGGTCCGGACGGCGGCCAGTGAGATCGTCGACAACCCGGCGCATCTCGACGCCGCCCTGGAACGTTTCGGGCCGCCTGCGGGTGATCCGGCCTGGGTGGTCAAGGATGACTCGCTGGCTGCCGGCAAAGGCGTCGTGGTGACCGCGGACCGCGACGCCGCCCGCGCCCACGCCGCCGGCCTGCTGGAGTCGGGTCATCCGGTGCTGCTCGAGTCGTTCCTGGACGGACCCGAGGTCTCGTTGTTCTGCGTGCTCGACGGCGCGACCGTGGTGCCACTGCTGCCTGCCCAGGACTTCAAACGGGTCGGCGACGGCGATGCCGGCCCCAACACCGGTGGCATGGGCGCCTACGCGCCGCTGCCCTGGCTGCCCGAAAACGTCTACCGCGAGATCGTCAGCCGGGTCGTCGAACCCGTTGCGGCCGAACTCGTCCGTCGCGGCAGCCCGTTCAACGGCCTGCTCTACGCCGGTCTGGCGATCACCTCCAACGGTCCCGCGGTGGTCGAATTCAATTGCCGCTTCGGTGATCCGGAGACTCAGGCGGTGCTGGCCCTACTGGAATCGCCGCTCGGCCAACTACTGCACGCCGCCGGCAGCGGAAAGCTGGCTGACTTCGAGCAGTTGCGTTGGCGCGATGGCGCGGCAGTGACGGTGGTGCTGGCGGCCGAGAACTATCCCGGACGGCCGCGGGTCGGAGACGTCATCGTCGGCTCCGAAGCCGACGGCGTCCTGCACGCCGGCACCGCACGCCGTGACGACGGAGCGATCGTCTCCTCCGGGGGTCGAGTGCTGTCAGTGGTCGGTACCGGAGCGGACCTGGCCGAAGCGCGTGCCCGTGCGTACGAGATCCTCGGATCGATTCGATTGCCCGGCAGCCACTTTCGCACCGACATCGGTCGGCGCGCGGCCGAAGGCGAGATCAGCCTCCGGTAGCAGGCGCGCCTACCGCTGATATTGCGGGCAGTAAACGGTGATCGCGGCGTTGACCCCGGCGGCCGCCTGGGCGGGGGTCACGGTGTTGTTGCCGTTCACGGTCGCCTGAACGGAATCGTTTGGTGTCGCGCCGTTTTGCAGGCTCGTGCACACCGCGCGGCCGGTCGCGGCGGCCGTGGCCGGGTCGGTCACGGTGAGGCCGGGAATGCCGGACACCATGTTGACGAAGGCCTGGTCCGGGTCCGGCGGCCGTTGCGGAGGAGGTGCCGGCGCTTTCGGCGGCGACGGCAAAGCGGGCGCCGAAGCGACCGGAGCTGTTGCCACGGCCGGCAGGGGCGGACGCGGCGGAGCAACTGCCGGAGCCGGGGGCGGGGCCGGAAGCTGGCTTGGGGCAGCCTCAGTCGGCGGTGATGCCGCCGGCTGCGCGGGTGCCGCGGGGGGTGGCACGTTCTCGACCGCCAGCCGAGGTTGCACCGAAGCGGCCGACGCGGCCGGTGCGGCGGCCTCGGATTTGTCGTCGATCTGGTAGTCACTGGCGGCGACGCCGGTGAGAGCTACTGCCGTTGCGGCAGCGGCGAAGATGCGCCGGCGTCGCCGTGGTGGTGTCGCGGGTGGTGGGGTTGTCGTTGTGGGTGTTCTGACGGCCAGGGGTCTGGGCATGGTGCGTGTTGAGTTGGTGGCCGGGGTCAGGGTGTGGGCGGCGCGGCTGAACGCGTGGGCGAAGTCGCTGCATCGGGTGTATCGGTCGGTGGGGGTTTTGGCCAGGGCGGTGGCGAAGACGGGGTCGAAGGCGGCCAGTGTGGGGCGGGTTTCGGCCAGTGCCGGCGGTGGGGTGTTGAGGTGGCGGCTGATGACGACGGCGGGGTTGGCGTGGGGGAACAGCGGGGCGCCGGTCAGCAGGTGGTAGGCGGTGGCGGCCAGGGCGTATTGGTCGGCGCGGCCGTCGATGGGTTCGTCGGTGAGTTGTTCGGGTGCGGCATAGGGGAAGGTGCCGATCATCATGTTGGTCGCGGTCAGGCCGCCGGTGTCGCCGATGGTGCGGGCGATACCGAAGTCGCCCAGCAGGATTCGTTGTTCGTCGGTGCCCGGGGCGGCGAGCAGGATGTTGGCCGGCCCGACATCGCGGTGCAGCACGTCATGGTGGTGGTGGGCGTAATCGAGTGCGGCGGCGATCGCGTCGATGATCACGTCGACCTGATCGACGGGCATGCCGGCCGGATACTGTTCGCGTAGCAGGCTGGCGACGTCGGTGCCGTCGACGAAGTCCATCGCGATCCACAGTTGCCCGTCGGATTCGCCTCGGTCGTTGATGCGCACGATGTTCGGATGCCACAGCGCCGCAGCCAGATCGGCTTCCTTGATGAAGCGCTGCCGGTAGGCCGGGTCGGCGCAGATGTCGTCGTTGAGGATCTTCAACGCCTCCCGGCGCGGTAGCCGCGGATGCTGGGCGAGATACACCTCGCCCATACCCCCAGACCCCAACAACCGGTCAATTGTGTACCCGGCAAACACATCTCCGGCACTCAAGCCCATGCCGGAGGGAATCGAGCCAATCATCGCACCATCCGTTACAGGAATGCCGACGCAGCACCCGCGTCAGCCCGCATTGCCGATCTGATATTACCCGCCGATTCACCGTGCAGTCACGCTTAGTTTCCTATGAGTTTACCTTTAGTTCACCTTGGGGCTGCCGGGGCGACGGTGGCCTGCGCGCTGCGGGATCAGACCGGGGTCCGCGAGAGACGAAACGGCTCAACGCATTAGACGACCTAATGCGGATATTGCGGGCAATAGACGCCGATGGCGGCGTTGACACCGGCGGCGGCCTGTGCGGGCGTGAGGCCACTGTTGCCGTTCACGGTGGCCTGCACGGAATCGTTGGGGGTCGACCCGTTCTTCAGGCTCTTACAGATGGCGCGACCCGTTGCGGCGGCCGTCGTCGGGTCGGTGACGGTGAGGCCGGGAATTTTGGAGAGCTGGTTGACGAATGTCTGGTCGCGATCGACCGCTGCCCGCTGTGGCGTGGGAGCGGATGCTTTGACTTTCGGTGCAGCCGGAGCGGACACGGCGGCAGGTGCCGCCGCGCGAGGAGCGGCGGGAACCGGTGCCGGGGAGGGCGGTTGCGCCAGCGCGGGGGCAATCGGTGGTAGGGCCGATGCCACGGCATGTTGAGCAGCCACCGGAGCTGAGGCGAGCGGTCTGCCGCCTGCGCGCTCATAGCCGCCAGCGCTGACGCCGGCCACGGCGATGACCACCGCCGCGGCCGCGAGGGCGCGGGTTGGTCGGCGTCGTGGTGTGGGGGTTCTGACGGCCAGGGGTCTGGGCATGGTGCGTGTTGAGTTGGTGGCCGGGGCCAGGGTGTGGGCGGCGCGGCTGAACGCGTGGGCGAAGTCGCTGCATCGGGTGTATCGGTCGGTGGGGGTTTTGGCCAGGGCGGTGGCGAAGACGGGGTCGAAGGCGGCCAGTGTGGGGCGGGTTTCGGCCAGTGCCGGCGGTGGGGTGTTGAGGTGGCGGCTGATGACGACGGCGGGGTTGGCGTGGGGGAACAGCGGGGCGCCGGTCAGCAGGTGGTAGGCGGTGGCGGCCAGGGCGTATTGGTCGGCGCGGCCGTCGATGGGTTCGTCGGTGAGTTGTTCGGGTGCGGCATAGGGGAAGGTGCCGATCATCATGTTGGTCGCGGTCAGGCCGCCGGTGTCGCCGATGGTGCGGGCGATACCGAAGTCGCCCAGCAGGATTCGTTGTTCGTCGGTGCCCGGGGCGGCGAGCAGGATGTTGGCCGGCCCGACATCGCGGTGCAGCACGTCATGGTGGTGGTGGGCGTAATCGAGTGCGGCGGCGATCGCGTCGATGATCACGTCGACCTGATCGACGGGCATGCCGGCCGGATACTGTTCGCGTAGCAGGCTGGCGACGTCGGTGCCGTCGACGAAGTCCATCGCGATCCACAGTTGCCCGTCGGATTCGCCTCGGTCGTTGATGCGCACGATGTTCGGATGCCACAGCGCCGCAGCCAGATCGGCTTCCTTGATGAAGCGCTGCCGGTAGGCCGGGTCGGCGCAGATGTCGTCGTTGAGGATCTTCAACGCCTCCCGGCGCGGTAGCCGCGGATGCTGGGCGAGATACACCTCGCCCATACCCCCAGACCCCAACAACCGGTCAATTGTGTACCCGGCAAACACATCTCCGGACCTCGGATGAACTGAGCCCACCGCCGCACCGCCCCTCAACGGAAACCGCCGGACTCGAGATTACCCAGCCCATACCGCCGATTGGCTCTTCGTTTCCTGTGAGCTTGCCGTCAGTCCAAGTGGCGAATCAAAACGCGGCAGCTTGCCCGTCCCGCCGCGGGTCGCTGGCCGCGAGATACCCGTCGCCCAGACGCCAGATCGCCTGGCAGCTACCGAACGCGTTGTAATCGTCCACGGTGAGCAGATCATGCCCGCGCTGCCGCAGCTCGTCGAGCGTCGCGGTGGGAAATCCGTTCTCGCAGGCCACTTGCATGCCATCCACCCAACGAAAGCGCGGGCCGTCACAGGCTGCCTGCGGGTTCTGGCCGTGATCGGCGATGCGCACCAGCACCTGCACGTGACCCTGCGGCTGCATCGGCCCGCCCATCACCCCGAAACTCATCACCGGTGCGCCGTCCTTGCTGACAAAGCCGGGGATGATCGTGTGGAAGGGACGCTTGGCCGGACCGATCTGATTGGGATGGCCTGGCGTAGCAACAAAATTCGCGCCCCGGTTCTGCAGTGCAATGCCGGTGTCCGGCACCACTACGCCGGAGCCGAATCCCATGTAGTTCGACTGGATCATCGAGACCATCATCCCGGACGCATCGGCGGCAGTCAGATAAACCGTTCCACCCCTGGGTGTTCCGGCCCAAGCGGGCGTTGCGCGCCGCGGGTCGATCAGCGCGGCCCGCTGACTGAGATACTCCTTATCCAGAAGACGTTCGGTGGTCACGGTCATGTGGTCGATGTCGGCGACACATGCGTGAGCGTCCGCGAATGCCAGCTTCAACGCCTCGATCTGTAGGTGGACGCTATCGGCGGAATCGATCGGCAACGAGGACATGTCGAAGTGTTCAAGGATGCCCAGCGCGATCAGAGCGACGATGCCCTGACCGTTGGGCGGTATCTCGTGCAGCGTGTAGCCGCGATACTGACCACTGATGGTGCCGACCCAGTCGGCCCGGTGGGCCGCCAGGTCGCTGGCCCGCATCGCGCCGCCGTGGGCGGTTGAGTGCGCCTCGATCCTGGCGGCCAACTCGCCGCGGTAGAACGCCTCGCCGCCGGATGACGCGATCTTCTCCAGCGTGGTCGCATGGTCCGGGAGAGTGACCAATTCCCCGGCTTGAGGTGCTCGTCCACCCCGCAGGAAGGCGGCGGCGAACCCCGGCTGCGATGCGAAGACTGGAACCTGCGCCTGCCACTGCGAAGCCACCATCGGAGACACCAGGAAGCCGTTGCGGCCGTAGGAGATAGCGGGCGCGAACAGCCGATCGAACGACAGCCTGCCGAACCGCTCGTGCAGCTGCACCCATCCCGACACGGCTCCGGGCACCGTCACCGAATTCCAGCCGAAGGCCGGAACACCCTGACCGCCAAAGTATTCAGGCGTCCACGCCGCGGGTGAGCGTCCCGACGCGTTGAGGCCGTGCAGCTGCTTACCGTCCCAAACGATCGCGAACGCGTCCGATCCGATGCCGTTGGACACCGGTTCGACGATCGTCAGGGTGATCGCGGCAGCGATGGCCGCGTCGACCGCGTTGCCGCCGGCGGCCAGCATCGACAGGCCGGCCTGAGCGGCGAGCGGTTGGGAGGTGCAAACGACGTTGGCACCGAGTACGGGTGTGCGAGGCCAGGGGTATGGATTGTGCCAGCCGAACGGTGCGCTCACATGACGACGGTATCCACGCGACGGCAGATGGCGGCGACCCGCGTCGCCCGGCGTCGCCGCGCTTGCGATCGCCGCGGGGCTACGCCGTCAATATCGGCGCCATCCACGTCATCTCGGCCGGCAGCTGCGAGCTCCAGAACCCCCCGTCGTGTCCGCCCGGTGAGAAACCGCCGGCCGGAGGATTCGGTAGCTGAGCGATGAACTGCTTGGTCGCCGAATAGAACGGGTCGCTGTCGCCGCAGTCGATGCGGATCGGAATGGAACCCAGGGCCGGCATACCCCACACCGAGTTGGCCGCATAGTCGTCGGGCCCGTCGAAGGCGCCGGGCGCGGCCGCGCCCGAGGACGTCCACAGCGCGGGGCTCACCGCGCAGATCGCCGCGGTACGACCCGCGCCGAGCCGGCCACCGAGTAGCAGCGCCCCGTAGCCGCCCATCGACCAACCCAGAAATCCCACCCGGGAGGTGTCCAGGCCATGGCTGTCCAGCATCGGGATCAACTCGTTGAGCACCATCGCCCCGGCGTCGTCGCCGTCGGCCCGCTTGTGCCAGTAACCGCCGCCGCCGTCGACGGCGACGACCGCAAACGGCGGCAACCCGGCGTTGACCGCCTGCGCCAGGCCTTGCTCGACACCGCCGGCCATCACGGCGGCGGCGTCGTTGCCTTTACCGTGCAACGCGATGACCGGTCGCAGCGGCTTGGTCTGTCCGGGCGGACGCGCGATCGCCCAATTGGTCGATATGCCGCCCCGGGCTGCCGAGACGAACGAGCCCGTCAGCATCGTCGGAGCCGCCTGCGCCGGTGGTGCCGGATCCAGCGGCCGTGCCGGCGCCAATGGAACGTTTGTCCCAGTCCAGGAAACCGGGGCGGCGCCCGACGTTCGCGGCTGAAACAGCACGTCGAGCGCATATGCGCCGCCCGCGCCGCATGCGGCGGCAGCGCCGAGGCGCAGTACGGCGCGGCGGCTGATGTCTGGCATGCGGGCAATCATGCCATGTTCGTTTCGCGAAAATGGCAATGCAGTACCACTTTGGCTGGCAGCATGGGTGGGCGTGACAGCAGCAGCAGTTACTCCTAAAGGAGAACGACGGCGGTACGCGTTGGTGAGCGCTGCCGCCGAGCTGCTCGGCGAAGGCGGGTTCGAAGCGGTACGCCACCGGGCGGTCGCCCGGCGAGCCGGCCTGCCACTGGCGTCTACTACCTACTATTTCTCGTCGCTCGACGATTTGATCGCGCGCGCGGTCGAGCACATCGGGATGATCGAGGTGGCGCAGCTACGGGCCCGGGTCAACGGCCTGTCCCGGCGCCGCCGGGGGCCGGAGACCACTGCGGAAGTGCTGGTCGATCTGCTGGTGGGGGACGTATCCGGACCGGGGCTGGCCGAGCAGCTGATATCGCGATATGAGCGTCATATCGCCTGTACCCGTCTTCCCGCCTTGCGGGAAAGCATGCGGCGCAGCCTGCGGCAGCGCGCCGAGGCGGTCGCCGAGGCCATCGAACGATCGGGCAGATCGGTCCAGATCGAGCTGGTGTGCACCTTGATCTGCGCCGTCGACGGTTCGGTGGTCTCCGCGCTGGTGGAAGGACGCGACCCGCGCGCCGCGGCGATGGCGACGGTGATCGACCTGATCGAAGTGCTGGCGCCGGTCGATCAACCCCCGGTGCGGATCGTCAGCACGTCTTTGGACAACGACGGCGTCGCGATATAGCCGCTCGTCGTGTCGCCGTAGAAGGTGATGTCGTCGGGGCGACGCTGCGCGTAGAGCGCCACATAGGCGCAGACCACGGCATCGACGGGGTCCTCCGCGCGCCGCAGGTGGCTTTTGCGCTGCGCCGTCACCACGGCGTGGCGCAGCCGGACCCAGTCGGGGTGGTCACCGACGTGCAGTGGTACCGGCGCGTCGGCCAGTGTCTCGACGAGATCCATCAGCCGCAGCAACTCCGACCGGAGCTGCCCGAGGTCCCTGCCCGGCTTGGCTTTGTACTTCAGCGTGCGGGGCAGCCGGAACAGGGCGACCGTCGCCGCGTGCGGATACACCTCGAGGGCCCGTCGCGGCGCGGGTGAATACGGGTCGAGGTTCAGGTCCAGGCCCGCCGCCAGCCGCGCGGCACGTGGTCCGTCGGCAAATTCGGGTTTGCCGGTATTGGATGGGTGCGCCCCCGCCTCGAACCTGCGGAAATCCCGGTTGAGCGCCGTCTCGGCCGGACGCTGACCGGTCGGATTGGTCACCACCAGCGGCGCATCGAAACCCACCACGCACTCGGCGCGCACCCACGGACGCAACGTTTCAAGCACGTCATCGTCGGTGCGGACCGCGCCGACGCTGACCAGGACCCCGTCGTCATCGACCACCGCGATCCCGGTCGGGTTGCGGCCGGCCCAGGCGAGGTCGACGCCCGCGAAGTACATGGCGGCATCATGTCACTTGCGCCGCGGTGATCATGGCCCGGAGGGCGCCCCGTCGGGCATCGGCAGTCCTTCCTGGCCCAGACCCATCCCGACCGTAAGCTGTGTGTTCGTGAGCATTCCGAACGTGCTGGCCAACCGGTACGCAAGCGCTGAGATGGTGGCGATCTGGTCGCCCGAGGCCAAGGTGGTAGCCGAGCGGCGGCTGTGGCTGGCGGTGCTGCGGGCGCAGTCGGGGCTCGGAGTGGACGTGCCGCAGCAAGCGATCGCCGACTACGAGCGGGTCCTGGACAACGTCGATCTGGCCTCCATCGCGGCGCGTGAGCGAGTGCTGCGCCACGACGTCAAGGCCCGTATCGAAGAATTCAACGCCCTTGCCGGCCACGAGCACGTGCACAAGGGCATGACCAGCAGGGACCTGACGGAGAACGTGGAGCAGCTGCAGATTCGGCAGTCGCTGGAACTGGTGTTCGGCCACGGGGTGGCGGTGGCGGCGCGGCTTGCCGAGCGGGCCGTGGCCTACCGCGATCTGGTGATGGCCGGGCGCAGTCACAACGTCGCCGCTCAGGCCACCACCCTGGGCAAGCGGTTCGCCTCGGCCGCGCAGGAGACGCTGATCGCGCTGACCCGGCTGCAGGAACTGATCGACCGTTACCCGCTGCGCGGCATCAAAGGGCCGATGGGCACCGCCCAGGACATGCTCGACCTGCTCGGCGGCGACGCGGGCAAACTCGCCGCCCTCGAGCGGCAGGTGGCCGAGTTCCTGGGCTTCACAACGGTATTGCACAGCGTCGGTCAGGTGTACCCGCGTTCGCTGGACCACGACGTGCTGTCCGCGCTGGTGCAACTGGGCGCGGGACCGTCGTCGCTGGCGCACACCATCCGGTTGATGGCCGGGCACGAGCTGGTCACCGAAGGATTCGCCGAAGGTCAGGTCGGTTCGTCGGCGATGCCGCACAAGATGAACACCCGCAGCTGCGAACGGGTCAACGGACTACAGGTGGTGCTGCGCGGTTACGCCTCGATGGCCGCCGAGCTGGCCGGCGCGCAGTGGAACGAAGGGGACGTCTTCTGCTCGGTGGTGCGTCGAGTTGCGTTGCCGGACAGCTTCTTTGCCGTCGACGGTCAGATCGAGACATTCCTGACGGTGCTCGACGAGTTCGGGGCCTACCCGGCGGTGATCCAGCGTGAACTGGACCGGTACCTGCCCTTTCTGGCCACCACCAAGGTGCTGATGGCCGCGGTGCGTGCGGGTGTGGGACGCGAATCCGCGCACCACGTGATCCGCGAACACGCGGTGGCTACGGCACTGGCCATGCGGGAACGCGGCGCGGAGCCGGATCTGTTGGACCGGCTGGCCGCCGACGAGCGGTTGCCGCTGGACCGCAAGGCGCTCGACGCCGCGCTGGCCGACAAGGAGGTTTTCATTGGCGCGGCCGGCGACCAGGTCGACGCGGTGGCCGCGCTGGTGGACGAACTGGTGGGCCGCCATCCGGAGGCGGCCAAATATACGCCGGGGGCGATCTTGTGACCGCCGCGGTGACCAGCATCGACTTCACCGATCTGGACAACTTCGCCGACGGCTTCCCGCACGATCTGTTCGCCGTCCACCGCCGCGAGGCGCCGGTGTTCTGGCACGAGCCCACCGACAACACGCCCGACGGGGAAGGGTTCTGGTCGGTGGCCACCCACGCGGAAACCCTTGAGGTGCTGCGTGATCCGGTGACGTACTCGTCCGTCACGGGTGGTGCCCGTCCGTTCGGTGGCACGCTGCTGCAGGATCTGGCCATCGCGGGTCAGGTGCTCAACATGATGGATGACCCGAGGCACTCGCAGATCCGGCGACTGGTCAGCTCCGGGCTCACGCCCCGGATGATTCGTCGCGTCGAGGACGACCTACGGGCCCGGGCCCGCCGCCTGGTGGACGAGGTGGTGCCCGGCGAGCCGTTCGACTTCCTGGTCGACATCGCCGCCGAGTTGCCGATGCAGATGATCTGCATTCTGTTGGGAGTGCCCGAGAACGAACGACATTGGCTGTTCGAGGCCATTGAGCCTCAATTCGACTTCGGTGGCTCGCGCAAAGCGGCGCTCTCACAGCTGTCCATCGAGGAAGCCGGGTCGCGGATGTACAACTACGGGCAGGAGTTGATCGCCGCCAAGCGTGCGCAGCCGACCGACGACATGCTGTCGGTGGTGGCCAACGCCATGGTCGAAGACGAAGCCGCCCAGGCCCTCTCCGATCTCGAGGTGTATCTGTTCTTCAGCCTGCTCTTCAGCGCCGGCGCGGAGACCACGCGCAACGCCGTCGCGGGCGGGCTACTGGCCCTGGCCGAACATCCCGACCAATTACGCGTGCTGCGAGGCGATTTCGGGTTGTTGCCAACGGCGGTCGAGGAGATCATCCGGTGGACCTCGCCGTCACCGTCCAAGCGGCGCACCGCCACCCGCGACGTGACCCTCGGGGGACACGCGATCGGGGCGGGTCAGAAAGTGCAGATCTGGGAAGGCTCCGCCAACCGCGACGACGCCGTCTTCGAGCGCGCGGCCCAATTCGACATCACCCGTAAACCCAATCCGCACCTGGGCTTCGGTCAGGGGGTGCACTACTGTCTCGGGGCAAACCTGGCCCGGCTCGAGCTGCGCGTGCTCTACGAGGAGCTGCTGTCACGGTTCGGGGCAGTCCGGCTGGTGGAACCGCCGGAGTGGACCCGCAGCAACCGGCATACCGGCATCCGGCATTTGGTCGTGGAACTGCACCAGGGTTAGGGAGGCCGCCGGCTCAGGGCATTCGCAACCTGATCCCGGCGGCGCGCAGTTCCAGTGCGGCCAGGCCGCGGATGACCATCGGGTCCTCGTGGCGCCAGCCGCCGACCGGGTCGGCACTGACCGCCGCGAGTTTGGCCGGCGACCGGTTGGCCAACGCCCGCAGCGCCAGCAGTTGCTGTCCCGCCGCCGTCGCCGCCAACGCGGTCACCACCCACTTGCGCCGGAAGAACCGCCACCGCAGCAACAGCCACGGCACGGTCACCGCCAGAATCGGGGGTGACGCGACCGCCAGCGCCAGCACCCAGGCCAGCCAGCTCGCGGTGTAATCGAGGCTGTGTCCCGCGCCGGCCACGTCCAGCGCCGCCTGGCTGGCCGCGTCGAGCGGTTTGCCTAGCGCATCGCCGAGCAACGGAACGTTGTGCGCACCGTGTCCCGCCGACGCCAGGTTGCCCGCCAGGTCCTTGGAGCCGCTCTCCACTTGTCGGCCGGCCTCCGCGATCGTCGCGATCGCGTCGTGCACCGCGATGCCGACGAATACCCAGATCACGGTCCACAGCGAAATGGTGATGTCGCTGATCAGTTGACCGAACAGGCGGAAGGGCCGGGTGGAGTACGGCAGGTACCTCGTCATGTCTCCGATACCAGCACAGCTCGCCCCCAAATGGTGCCGGCTCGCCCGATAGGCTGACCCGATGCGACCCCCGTTGTCCGATTACCAGCATGTGGCCAGTGGCAAGGTTCGGGAGATCTACCGGGTCGACGACCACCACCTGTTGCTGGTCGCCAGCGACCGGATCTCCGCCTACGACTTCATCCTGGACAGCGTGATTCCCGACAAGGGCCGCATCCTGACCGCGATGAGCGTCTTTTTCTTCGGACTCGTGGACGCGGCCAATCACCTGGCCGGGCCGCCCGACGACCCCCGCATCCCCGAGGAGGTGCTCGGTCGGGCGCTGCTGGTGCACCGGCTGGAGATGCTCGAGGTGGAGTGCGTTGCCCGCGGCTACCTGACCGGCTCGGGACTGCTCGACTACCAGGCCACCGGGAAGGTCTGCGGTATCGCGTTGCCGCCGGGGTTGGTCGAAGCCAGCAAGTTCAGCGAGCCGTTGTTCACCCCGGCCACCAAGGCGGAGCTGGGCAGCCACGACGAGAACATCCCGTTCGACCGGGTGATCGAACTGGTGGGCGCCGTGGTGGCCAACCAACTGCGGGACCGCACGCTGCAGATCTACGTGCAGGCCGCCGACCACGCGTTGACCAGGGGAATCATCATCGCGGACACCAAGTTCGAGTTCGGCACCGACCGCAACGGCAATCTGCTGCTGGCCGACGAGATCTTCACCCCCGACTCCTCGCGGTACTGGCCGGCCGATGAATACCGGCCCGGCGTGGTGCAGAACAGCTTCGACAAGCAGTTCGTCCGTAACTGGCTCACCAGCCCCGAGTCGGGCTGGGACCGGCATGGCACCGAACCGCCGCCGCCGCTGCCGGACGACATCATCGCAGCCACCCGCGGGCGTTACATCGAAGCGTACGAACGGATTTCGGGTCTGCGTTTCGAAGACTGGATCGGCGCATGACCGACGCGCCGGTGCCGCCCGTCGCCAAACGGGTAGAGAAACGCCGCGAATTCCACGGCGATGTCTTCATCGACCCGTATGAGTGGTTGCGGGACAAGGACAGCCCCGAGGTCATCGGCTACCTCGAGGCCGAGAACGAGTACGCAGACCAGAGCACCGCCCACCTGGAGTCCTTGCGGCAACAGATTTTTGACGAGATCAAGTCGCGCACCAAGGAGACCGACCTGTCGGTCCCGACCCGGCGCGGCGACTGGTGGTACTACGCCCGGACTTTCGAAGGCAAACAGTACGGCGTCCATTGCCGCTGCCCGGTAAGCGATCCCGACGACTGGACACCCCCACAGCTCGACGAGCACACCGAGATTCCCGGCGAGCAGGTCCTCCTCGACGAGAACATCGAAGCCGACGGTCACGATTTCTTCGCACTGGGTGCCGCCAGTGTCAGCCTCGATGCCAATCTGCTGGCCTACTCCGTCGACGTCAAGGGCGACGAACGATACACTTTGCGGTTCAAGGACTTACGCACCGGCGAGGAATATCCCGACGAGATCGCCGATATCGGCGCGGGTGCTACCTGGGCGGCCGACAATCGCACCGTCTACTACAGCACCGTCGACGAGGCCTGGCGTCCCGACACGGTGTGGCGTTACCGGCTCGGTTCGGGCGGACCGTCCGAGCGGGTCTATCACGAACCCGACGAACGGTTCTGGGTGGGTGTGGGCCGTACCCGCAGCAATGCCTATGTACTGATCGCGGCCGGGTCGTCGGTCACCTCGGAGGTGCGCTACGCGGACGCGGCCGAACCTGACGCCGAGTTCACCGTAGTGTTGCCGCGGCGCGAGGGCGTCGAGTACTCGGTGGAGCACGCCGTGGTGGGCGGGCAGGACAGGTTCCTGATCCTGCACAACGAGGGCGCGGTGAACTTCACCCTGGTCGAGGCTCCCGTCGCCGACCCGACCCGGCAGAGCACCCTCATCCCGCACCGCGACGATGTCCGTCTTGACGGCGTGGACGCCTTCGCCGACCACCTGGTGGTCAGCTATCGCCGGGCGGCGCTGCCGCGAATCCAGTTGTGGCCGTTCGGCTCCGACGGCAGTTACGACGAGCCGCAGGAGATCGCGTTCGACTCCGAACTGATGTCGTCCGGGCTGGGGGCCAACCCTAACTGGCGCTCGCCCAGGCTGCGGGTGGGAGCGGGGTCGTTCGTCACTCCGGTGCGGATCTACGACCTCGACCTGGCCACCGGGGAACGCTCCCTGCTCAAAGAACAACCGGTGTTGGGTGGGTACCGCCGTGAGGATTACGTCGAGCGCCGCGACTGGGCGCTGACCGCAGACGGCACCCGGGTGCCGATCTCGATCGTCTATCGGGCAGGCATCGAATTTCCGGCTCCGGCACTGGTTTACGGCTACGGCGCGTACGAGATCTGCGAAGACCCGCGGTTCTCGATTGCCCGGCTTTCGTTGCTGGACCGCGGCATGGTGTTCGTCATCGCCCATGTCCGCGGCGGTGGTGAGATGGGCCGGTTGTGGTATGAGCACGGCAAGCTGCTGGAAAAGAAGAACACCTTCACCGACTTCATCGCGGTGGCACAGCATCTCGTCGACACCGGGCTGACCACCCCGCGGCAACTGGTGGCGCTGGGGGGCAGTGCCGGTGGGCTGCTGATGGGCGCGGTGGCCAATATGGCGCCGGAACTCTTCGCCGGCATCCTGGCGCAGGTGCCGTTCGTCGACCCGTTGACCACCATCCTGGATCCCTCGCTGCCGCTGACCGTCACCGAATGGGATGAGTGGGGAAACCCGTTGGCCGACAGCGATGTCTACGCGTACATGAAGTCGTATTCGCCGTACGAGAACGTGGCGGCCAAGCGGTATCCGGCGATCCTGGCGATGACGTCGCTGAACGACACCCGGGTCTACTACGTCGAACCCGCCAAGTGGGTAGCCGCGCTGCGCCACGCGAACACTGACGGTGCCGGTTCGCAAGGAAGTCCGGTGCTGTTGAAGACCCAGATGAAAGCCGGGCACAGTGGAATCAGCGGCCGCTATGAACGGTGGAAGGAAACCGCTTTCCAGTACTCGTGGCTGTTGACGACCGCGCAGGACTAGACGGCCGGTTTCTTCGGCAGAAACGATGCCGGGACGAATGTGGTGGCCACCAGGGCGACCGCGATCACCAACACCACGGTGTAGGCGTGGGATAGATCGTGCAGCAGATTGGTGGCGAAGTCGGGGCTCAGCGTCCGCTGCGGCACCGCGGACGGGTCCAGCGGCACCCCGCGCCGCGCGGCCTCCTGCTTGCGGCGCACGAATTCGTTTGCCGCGGTGATGTTCTCACTGCGATTGAACTGGCTGGTCAGCACCATCGACATCAGCGCGGTCCCGATCGAGCCGCCCACCTGGAAGTTGACGCTGATCAGCGTCGAACCGCGGGCTATTTGGTGCGGGTTCAGCGCCTGCACCGACGCCCCGGACAGCGGCATCATCGTGCAACCCATGCCCATGCCCATGATGCCCAGTCCCAGCAGCAGGACGGGTGAGAAAGCGGCCTGCCGGGCGACCCCGAAGGTGAAGAAGGCCAACCCGACCGTGATCAGCGAGATGCCGAACAGCACGCTCTTCCCGGGCCCTTTGCGGTCCATGAAGACCCCCGCCCACGGCATGGTCAGCATGGCGCCGAGCCCCTGCGGAATCAGGTGCAACCCGGACTGCATCGGAGTCTGTCCCATCACCTGCTGCAGATAGCTGGGCAGCAGCAGCATGGACCCGAAGAAGGCGATCGAGAAGATGAATGCGGTGACATTGGCCTGGGTGACCGCTGGAACCCGGAACAGTCGCAGGTCGATGAGCGGGTGATCTGCCCGGTACCACGCATGCATGACGAAGGCCGTGATCAGCGCCAAGCCGACGATCACCGGTATCAGCACATGGCGATCGGCCAGTGTGCCGCGGCCAGGGATCGAGGACACCCCGAACAGAAACGTGGCGAGCCCGGGTGACAGCAACAGCACGCCGATGACGTCGAACGTCTCCGAAGGCGCCGGATCGTCCCGCGGGAACAAGAACTTGGCAAGGATGAACGCGCACAACCCGATTGGCAGATTGATCAGGAATATCCAGGGCCAACTGAAGGCGTTGATCAGCCAGCCGCCGAGGATCGGTCCCCCGATGGGGCCGAGCAGCATCGGGATACCCAGTACCGACATCAGACGTCCGAGCCGCTTCGGGCCCGCGACGCGCGTCAAGATCGTGAACCCCAACGGCATCAGCATGCCGCCGCACATCCCCTGCACGGCCCGGAATATGTTCAGCAGCAGAATGCTCGGCGCTATCGCACACAGCAGCGAGCCCACCATGAACGCCACCACCGAACCCATCCACAGGCGTTTGGTGCCGAAGCGGTCGGCCGCCCATCCGGCCAACGGAATCACGGTGGCCAGGGCCAGCGTGTAGCCGGTCATGGTCCAGCCGACGACGGTCTGGGTGGATTCGAACTGAACGATGAACGTGCGCTGCG
The DNA here is from genome assembly GCF_031583025.1 of Mycobacterium sp. Z3061. Lineage (NCBI taxonomy): Bacteria > Bacillati > Actinomycetota > Actinomycetes > Mycobacteriales > Mycobacteriaceae > Mycobacterium > Mycobacterium pumcae. The sequence continues at coordinate 6,069,439 of NZ_CP134062.1, read as the reverse complement.
CGACGCTGACGACGGTGGTGTCCACCGACATCATCACCGAGGCCAGGATGCACACCCCGGCGACGCGGAGGGTGGCCGCGTCGAGCTTGTCGGGATAGCCGGGCGCGGTCGACTCTCCCGTTACGTCTCCGGTCGGGGTGGTGGGCAACGCGGCGTCGGCCGGTGCGGATGGCGCCTTATCCATGGCGTTGCTGAGCATATCTAATTGATTGTGACGCCCGCCTCATGGGGAGTCCCGTTCGAGCAGATCAAAGGCCGGATATACGTCTGCCGTCCGTGTGTCCTTCACCGCTTCGACACCTGTGCTCGGCAAACTACAAATATGTCTGGAAAACTGATCGTCTCGGTTTCAGGGATCGGCGAGCAAACGTTGAGCGATGTCGCCGACTTCTGCGCGCAGATGGATGCCCGTTCGGTGCCGGTGTCGTTGCTTGCGGCGCCGCGGCTGGGCAGTGACTACCGGCTCGACCGCGACCCGCGAACCGTGGAGTGGTTGACCGAGCGGCGCGCCCACGGCGACGCCCTGGTGCTGCACGGCTACAACGACGCCGCAAACAAGAAGCGACGCGGTGAGTTCGCGACGCTGCACGCCCACGAAGCCAACTTGCGCATCAAGGCCGCCGACCGGGTGCTCGAGCATCTCGGCCTGCGCACCCGGCTGTTTGCGGCACCCGGCTGGCTCGTCTCCCCGGGGGTCATCAGGGCACTGCCGAACAACGGTTTTCGTCTCGTCGCTGACGCGTACGGAATGACCGACCTGGTCCGCGATCACACGGTGCGGGCCAGGGTGCTCGGTATCGGCGAAGGGTTCCTGGCCGAGCCGTGGTGGTGCCGGATGGTGGTGATGTCCGCCGACCGGATCGCGCGGCGCGGAGGCGTGGTGCGGATCGCCGTGGCGGCCCGTCATCTGCGCAAGCCCGGGCCCCGGCAGGCGATGCTGGATGCCGTCGACCTGGCGCTGCTGCAGGACTGCGCGCCTTCGGTGTACAGCTGGCGTTCCGGCAAAGCGGTACTCGACGCCGCCTGACGCTCGGCCGGTGGCACCGCAGCGGGGGCACTACCCTGTTTCGACATGAGCGATGCGGGTTTGGACGCCTTCACAGCTGACGCGATCATCGTGGGGGCCGGCCTTGCCGGGCTGGTGGCGGCGTGCGAACTGGTGGACCGTGGCCTGCGGGTGCTCATCGTGGATCAGGAGAACAGCGCCAACCTCGGTGGTCAGGCCTACTGGTCATTCGGCGGCCTGTTCTTCGTCGACAGCCCCGAGCAGCGCCGGCTCGGAATCCGCGACAGTCACGAACTCGCCCTGCAGGATTGGCTGGGGACGGCCGCCTTTGACCGTCCCGAGGACTATTGGCCGGAACAATGGGCGCACGCCTACGTCGATTTCGCGTCGGGGGAGAAGCGTAGTTGGCTGCGGGCCCGCGGGCTGAAGATCTTCCCGGTGGTGGGATGGGCCGAGCGCGGCGGCTATGACGCGCAGGGACACGGCAATTCGGTGCCGCGTTTCCACATCACCTGGGGCACCGGTCCCGCTCTGGTGGAGATTTTCGCGCGGCAGCTGCGCAACCGGCCGAACGTGCGTTTCGCGCATCGCCATCAGGTCGACCGGCTGATCGTGGAGGGCGACGCGGTGACCGGGGTCCGGGGCACCGTCCTGGAGCCCTCCGACGAACTACGCGGAGTGGCATCGTCACGAAAGGCTCTGAGCAAGTTCGAGTTTCGGGCCTCAGCGGTAGTGGTGGCGAGTGGGGGCATCGGGGGCAACCACGACCTGGTGCGAAAGAACTGGCCGCGCCGGATGGGACGGGCGCCCAAGCAGTTGCTCAGCGGCGTGCCGGCCCACGTCGACGGCCGGATGATCGGCATCGCCCAGAAAGCCGGTGCGCGGGTGATCAACCCCGACCGGATGTGGCACTACACAGAGGGCATCACCAACTACGACCCGATCTGGCCGCAGCACGGCATCCGGATCATTCCCGGCCCGTCGTCGCTGTGGCTGGACGGCGCGGGAAATCGCTTGCCGGTACCGCTTTTCCCCGGTTTCGACACGCTGGGCACCTTGGAGTACATCGCGGCGAGCGGCTATGACTACACCTGGTTCGTCTTGAACGCCAGAATCATTGAGAAAGAATTCGCACTTTCGGGTCAGGAGCAGAACCCCGACCTGACCGGGCAGAGCGTACGTCGTCTGGTGCGGGCGCGGGCCCGGTCCGGTCCGCCGGCGCCGGTGCAGGCGTTCATCGACCGCGGCGTGGACTTCGTCGCCGCCGATACGTTGCCGGAGTTGGTGGAGGCCATGAACGGGCTACCCGATGTGGAGCCGCTGGACTACGAGACCGTGGCGGCCGCGGTCACCGCCCGCGATCGTGAGGTGGCCAACAAGTTCACCAAGGACGGTCAGATCACCGCGATCCGGGCCGCCCGCGGTTATCTCGGCGACCGGCTGGGCCGGGTGGTGGCGCCACACCGGCTGGTCGACCCCAAGGCCGGGCCGCTGATCGCCGTCAAATTGCACATTCTGACCCGAAAGACGTTGGGCGGCATCGAGACCGATCTGGATTCCCGGGTGCTCAAGTCCGACGGCACCCCGATCACCGGGTTGTACGCGGCGGGCGAGGCCGCCGGCTTCGGTGGCGGCGGGGTGCACGGTTACCGAGCCTTGGAAGGGACCTTCCTGGGTGGCTGCATTTTCTCCGGTCGCGCCGCCGGCCGCGGTGTCGCCGACGACATCACCTGACCTTCCTGGGGCGTGCAGACGCAAAATCACCGTGGAGCATACGCTCCCGGGTGATTTTGCGTCTGCTCGTCGTCAGAACGTGACTGCGCTCTCTTCCGGCAGCACCTGGAAATCGGTGGTGGTCATCTCGGTGAGCCGGCCGTAGTAGATACCCCGCGCCTCGGGCGCGATCACACCCTGGTGAATGGGCACCGCGCGGTCCGGCGCCACGGCGCGCAGATAGTCGACGGCCTCCGAGATCTTCATCCACGGGGCGGCGGCCGGAGTGGCCAGGACGTCGACCGGTTCCTCCGGAACGAACAACGCGTCACCGGGATGCATCAGTCGGGCACGGTGTTCGCCATCGCCCACCAGAAACGAAATGTTCTCTATCACCGGTATTTCCGGATGGATGACGGCGTGCCGTCCGCCCACCGCCCGGATACTGAGCTGGCCGACCGAGAGCTCGTCGCCGACGTGCACCGCCCGGCACGGCTCACCGAGTTGCTCGGTGGTCTGCGGGTCGGCATACAGAACGGCGTTCGGGTTGCCTTCGAGCAGCGCGGGCAGCCGCGAGACGTCGACGTGGTCGGGATGTTGGTGGGTGATCAGAATGGCCGACAACCCGGTGATCCCTTCGAAGCCGTGCGCGAAAGTGCCGGGATCAAAAAGAATTTTGGTCTGACCGAACTCGGCGAGTAAGCAGGAATGTCCGAAATGCGTCAGTTGCATGTCTACGATTGTGCCTTGATGGGGGCTGTACAGCTGAGGGTGTTTCTGGCGACCATGATGGTCGCCGGCAGCTTCGCGATCGCGCTCGTCGCCGCGACCCCTGCCCATTCCGAGCCGGAAACCTGCCCGCCGGTATGCGATCAGATCCCGGGCAGCGCCTGGATCGGCCAGCGGTCGATACCCCTGCACTCGGTGTACAACTGGCCGGCCCTGGCCAGTATCGACTCCGCGGTGACGGGCGGAGCAACCCCGCAGTTCAGGTTCGAGCAAGTGTGCAACACCATGGCGTTTCCCCAGGACAGCCGCAATTCCGCGGTGGCTGCGCGGGCGACGGTGGCGCGGCCGGAGGGGCAGTGGCAGCTATCCGCGCAGATCGTGCACTGGCGCGGGGACACCGCGCGCGGGGGTGCGCTCGCCGCGTCGGTGTTCGGCACCGCCGTCGCCGCGTTGCGCGGATGCCAGCTGGGAGCTCCCGCGCAGTCGCCTTCGGTTACCGACGACGAACCCACCCGGATGGCCGCCGTGATCAGCGGTCCGGTCATCATGCACACCTACCTGGTCGCGCACGTGGCGAGCAGCACGATCAGCGAACTCACATTGTGGGCGGCCGGGACCCCTCAGGTGGACTGGCCGGTGCTCAGCGACGCCGCCGTCCTGGACGCCCTGACCGCCCCGCTGTGCGAGGCCTACATCGCCTCCTGCCCATAACTGAAAAGGTTACGGAGACAATGAAACTCGACATCCTCTACAGCGCGGCCATTCATCCCTGGCCGCAGCTTCGCGACCAGGTCCGGAAGGCCGAAGCCGAAGGCTTCGGCAGAGCGTGGGTTTTCGACCACATATCCGGTGCCATGTTGTCCGGGACCCGGATGCTCGAGTGCTTCACGCTGGCCGGCGCCCTGGCGGCCGCGACCTCCACCATCGGCATCGGCACCCTGGTGGTCAACGCCGCCAACCGGCCGGCCGGAGTGGCGGTCGCAGCCGCAGCTTCGGTGCAGGAGATCAGCGGCGGGCGGTTCGTCTTCGGCCTCGGCGCGGGTGCCGCTCCCGGCAGCTCGTGGGCCCGGGAGCACGATCTGCTCAACATCCCGCTGTATGACTCGATACGCGAGCGCCACCGCCACCTGGTCCACGTTCTGGACCTGTGCGACGCTCAGTGGGACCCCGATCGGGCCGACCGCTGGGCCGGCTTCCCGCTCCCTTCCCCTCGTCCGCCGGTGTTGCTGGGGGTCAACAGCTTGAGCCTGGCCAGGATCGCCGGCGCGCGATGCGACGCCATGAACATCGCGCTCGACCATCCCCGGATCGAGGAATTCATCGCGGCGGCCCGCGCCGCCCGCGCCGCGTCTGACCTGGCCGGCCGCGAATTCGAGGTCAACGCGTGGACCGCGCGCAGCGACGCCGCTCTGGATCCGGACGGGGACCCGCAGCGCCGCATCACCGAGGTGGGCGGCGACGGCCTGGTTCTGGTCGCCTAGGTGTCGCAGGGGTCGGTAGAGTTGGCCCGGACGCGGAGGCGTCAGAGCTGAGGAGGAACGCAGTGGCCCGGGTGGTCGTGCATGTGATGCCCAAAGCGGAGATCCTTGACCCGCAGGGTCAGGCGATTGTCGGTGCTCTGGGGCGGCTGGGCCATCCCGGAATCTCAGATGTCCGTCAGGGCAAGCGATTTGAGTTAGAGGTCGACGACACGGTGGATGACTCCCAGCTCGCCGAAATCGCCGAATCGCTGCTGGCGAACACGGTGATCGAGGACTGGACCATCAGCCGGGACCCGCAGTGACGGCACGGATCGGCATCATCACCTTCCCAGGCACCCTCGATGACGTCGATGCCGCGCGAGCCGCACGCATGGTGGGCGCCGAGGCAGTCAGCCTGTGGCACGCGGATGCCGATCTCAAGAGCGTCGACGCCGTGGTGGTTCCCGGCGGCTTCTCCTACGGTGACTATTTGCGCGCCGGCGCCATCGCCAGATTCGCTCCGGTGATGGGGGAAGTGGTAGCGGCCGCCGGCCGTGGCATGCCCGTGCTGGGAATCTGCAACGGTTTTCAGGTGCTCTGCGAGGCGGGTCTGCTCCCGGGTGCCCTGACGCGCAATATCGGGTTGCACTTCGTCTGCCGTGACGTGTGGTTGAGCGTCGCTTCCACCTCGACCGCCTGGACGTCGCGTTTCGAGTCCGACGCTGACCTGCTGATACCGCTGAAGTCCGGCGAAGGCCGCTATGTCGCGCCCAAGCAGGTACTCGAACAGCTGGAAGGCGACGGGCGGGTGGTCTTCCGCTACCGCGAGAACATCAACGGCTCACTGCACGACATCGCCGGCATCAGCTCGGCCAACGGGCGCGTTGTGGGCTTGATGCCCCACCCCGAGCACGCGATCGAGGCGTTGACCGGTCCCTCCGACGACGGCTTGGGGCTGTTCTACTCGGCGCTCGACGCGGTCCTGACCGCCTGACCGGGTCAGCTCGCGTCGAGTAGCAAAGGGGGCGAGGGTAATTCCGCGGCTACGGTCAACCGGCTGAACAGATCGATGGCCGCCGCGGTGGCACGGTCGGCGAACGCCGCCAGATCGTCGAAGCGCACCCGCTCACCGATCCACCGGGACTGCTCGGCCATGACACCGATGCGCTGCGGGTCGGAGGATCCGTGCACGATCGCGGTGACGTCCCGATGCTGCTCGTTCCAGGCGCCGGCGAGGGCCGCCAACCGGGGGTGTTCGGAGGCGGGGTAGAAGCACGCGGGGGTGACGCGGATGGTGAACACGTCCGGGTGCATGGGCGGGATCTCGAGATGGACATGCAAGCGCAGGGCGGTGTTGAGGACGAAGAAGAACTCGCCATCGTGCCGGCCGCGGAAGTAACGCCGCGCCCGGGTGCACAGGTAGCGTTCGATCAGGTTGGTGTTCAGCGGCTCGCCCATGGGCTCAGACATGGTCCCATGCTCCGGGAGCCGACTATGGGAATCCTTGAGCCAGGGCCAGGGAATCCGAAGAATCAGTTGAGAATTCGCTGAGCGGCTCGGCTCACCCGGCTGCAAACCGCGGAATGATGTCGCTGCCGACGATGTCGAGGTACTGGGACTCGACAACGTGCGGGATCGTGACGAGAAACTGGTCTATACCGCAGCTTCGGTACTCGCCGATGCGTTCGATGCATCGCTCGGGTGACCCGATGATCAGACCCGACTCGGGGATGGAGGCGAACTCGGTACGGATGCGTGCCTCCTCTTCCGCGGAGTCGGTCGGCGCAAGCAGCACCGTGACCGACATGCGCAGAGTTGCCGGGTCCCGGCCCGCCGACTCGCAGGCCCGGTCCAGGAAGTCGCGACGCCGGGTCACTTGTTGAGGCGACCACCACCGCACGTTGAGACCCTGGGCGGCCCGGGCGGCGATCCGTTGCACCCGATCGCCCTCCCCGCCGATCCACAGCGGCGGATGGGGTCGCTGAACCGGAGGCGGATCGCAGACGGCGCCGTTCAAGCTGTAGAACTCGCCCGCGAAGCTGGGATTGGGTTGCGTCCACACCGCCTTCATCACCTCCAGCGCCTCGGCCAGCGCCGAAACCCGTTCGCGCACCGGCGGAAACGGAATCCCGTAGGCGTCGAACTCACGCTGGAACCAACCGGCGCCCATCCCGAGATCGAGGCGTCCACCGGAGATGACGTCGAGCGTCGCGGCCATCTTCGCCAGCACCGAAGGGTGGCGGTAGGAATTGCACAGCACGCTGGTGCCCAGCCGTAGCCGGGTGGTGTCGCGTGCCAGCGCGCTGAGCGCCGTCCAGCACTCCAGCAGCGGAAGCGAGGTGGGTGGCGGGCCGGACTGCGCCTTGCCTGATTCGCCAGCAATGCCGGCATCTTTGACGTAGTCGTCGGGGCTGATCGTGAGGAAGTGGTCGCACAACCACACCGAATCGAAGGCGTATCGTTCCGCCTTCTGTGAGACGGCGACCATGTCGGGATAGGCGCTCACTGCCAGGCCGTTGACGGTGAGCGCCAGGATGAGCCCGAATCGGGTATCGGAAGTCATTGGTCAGTGCCCACTTTCGATGAGTCCGGCCCCGGGGCCGTCGATCCGCCGCGGCAATGTGACGGAGAACCTGTACCGCTCGGGACGATGGTGGAACACCACGACTTCGAGAGGCTTGTCGTCTTCGGCGTAGGTGATCCGGTCGACAACGAGTACGGGTGCGCCGGCCGGGAGGCCCAGCGCGGCGGCGATGTCGTCGGACGCGCCCGCGGCATGGATCTCGTAGGTGGCGCGACCGATGCGCACGCCCAGTCGCTGCTCCCACATCGAGTAAGTGGTCTCGGTCGCCGGTGTGCCGTCGAGTAGTGGCTCGACGGCCTGGCCCAACCCCGTCGGCAGGTACGCGGTGACGACGGCCAGCGGTTCGTCTCCGGCCCGGAAGCGCCGACGCACGCAGAGCACCTCGTGGGTACCCAGGATGTCTGAGATCCGTTGCGGTGCAGCGGTGATGCCGTGGGAAAGCACATCCACCAACGGCGTGATGCCGGAGTCCGACAACACCTCGGTGATGGTACGGACGCCGGATGTGAGCTCCTGCTTGACGGGCTCGGCGACGAAGGTGCCCAGCCCCTGGCGCCGTACCAGCCACCCCTGGCTCTCGAGCATCCCGACCGCCGCGCGCACCGTCACCCGGCTCAGTCCGGTGCGATCGATCAATTCCTTCTCGCTGGGCAGCCGCCCGCCCTCGGGTAAGCGTTGTGCGACGATCTGCGCCTTCAGGGCCTCGGCGAGCTGGGTGGTCGCCGGGACGCTGCCCCGCGATATTCGTAGCTCGGCGGCATCGAGGTCCAGTCGGTGCGAGCCAGATGTCATAGGACGTATTAAAACGTCTCATACGAGTCGCGTCAAGTGCTGTAATGGGAGGGTGGGCATCACCATCGAACGCTTCGACCATGTGGTGATCAATTGCCGCGACGTCGAGGCCACCGCGCGGTGGTACGAGCGGGTGCTGGGCATGACGCGCGAGACGTTCGGTGATTCCGGCAGAACGGCGCTGCGTTTCGGTGATCAGAAGATCAACCTGCGCCCGGTCGGCGCGCTCGCCGACGATCCCGAGTGGGTTACCGGCTCGGTCGAAGCGGCCGGATCCGAAGACCTGTGCCTGATCACCCGAGCGAGCCCGGACGAGGTGCGTGCGCACCTGAGCGCCTGTGGCGTCGACATCGTGGCGGGACCGGTGACCAGGACCGGCGCATCAGGACCGATGACGTCGCACTACTGCCGGGACATCGACGGCAATCTGATCGAGATAGCCGTCTACTGAGCGCATCTCACAGGGGGTAGAGCTCCGGCAGGTTCACCACGATCGCCTCCTGGCTGTTGCGGGCGATGACCACCTCGGCCGGCGTGGTCGGGTCCGGGTTCTCCTCGCGGTGCGGCACGAACGGTGGCACGAAGATGTAGTCACCGGGTCCGGTCTTGATGCGCACTTCCTGCGCACCATCGTGAAAGACGAACTCCGGGTGGCCGCTTCGCACATAGATCGCTGTCTCGGACTCGCCGTGGTGATGGTTGCCCGACGCCGTGTCCGGTTCGATGTAGGTCTCACCCATCCACAGTTGCTGCGCGCCCACCGATTTGCCGCTGATGGCGGCGAAGCGTTGCAAGCCGGCTGTCTGGGCGGTGTCCGAATCGAGTTCGGACGCCCGGATGTGATGAACGCGTTTACGGCGCTCGTCGGCATCGTGGGCGGTGAAGTCGGGATGGAATCCGTCCATCGTGGCTCCTTCTTCTCAGACCACCACGATAAACGAGTCTCGATACGCCTCAAGCAGTCTCAGCCACAGTTCACTGATCGTGGGAAAGCACGGCACGGCGTGCCACAACCGCTCGATCGGAACCTGGCCCGCGACGGCGATGGTGGCCGCGTGCAACAGCTCGGTCACCCCGGGGCCCACCATCGTCACGCCCAGCACGTGGCGCGTGTCGACGTCGACCACCATGCGCGCCCGGCCGGTGTAGCCGTCGGCGAACAATTTCGCGCCGGTCACGACCTCGCCGATCTCGACGTCGATGATCTTGGCGCGATGGCCGTTCTGGGCGGCCTGCTCCGCGGTGAGTCCGACGGCGGCCGCTTCGGGGTCGGTGAAAAATGCCTGCGGCACGGCATGGTGATCGGCAGTGGTGGCATGCTCACCCCACGGCGCGGTGTCGAGGGGGCGTCCCGCGGCGCGGGCGCCGATGGCCGCGCCGGCGATCCGGGCCTGGTACTTGCCCTGGTGGGTCAGCAGCGCGCGGTGATTGACGTCGCCGGCGGCGTAGAGCCATCCGTCGTCGACTGCCGTCACCCGGCAGGTGTCGTCGACCTCGAGCCAGCTGCCTGGGTCCAAACCGATTGATTCCAAACCGATGTCGCCGGTCAACGGCGCCCGTCCGGTGGCGAACAGGATTTCGTCGACCTCCAGTTCGTTGCCGTCGTCAAGTGTGAGACGCACGGGCCCTTCCGCGTCCGGCCGGCTCAGTGCCCGGACCGAAACGCCCAGGCGCACGTCGACTCCGGCCGCCGCCAGTCCCTCACCGACGAGTTCACCGACGAAGGGTTCCATCCGGCCCAGCAGCGCGGAGCCCCGGACCAGTAGGGTCACCGATGCTCCCAATCCCTGCCACGCCGTGGCCATTTCGACGCCGACACCGCCCGCGCCGACGATCGCGAGCCGGCCCGGTACCGAACTGCTGTCGGTGGCTCGACGATTGGTCCACGGCCGGGCTTCACCGATGCCGGGCAGGTCGGGTAGCGCCGGACGGGTGCCGGTGCAGATGACGACCGCGTGTCGTGCCGTGAGCGACATCTGCTCACCGGCCGAAGTGGTGACGGTGACGCAGCGGGGGCCCGCCAATCGCCCGTGGCCGCGGATCAGCGTGGCGCCGATGCCGTCCACCCAGTCGGCCTGACCGGTGTCGTCCCAGTCGCTTACATACCGATTGCGCCGGCCGAACACACCGGCGGCGTCGATCTGACCGGTCACCGCCTCGCGTGCGCCGTCCACCCGACGGACGTCAGCGACGGCAAGGACCGGACGTAGCAGCGCCTTGCTCGGGACGCAGGCCCAGTAGGAGCATTCACCCCCGACGAGTTCGCGTTCGACGACCGCGACGCTCAACCCGGTGGCCCGCGCCCGGTCCGCGGCATTCTGCCCCACCGGGCCGGCGCCGAGCACTATCACGTCGTATTCGTCTACTGGCATGGTCAATCGGGTCCTCTCGGTGTCAGTTGCCGGGCGAGCGAGGGCAGGTCGGCGGCCACGAAGTCCGGTTGCGGCAGCCCTTCGACCGGTAGTGGTGTATTGCCTGGCCGGGTGATCAGTGCCGTGCCGAAACCGACGTTCCGAGCGCCCAACAGGTCCCACACGTGTGAGGCCACCATCAGGCAATCGGCTGGTGCCACCCCGAGTTCCCGGCACACGTATCGGTAAACCGGTGGTGCCGGCTTGAACGCCTGGCAGGCGTCGACGGTGAACCGCCGCTCGAAGAGGCCGGCGAGCCCGGAGTTTTCCAGTGCGGTCGGCGTACCCGGCGGGTGAGGCGAATTAGTCAGCGTGACAAGCCGAAAACCGTTGTCGCGCAGTTGGTTGAGTCCATCGAGCGTGTCCGCGTAGGCGGGCATGGCACCCATGCTCGCGGTGAGGCGGCTGACGTCGTCGTCGGTGACCTGGGCACGGTGGACGGCCCCCAGCATCCGTAACACCCCGCCGGCGAGCGTCGCGAAGTCGACGTAGCTGTTGGACAGCGTCGCCGTCATCGAATACATGACGAGTTGGTTGAACCATTCCCGCAATACCCGTCGGTCGCCGAACAGGTCGTCGAACAACGGCGCCATCGACTCGATATCGAGCAGCGTCTCATTCACATCGAATACGAGCACGGGCGGTGCGGCCACGCAACAGCCTCCTCTGCGTCACTCACGATCCATGACCACCACCATCTTGCCGCCGGCTTCACCGGCTTCCATGACGCGGTGCGCCTCGTGAATCTCATCGAAGGAGAAGACCCGCGACGGTGCCGCGTCGAGTTCCCCGTCGGCCACCTGTTTCGCGATGCCCTGTAGTGGCACGTCGGAGAGCGGGAAGCCGGGCGTGCCGAAGACGAAGCTGCCGAAGAAGTTCAAGTTCACGCCGCTGGCCATGCGCAGCAGCGGGTTGAAATCTCCGATGGGGTCCAGGCCGCCCAGCCATCCGGCGAGGCAGGCTGTGCCGCCGCGACGCAGCATGTCCAGGGAGTCGAGGATGGTGCTGTTGCCCACCAGATCGAGGACGGCGTGCAACTGCTTGGATTCCGGCAGGTGGGCGGCGAGATCGGTTCTCTCCAGCTCGACGCGCGCGGCACCGAGTTCCTCGAGCATCGGGATGCGTCCGTGGCTGCGGGTGGTGGCAATGACGTGGGCTTCGGCGGCGACCGCCATCTTCAGCGCCGCCTGGCCGAAAGATGATGTCGCGCCACGTATCAGTAGCGTCTGTCCAGCCTTCACCTGTAGGTTGCGGAACAGGCAGGTCCAGGCGGTCGCATAGGTTTCGGGCAGCGCGGCCAGTTGCGACCAGGGCAGGTCGGATTCGATCAGCGCGACATTGGCCGCGCGCACCCGGGTGTATTCGGCGTAGCTGCCGTTGATGGTGCGGCCCAGGCCGCCCATCAGCGCCGCCACTTTCGCGCCGACCGGGAACTCTCCGCCCGGGCAGGCGTCGACGACGCCGACACATTCGATACCGCTCACTTCGGCGGCTTCAGCCCATTCGCCGCGCCGCATGTGCATCTCCGCGTGGTTGATACCGAAGCCCTTCACTTCGATGACCACCTCGCCGTCCTTGGGCAGCGGCTTGGGAATGTCGGTGTACACCAGACTGTCGAGTCCGCCGAAGCTATCCAAAATGATTGCGCGCATTGTTGTGTCGCCACGCGTCTCACGTACGACGGCCGGTGCCGTGGGAAGTGTGCCGGTCCCCCGCGAGATGGTCTCCATCGGTGTCTCCCTCCCGAGACAAATGGGCTATGCGTCCCACTATTATGGGCGGATCATCCCATAAAGTCGAGACGCCCCGGGGTATCAGGACTTGGTGCGGCGTCGCGCCGGCCGCTGTTTCGCGTCGGGTGCGAAAGAACACACATAGTCGACCGCAGCGGTGAGCGCGGCGCGCATCGGTTCTGCCTGACCGGTAGCGTGCGTGATCATCGCGCCGCCCTGGTGGGCGACGACCAACGACACCGCCAGGTGGCGCGGGTCGGCGTCGGAGCGCAAATCTCCGCGTCGGCGCATGGACGTCAGTCCGGTCGAGAAGATTTCGATCCACTCGTCGTAACCACGGGCGACGTCGTCGTGAATCTCGCTGTCGGCGTCGATCAGTTCACCGGCCAACGATCCGTACACGCACCCGCCGAGTCGATACACGGTGTCCACGTCGGCCATGCAGGCATCGGCCCACGCACGCAAGGCATCGACGTTGTCGAGCGCACCCATCCGGTCCTGAGTGTGAAACGTTCGGACGTCTCGGCGGCGGTTGGCGATGACCTGACGGATGAGATCGCGTTTGTCCCGGAAGTAGTGCGTGATCTGCGATCCGCTCACCTCGGCGCGGGTGCGCACCTCGTCGATGCTGGTGTTGGCCACCCCGCGTTCGAAGACCAGGCCGGCCGCGGTGTCGACGATCCGGGCTCGCGTGGCCAGTCCTTTCTGGGTGAGCCGCGGGGCGGCATGGTCGGTCGGTTGTTGTGCGCGCTGGACGCGGCGACGCCGGGGCGGTCGGGGCGCGCGTTCGGCGGGGTCGGTGGCGAACATGCGCAGATAGTTGACGGCAAACCGGGTCGCATCTGCGTGCGGCCATTCCGCCCGATAGGTGAACGCCAGGGTGCCACCCCCTTGGTGTGCGCACACCAGCGCCGATGCCAGAGCGCGCGGTTGCGCCGCGGCCACCAGCACACCGTTGTCCTTCATTCGCCGGATCGCCTGCTCGAACAGTTCGATCCACTCCTGATAGCCGGCGGCCAGGGCCGCGCGCGTCGAGTCATCCGACTTGGCGAGTTGGGCGGCGAGGGCGTGATAGGTGGGCGTGCCGGTGTATTTGATGCGGCGCAGGTAGCGCATGTTGAGATCCAGCCAGCGCTCGTAGTCGTTGAAAGTCGCCAGATTGCCCAGCTTCGGCTGGCGGTGGAAGTCCAGGACGACGCCGATCTGGCGCTCGATGACGGCACGGATCAACGCACGCTTGTCGGTGAAGTAGTGCGCCAGTTGGGAACCGCTCACCGAAGCGGCCTTGCGCACGTTGTCCATGTTGAACGCCGCCAGGCCCTCCGCGACGATCAGTTCGGCGGTTGCCAGCACGATCCGGTCGCGGGTGGCGCGCCCCTTGGCGGTCAGCCGCTGTTCGACCTCCGGTTCGGCCATCGCGCCAGGCTAACCCGTGGCAGACGGCAGTTATGGGATATTCAGCCCATTGAACGCGTCATGCGGCTACGCGACTGCCTGCCAGGAACCTACGAGTCAGTTCGGCGACCTCGGCGTGTGCCGACTCCAACAGGAAGTGGCCGCCGTCGAGCAGATGGACTTCGGCATGCGGCAGATCCGTGGTGAAAGCCGTGGCTCCGGCCGGGCCGAATATCTCGTCGCCGCGGCCCCACACTGCCAGCAGCGGAACGCCGGACGCGCGAAAGTATTCGTGCAGGCGTGGGTACAGCGGGGCGTTGGTCGCATAGTCGCGAAACAGCTTGAGCTGTACCAGATCATTGCCGGGTCGGGAGATCAGCGCGAAATCGTGATGCCAGCACTCCGGGTCGACCAGCGTCTCATCCGGTACGCCGGTCAGGTACTGCCAGCGGGTGGCGTCCAGTGTGAGGAACTGCCGCACGGCCGCCTCGTTGTCGGCGGTCGGGGCGTCCTGGTATGCCCACACCGTCTTCCAGAAGCCCTCGACGAAACCGGCGTCATAACCATTGCCATTCTGGCTGATGATCGCGGTGATCTCGGACGGGTTGCGCAGCGCCAGGCGCCAGCCGATGGGTGCGCCGTAATCCTGTACGTACACGGCGTAGCGGTCGAGGCCCAGCGCGATCAACAGCCCGGCCGTCAACTCGGACAGTGCATCGAAGGTGTAGTCGAACTCGTCGACGGACGGCGCGTCGGACAATCCGAAGCCCAGGTGGTCGGGTGCCACGACGTGGAAGCGGTCGGCGAGTTCGGGAATGAGGTTGCGGAACATGTAAGAGCTGGTCGGAAACCCGTGCAGCAGAACCACTGTAGGCAAGTGCGAATCGCCGGCCTCCCGGTAGAACAGGCGGTGACCGTCGACGGTGGCGTAACGATGATGAACGGTCGGCATGTCGAACTCCTCCGCGGATAATTCTGGGTTATACATCCCAGTATGCACAACGCAGCCCGGCGGCACTAGGGTCAGTCGGTGACGGCACCCGATCCGGTGCCCGTGAGGAGGGCAGATGGCCAAGCTGGTTTCGGTCAACGTGGGCATGCCCAAAGATGTGCAATGGAATGACAGGACCGTTCACACCGGAATCTGGAAGACGCCTGTCGACGGGCGGGTGATGGTGCGCCGCCTCAACATTGACGGCGACGGCCAAGGTGACCTCGGCGGCCACGGCGGTGAGCAGCGCGCCGTGCTGGTGTACCAGACGGAGTCCTACGAGTATTGGGCGGGATACCTCGGCCGTGATGATCTGCGACCGGGTCATTTCGGCGAGAACTTCACCGTCTCCGGGCTCGCGGACGACGAGGTGTGTATCGGCGACCGCTACCGCATCGGCGACGCCGAGTTCGAGGTCACCCAGCCGCGCGTCACCTGTTTCCGGGTCGGCATGCGCCTGGGCGATCCGCGAATGCCGAATCTGCTTGTCTCCCAGCATCGACCAGGTTTCTATTGCCGCGTCATCTCCGAGGGCGGCGTGCAGGCCGGTGACGACATCGTGCGGACCCGCCGTGGCCGGCATGAGCTCACGGTGGCCGACGTCGACGCGCTGCTCTACCTTCCGGATCGCGACCCCGAGCAGCTGCGCAAGGTCGTCGACGTCCCCGAGCTGAGTCCCGGATGGCAACAATCCTTCACCGAGATGCTGGCGGCACCGGGCGATGCGGCCGCTGCCCCGATTACGCCCAGCGGCTTTCGTCGACTGAGAGTGATTGCCACCCGACGTGAATCACCCTCCGTGCTCTCGATCACGTTGACCTCCGAGGATGGAACTGCGCTGCTGCCGGCGCTTCCCGGTCAGTACCTGACGGTGCGCATACCCGGCGAAACCGCCCAGGTGCGCAGCTACTCCCTGTCCGGCGATCCGCGCGCCGCCGAGTACCGCATCAGCGTCAAACGCGAGGAACACGGTGTCGTGAGTCGATGGCTGCACAGCCACGTCGAACCCGGTGCCGTCATCGAAGCCGCTGCTCCGCGGGGTGACTTCTACCTCATCGAGGACGACAAGCCGGTGATATTGCTCTCGGCGGGGATCGGCGTGACGCCGGTGCTGGCCATGCTGCACGCACTGTCCGCTGGGGGCGCCGACGCCGGTATCTGGTGGCTACACACCACCCGGAACCCGGACACCGAGGCGTTTGCCGCAGAGGTCGACGAGCTGATAGCAGTTATGCCGCAAGCGATCCGGCGTGTCTACTACACCGAAACCCAGAATCGCCTGAATGGGCAGGCGATCGCCGCGCTGGGCCTGCCGACCGGCGCCACCGCGTACCTGTGTGGGCCGGCGTCATTCATGGCGGATATGCGCACCGCCCTGACCGGGCTCGGATTCGATCCCGGCAGTATCCACAGTGAACTGTTCGGTGCGCGGGCGGCGATCAACCCCGGAGTGGTCGGTGCGGTGGCCAGGCCGCCGCACCAGCCGGCGGGCACTCCGGGCGCCGGCCCGGCCGTCACCTTCGCGCGCAGCGGGCTGACGGTCAACTGGTCACCGCACTACGGCAGCATCCTCGACCTGGCCGAATCCTGCGATGTGCCAACGCGTTACTCGTGCCGCAGCGGGGTGTGTCACATGTGCGTCACCAGCGTCGTCTCCGGCACGACGACCTATGTCCAACCACCGCTGGAGTCGCCGAAGCCGGGTGAAGTGCTGATCTGCTCTGCCGCTCCCGAAACCGACCTGGTGCTGGACCTGTAGCTACCGGGCGAACGACGTTTCCCCGCCGGTGACGTTGAAGATCGCACCGTTGACATAGCTGGCGTCCGGGGACGCGAGAAACACCACCGCGCTTGCTATTTCGCTGGCATCAGCGATGCGGCGCAGTGCGGTGACACCGGCCAGCTTCTCCAGGAGGCCGGGGGTGGCCTCCGTTCCGGGAGTGTCGGTGGGTCCGGCCGCCACCGCGTTGACCCGCACACCGGATTCCCCGAATTCGTCCGCCCACACCTTGGTCAGGAGTTCCAGCGCGGCCTTGGTGGCACCGTAGACTCCGCCTTTGCGTTTCGGGGCCGAGGCGGCCAGCGTGCTGATATTGACGATCGCACCGCGGCCCCGCTGCGCCATTGCCGGCGCGAGTTCCTGCACCAGCAGGTACGGAGCGCGCATGTTGACGTTCACATGTTCGTCGAAGACGGCGTCGTCGGTGTCGACGGTATCGCCGAATATGAAGACGCCGGCGTTGTTCACCAGGATGTCGACGTCGCCGGCCTCGGCCGCCAGTCGCCGGACCTGGGCGGCGTCGTTGAGCTCTGCGGCGACGAATCGTGCTCTGCCGCCGTCACTTTCGATCTCCTGTACCACCTCGCGGCCGCGTTCCGTGTTGCGCCCATGCACCACTACGTCGGCGCCCCGCTGGGCCAGTTGCAGCGCGATCGCGCGGCCGATCCCAGAAGTGGCGCCGGTGACCAGGGCCGTGTGGCCGTCGAACGTCGTCACGCTCCTCAGTCCCGCGGGGGCGTCAGCGCCACCGAGGCCTCGGCGGTGTAGCACAGGAACGTCAGTGTCTCCTGCAGGTAGAGCTGCACGGTGTCGGCGTCGTGGCTGAGGTAGCCGATCGACACGTCGGTGCCCAACTGCAGGTCGAAATCGCCACCGCGAGTGGTCAACACGAACGCGCCGTCGATGGCCGGCGCCCAGATGATGTCGCCGTCGACTAGCCGGTTGAGGTGCTCGAGGATCGGATAACCATGCTCGGTGGTCTCGCTCACCTTGGTGTAGGCGTCGGCTGACAGCAGCACCGAATACGGGCCGTCGACGCCCGCCAGTCGCAGTTCCGTCAAAGCCTGGGTGATCACGTCGGGGATGTGGCGCGGGTCGTCCGGCAGGGTCAGGGGAGGGTTGGAGCTGCAGCTGCGGATGCCCTGGATGGACGCCGGGGCGTACCCCTCGAAGATGCCGCGGTCCTCGACGAACGCCAGTTTCTTGGCGGCCACCTTGACCGGTTCCCAGTCGGAGTCGTTGGAGCCGCGCTCGACATCGTCGATCTCGTTGCGGGACAAGGTGAACGGGACGCGCAGCCGCACCAGGGGACGACTGTCGCGCAGATGAGCGATGACGCCGTCGGTGGGCGACTCCAGGTCGATCAGCCGCCCCGTGCTGACGGCCGCCGTCACCGGACCGCCCGGCTCGCTGACGTCGACGACGCGGCGACCGGCGATGTGCCGCTTGAAGGTCCGCGCCGCTTCCACTTCGATCTCCGCCCAGGCGGATTCGGTGATCGGCGCCAGGTCGCGGTACAGGTTGTTCATTGAGAGATTCCTTTCAGGCTGCCGATCGAAAGTGAGCCGTCATGCGAGGTCGAAGGCGGTGCGGCGGCCGGCGCCGGGGATTGCGGCAACGCCGGTGGGTCATCGAGAAAGTCGACGGTGGGAGAGAAGAACAAACCACCGGTGACGGCGGTCGAGAAGTCGAGGACCCGGTCGGTGTTGCCGGGCGGATCGCCGAGGAACATATTGCGCAGCAGGCGCTCGGTGACCGCCGGCGTGCGCGAATAGCCGATGAAGTAGGTGCCGTATTCGCCCTTGCCCACCTCGCCGAAGGGCATGTTGTGCCGCACGATCTTGAGCTCGGTGCCGTCTTCGTCGGTGATCACGTTCAGCGCGATATGCGAGTTGGACGGCTTGACGTCGTCGCCGAGTTCGATGTCCTCCAACTTGGTTCGCCCGATCACCCGTTCCTGCTCGGTGACTGAGAGCGAATCCCAGGACGTCATGTCGTGCACGTACTTCTGCACGTGCACGTAGCACGACCCGGCGAAGTCGGGGTCTTCGTCGCCGACGGTGGTCGCGCTGACCGCGATCGGACCGTCCGGGTTCTCGGTTCCGTCGACGAATCCCAGCAGGTCGCGGTTGTCGAAGAACCGGAAACCGTGCACCTCGTCGACCACCGTCACCGCTCCGGCCATCGCCTTGAGGATGCGCCCGGCCAGTTCGAAGCACACGTCCATGGACTCGGCCCGAAGGTGCAACAGCAGGTCGCCGGGGGTCGCGGGTGCGGCGTGGCGTGGGCCGGTCAATTCGGTGAAGGGGTGCAACTCGGCGGGCCGTGGGCCCGAGAACAACCGGTCCCAGGCGTCGGATCCGATGGAGGCGATCGCCGACAGTCTCTTGGTCGGGTCGCGGAAGCCGATCGCCCGCACCAAACCGGAGATGTCGGGCAGTGCGGCGTGAACCGCCTCCTCGCCACCGTCGTTGATGGTGGCCACCAGAAAGATCGCGGCTGGCGTCAACGGCGCCAGTATGGGCTGCGGCTGAACAGCGGGCACAGGCATGACCCTAACGCCCCGGCGAAGGGGACGGTGCTTAACCTGGCTATATGGTGGCCACCGCCCCGGGCCTGGGTGAATTCATTGATGCGTCCCCGTCGCCGTTTCACGCGTGCGCCACGGCGGCCGCCCGGTTGCGCGACGCCGGCTACACCGAACTCAGCGAGTTCGATCGTTGGCCGGAGCAACCCGGGCGCCACTTCATCCTGCGCGCCGGATCGCTGGTCGCCTGGAGCGGGAGCGCCGGTCTCACCCCGTTCCGGATCGTCGGCGCGCACACCGACAGCCCGAACCTGCGCGTCAAGCAACACCCGGACCGCTGTGTGGCCGGCTGGAAGGTGGTGGCGCTGGAGCCCTACGGCGGCGCCTGGCTGAACTCCTGGCTGGACCGCGACCTCGGCATCAGCGGGCGGCTTTCAGTGCGGGACGGCAGCGGGGTGAGTCATCGGCTGGTCCGGATCGACCAGCCAATCCTGCGGGTTCCGCAGCTGGCCATCCATCTGGCGGAGGATCGCAAGTCGCTCGCGCTGGATCCGCAGCGACACCTCAACGCGGTCTGGGGCGTGGGTAGCGTGGCCGAGTCGTTCGTCGGGTACGTCGCCGAAGCGGCCGGAGTGGCGGGCGACGATGTGCTGTCCGCCGACCTGATGACGCACGACCTGACGCCTTCGACGGTGGTCGGCGCCGACGGCAGCCTGCTGAGCGCTCCGCGGCTGGACAACCAGGCGAGCTGCTACGCGGGACTGGAAGCGCTGCTCGCCCTGGACGCGGCGCCCACCGAATTCCTGCCGGTGCTGGTGCTGTTCGATCACGAGGAGGTCGGCTCGACATCCGACCACGGCGCGCAATCCAACCTGTTGGGCACCGTTCTGGAACGGATCGTGCTGACCGCCGGCGGCAACCGCGAGGACTTTCTGAGGTTGTTGCCCGCCTCGTTGCTGGCGTCGGCCGACATGGCGCACGCCACGCACCCCAACTATCCGGAACGCCACGAACCGGGTCACCAGATCGCGGTCAACGGAGGCCCGGTGCTCAAAGTTCACCCCAACCTGCGGTACGCCACCGACGGACGCACCGCCGCGGCGTTCGCCCTGGCCTGCGAGCAGGCGGGGGTGCCGCTGCAACGCTACGAACATCGGGCCGACCTGCCCTGCGGGTCGACGATCGGACCGATGGCCTCGGCGCGCACCGGCATTCCGACGGTGGACGTCGGCGCTCCGCAACTCGCCATGCATTCGGCGCGGGAGTTGATGGGCGCGCACGATGTCGGTGCGTACGCGGCCGCCCTGCAGGCGTTTCTCGCGCCGCAGGCATAGTGTCGAGCCTATGGCGCTCAAACTCGAGATGGTCACGTTCGACTGCACCGACCCGGCGACGTTGTCTGGTTGGTGGGCCGAGCAATTCGGCGGCACAACACATGAGTTGCTGCCCGGGGAATTCATCGCGGTGGCCACGGCCGAAGGGCCGCGGTTGGGATTTCAGAAGGTCCCCGATCCGACCCCGGGCAAAAACCGCGTCCATCTCGATTTCGACACTCAGGATCTCGAGTCGGAAGTCGCCAGACTTACCGCGGCCGGTGCCAGCGAGATCGAACGGCACAGCTTCGGCGAAAACTTCCACTGGGTGGTGCTCGCCGACCCGGAGGGCAATCAGTTCTGCATCGTGAGTCAGTAACCCAAACCGAACAATGCTCGACAGCGGTCGAACCCTTCGACCCGCACGTTGTCCGCGTGACGGCGCTGCCAGTCATCGCGGGTCAGCCGGAACCGCAACTGCTCCACCATGATGCCCTCACGTGCCGTCTGCTCCGAGCCGTCGTCGCGGTAACCGAGGTGGCGCGAGACGGCGATCGAGGCCGGATTGTCGACGAAGGACGCGGACGTCGCGACTTCCGCACCCAGCGTGCTGAACGCGAAATGAAGTGCCGCTGAACGCATCTCGGTGCCGTAACGCTTTCCCTGGTGGCGCAGGCCCAGCCAGGATCCCGTTTCAACCTGGCGCGTCACCGGAAAGTCCTTGGCGATGAGTCCCTGCACGCCGACCGCGGCTCCGTCGACGATCACAGCCAGCGGCAGATGCCAGTCATCCGGGTTGAACCGGGCCAGTTCCCGCCACAGGAACGACAGCGTGTTGAACGGCAGCTGCTCGCGCGGCGCCCGCGTCCAGGGCACCGCGAACGGCATCCGGGTGGGGTCGTGCACGCCGTCGAGTGCGGTATCGATCAACTGGTCGATCAGATTCTCGGTGGGCAGCCGCAACTGCAGCCGCGGCGTGGTGATCCGCAGGTCGAACAGGGGCCAGTGGCGAGACATCCCGCCCATTATCTGGACCGCAGCGATCGAAGTCAGCTGGTTTTCCGGCGGGAACCTAGACTGTGGTCCGTGACGAGCCCCCACGTGACTGACACCGTCGAGCACGCCGCGAACAGCCCCGACCAGCCGCAGCCGTTTCACGAGCTCGGCCTCAAGGACGACGAGTACCAGCGGATCCGCGAGATTCTGGGGCGCCGGCCCACCGACACCGAGCTGGCCATGTACTCGGTGATGTGGAGCGAGCACTGCTCGTACAAGTCGTCCAAGGTCCACCTGCGCTACTTCGGCGAGACCACCACCGAGGAGATGCGCACCGGGATGCTTGCCGGCATCGGCGAGAACGCGGGCGTCGTCGACATCGGCGACGGGTGGGCGGTCACCTTCAAGGTCGAGTCGCACAACCACCCGTCGTACGTGGAGCCCTACCAGGGTGCGGCCACCGGCGTCGGCGGCATCGTCCGCGACATCATGGCGATGGGAGCGCGCCCGGTCGCGGTGATGGACCAGCTGCGGTTCGGCGCCGCCGACGCGCCCGACACCCGCCGGGTCCTCGACGGGGTGGTCCGCGGCATCGGCGGCTACGGCAACTCACTGGGACTGCCCAACATCGGTGGTGAGACCGTCTTCGACGAGTGTTATGCCGGCAACCCGTTGGTGAATGCGTTGTGCGTCGGTGTATTACGGCAGGAGGACCTGCATCTGGCGTTCGCCTCCGGCACCGGCAACAAAATCATCCTGTTCGGGGCGCGCACCGGGCTGGACGGAATCGGCGGGGTATCGGTGCTGGCCTCGGACACCTTTGACGCTGAGAATTCGCGCAAGAAGTTGCCGTCGGTGCAGGTGGGTGACCCCTTCATGGAGAAGGTGCTCATCGAGTGCTGCCTGGAACTGTATTCCGGCGGCCTGGTGATCGGTATTCAGGACCTCGGTGGTGCCGGATTATCCTGTGCCACATCGGAGTTGGCGTCCGCCGGGGACGGCGGCATGGCGATCGACCTGGACACGGTGCCGCTGCGTGCCAAGGAGATGACTCCCGCCGAGATCTTGTGCAGCGAGTCCCAGGAGCGGATGTGCGCGGTGGTCGCGCCGGAGAACGTCGAGGCGTTCATGGCGGTGTGCCGGAAGTGGGAAGTGCTGGCCACCGTCATCGGCGAGGTCACCGATGGTGATCGGCTCCGCATCACCTGGCACGGCCAGACCGTCGTCGACGTGCCGCCGCGGACGGTGGCCCACGAGGGCCCGGTCTACCAGCGTCCGGTCGCTCGTCCCGACACGCAGGACGCGTTGAACGCAGACTCGTCGAAGAAGTTGCCCCGGCCGGTCACCGGGGACGAATTGCGAGCGACTCTGCTTGCGCTGCTTGACAGTCCGCATTTGTGCAGCCGCGCTTTGATCACCGAACAGTATGACCGGTACGTGCGCGGCAACACGGTGCTCGCTGAGCACGCCGACGGCGGTGTGTTGCGCATCGACGAGGCGACGGGCCGGGGTATCGCGTTGTCCACCGACGCATCGGGGCGCTACACCAAGCTGGACCCGTACACCGGTGCGCAGCTCGCGCTCGCCGAGGCGTACCGCAATGTGGCCGTCACCGGTGCCACCCCGGTCGCGGTGACGAACTGCCTCAACTTCGGCTCGCCGGAGGACCCCGGCGTTATGTGGCAGTTCTCCCAGGCGGTCCGCGGCCTGGCGGATGGCTGCGCGGCTCTGGGGATTCCGGTCACGGGCGGCAATGTCAGCTTCTACAACCAGACCGGATCGACGGCGATCATGCCGACGCCAGTGGTCGGGGTACTGGGGGTCATCGATGACGTGGGCCGGCGCATCCCCACCGGCCTGGGTACCGAGCCGGGAGAAAGCCTGCTGCTGCTCGGTGACACCCGGGACGAATTCGACGGCTCTATCTGGGCGCAGGTGACCGCTGATCATCTGGGTGGGTTACCGCCGGCGGTCGACCTGCAGCGCGAGAAGCTGTTGGCCGAGGTGTTGGCCGCCGGTTCGCGCGACGGGCTGATCACCGCGGCCCACGACCTGTCCGAGGGTGGCCTGGCACAGGCGATTGTGGAGTCGGCTTTGGCCGGTGAAACCGGCTGCCGCATAGTGCTTCCCGAGAACTCCGACCCCTTTGTCATGCTCTTCTCCGAGTCTGCCGGGCGGGTGCTGGTCGCGGTGCCGCGCACCGAGGAGAGTCGCTTCCGGGCGATGTGCGAGGCGCGGGGCCTGCCGGCTGTCCGCATCGGCGTCGTGGATCAGGAGTCTGACGCGGTCGAGGTGCAGGGGCTGTTCACCGTGTCGCTGGCCGAGTTGCGCGAGACGTCCGAGGCGGTGCTGCCGCGATTCTTCGGTTAAGACTTCGCGCACTGGGTCTGGCGGCCGCTCTGGTGGGCTGGAGCTTCGTCAGTCCGCGGCTACCGCCGGCGTACCGGACGCCGGTGCAGGCCGCCGCCGGCAGCCTGCTGGTGTTGACGACCCGCGCGCCGTTGGGATTCCGCCCACCACAGGTCTGGACCGGACTGCGACTGGGCTCGACGGCAGCGGCACTGGTGACGGTCACCATCTTGGCGACGACGCCGGTGCCCAAGGTGCGCCTGTCGATGTCAGCGCGCGAACTGCCCGCGTCGATACCGGGCTGGCTGGGCTGGCAGATACCGGTCGGCACGGTATGGGCCGAGGAGGCCGCCTTTCGTGGCGCGCTGGGCCGCACGGCCGCCGAGGGTTTCGGCGTCACCGGCGGACGGTTACTGCAGGCCGGCGCGTTCGGTCTGTCACACGTCGCCGACGCACGCGCGCTGGGTGAGCCGCTGCTGCCGATCGCGGTGGTCACCGGCTTGGCCGGCTGGGTGTTCGGCTGGTTGGCCGAGCGCAGCAGGAGTCTGGTGGCGCCGATCCTGGTGCACCTTGCCATCAACGAGGCGGCCGCGGCGGCGGCGGTCGCCGTGCAGCGCCGGCAGTGGAACAGCTCACATGGCGCGCGATCTGGCGGCTGACGCCCTACACTTGTTAATTGCTTGTTAAATCCCCAGCTAGAGAAGGCGGCACCGGCGGTGCACAGACTCAGGGCCGCGGAGCACCCGCGGCCGGATTATGTACTCCTGCACATCAGCGACACCCACCTCGTCGGTGGGGACGGTCCGCTCTACGGTGACGTGGATGCCGACGGCCGGCTGGGTGAGCTGCTCGGGCAGCTGAACCATTCCGGGGTGCGCCCCGACGCGATCGTCTTCACCGGTGATCTGGCCGACAAGGGTGAGCCCGCCGCGTACCGCAAGCTCCGCGACCTGGTCGAGCCGTTCGCGGCCGATCTGGGCGCCGAACTCATCTGGGTGATGGGAAACCACGACGACCGGGCCGAGCTCCGGCGCCTGCTGCTGGACGAAGTGCCGTCCATGGCGCCGCTGGACCAGGTGCGCAGCGTCGACGGGCTGCGCATCATCACGCTGGACACGTCGGTGCCCGGGTACCACCACGGCGAGCTCCGTCCTGCTCAATTAGATTGGCTCGCAAAGGAATTAGCCACACCCGCCCCCGATGGCACCATACTGGCCCTGCACCATCCACCGATCCCCAGCGTGCTGGACATGGCCGTCACCGTGGAGCTGCGCGACCAGGCCCCGCTGGGGCGGGTGCTGAAGGGCAGCGACGTTCGCGCCATCCTGGCCGGTCACCTGCACTACTCGACGAACGCCACCTTCGTCGGGATCCCGGTGTCGGTCGCCTCCGCTACCTGCTACACCCAGGACCTCACGGTCGCCGTCGGCGGAACGCGCGGCAGGGACGGGGCCCAGGCCTGCAACCTGGTGCATATCTACCCGGAAACCGTTGTGCACTCCGTGATTCCGCTGGGTGGCGGCAACACCGTAGGCACGTTCGTCTCTCCCGGTCAGGCGCAACGCAACATCGCCGAGGCGGGCATCTTCATCGAGCGGTCGTCGCGGCGCGATTCCCTCTTCACCCACCCTCCGATGGTGCTGACGTCGACGGCACCGCGAAATCAGGCCGACTGACGTCAGCGGCGACCTTCTCCCAGGGCGCGGGGATCGGGAAGTACCGCTCCAGGAAGTTGACAACCTGTTTGGTGCGCTCGGCCGCGGAGACTTCGGGAAAACTGCTGTCGTTGAGGCAGAAGAAATCGTATCGGCGATTCTTGCGCAACTCGGGCAGTAACCCCAGTCCGGCCTGTGTCGTGGTGTTCACATACCGGACTCTGGCCTTCTCCTGCTGTACGGCGCGTCCGGTCATCAGTGCGTAGTAGTGATAGAACGAATTGGTCACCGAGATATCGGTGCAGGAGCGAAACGTGCTGGCCTGAGTCCGGGCGAAGTCTTCAGGAAATTCCCGTTCCATCTCCAGCAACACGCTTTTTCGCAGCGGGGCGGCAGTGTGCTCGAGATGGCGGGTGATGATCTGCCCGAACCGTTCGAACAGTAGTTGTCGGTTGACCCTGGCGGCGTTCTCGAAGCCGCTTCGGGAGGTGTCGTTGATGCCCAGTCCGATCCGGGTGTTGGCTTCGATGAATCTGCTGACGCCGCCGGGGGAGAAGAACATGCTGGCCTTCAGTGGCCGTCCGAAGAACATGTCATCGTTGGAGTACAGGAAATGCTCGCTCAGGTCGGGAATGTTGTGCAGTTGGCTTTCCACCGCATGCGAGTTATACGTGGGTAGCGCAGCCGGATCCGAGAAGTGCTCGACGGCCGGCACAATCGTAATCTTGGGGTGCTCGGCCAACCATGCCGGCGGCGCCGAATCGGTCGCGATGAAGATTCGACGGATCCACGGGGCGAACATATTCACCGAACGCAGGGCGTATTTCAGTTCGTCGATCTGACGGATACGGGCGTCGGCGTCGTCGCCTTCCCCGACCACATGGCCGGACAGCTGTGCGGCCCGCCGGGCCCGGAATTCCGGGTCGCTGCCGTCGACCCACGAGAACACCAGGTCGATATCGAAGGTGACGTCACTGGCGTGTGGGGCGAACATGCCTTCCAGAGTCGGCCACTTGTAACCGAAGAGTTTGACGGTTGCCGGGGTGACTTCGGCCCGCGGCAGGTGTCTGCGGGTCAAGGAGTTCTCGACCGGGCATTCGATCACGGTCTCCTGAAAGACCCAGAACTGCAGATCGACACCGAATGCGGGGCCGTAGCGCAATCCACCTGGTGCGATTCGACGCCGGTACAACCGCAGGATGCGCGGGTCCGGCGCCGCGGACAAGTGGCCGTCGGCCAGCAAGGAAGGGGAAACATCAACTGCATCAGCAGTTTTGGCGTACATCGGTTCGGTAGCGCAGGCGGTCGCGAGTGCCCGCTCTACGTTGGAGCGCAGTCGGATATCGACGGCGAGAACTGGGCGGTCCCGGTGATTGCGGAGCAGCAGGTAGGGAATATCGGCCCGATTCAAGGTCTTCCGAAGAAAGATCAGGTCCTCGATCTGTGCTTCATGGGGCGTCAGGCTCGATTCCATCCGGGCGATCTTGCCGCGCCGGGTCACGATGATCGGGCTCAACGAGCGCTGGGCAGGATGGCTACCCTCGCGTGAAAAGATATTGGGCATCGGAACACCGCCTCAGCTTGAAGTGACCACAGCAACCGGAGAATTTCATACTTCATGCGTGGGCGCGCGTTGGAGCAGGGCGACGTCGAGAACTGTTGCAGGACAGTCGATTTAATTCAGAAACTGAAATCCACACTTAATCCCGGGGTTACACCGGCGTCATAGAATGTTCAGTTCCTGGAAAGATTCCAGTCACTATGAAGTGTACCTGATTCTGGTGGTCCGCGAAGACGTTGACTCCCGCGTCCTGCCGGGCGCACGACCCGGTGAAAGTCGCTCGGCCGATGTCGTTTCGCAACTGGCTCGGAGTCTCGAGCTCATGGATTGATTGTGTAGTCACCGATTTGCCGGCCCCACACGTAATCGAGAAACATCGGTGAACCCAGCTCGAAATGGTTGTACGGCGCCAGGTCGTAGCCGGCGTCCATCACCAGATACGGAGCGGGCCACAAATCCCTGGTGATCTTCTGCCAGCAACCCGGTTTCCCGCCGGGGCCACCCCTGGTGTTGATCCGGGGCAGATTCTCCGGCCAGATATACGGATTAGGTGCCCCGGAAATCGCGCCCGACGATGTCGCTCCGAGCGCATAGCCGTTGAAGCCCAGTGCGTTTCGGATTCTGGGCGCCACCTCGTCATAGTTGCGGATGGTGCACGCGATCTGCGGGCTGTACTCATCGAGCAGCTGGGCCGTGGGAAGAAGATCGGCGGCCCCGCGTGCGAGGTAGGGCCCCGACCGCTCGAACACCGGCGTCGCGGTGGCCGCGAACCCGGCCGCCGCGAGCAGTGCGGCATCGAGGTCGGTGCGCTGCTGGCTGAGGGTGCGCGCCGTGGTCGTCGCCGCATCGAGCGCCGCCAGCAGGTCCGGCGCGGCGTCGGCGTAGACGTCACCGAGGGCCGCCAGCCGCTGTACGTCCACGCGGGCCGCGGGCAACCGCGGGTTCAGGTCGTCCAGGATCGCGTTTCCGTTGGTCAACGAGGCGCCGAACTTGTCGCCAAGGCCGGTCAGCGCCAGACCGGCCGCGCTCAGCGTCAGGTTGAGTTTCACCGGGTCGACCTTCTCCGCGATCGCGGTCAAAGTCTGGAACAGCGTGTTGAATTCGGTGGTCACCTGGGTCGCGTCGATCACGACTGCTGGCGTGATATGTTGCGGCGCAATTATTTTCGGTGAGCTGAGCGACACGTACTTGTTGCCGAACACGGTGGTGGCCTTGATCTCGGCGGCCACATTCGCCGGGATCTGCGGGATGTACCTCGGGAAGATGTCGAGGACGAACTGGGCCGCCGGGACGCCGTCGCGGGTGATTTCGGAGATCTCGGCCACCCGGCCGATCTGGACGCCGTTGTAGGTGACCTTCGCGCCGGGGTCCATCACCAGGCCTGCGCGCGGGGCGACCATCGTCAGCTTCGTCATCGGGGTGAAGTTCCCGCGGAACTGCCAATAGAGCGCGCCCAGGACGAGCGTCAGCGCCACCAGCGCGACAAGACCGATGGTTCGGTAGGGTGGCCGCGCGCCCGAACGACGACGCTCCATGATTCTGAGACCCTAAGGTATGGTCGCCCGTCCGAAAGCCGATCCGGCAAAGACACGGCAGGCCGTGTCGGTTATCGCGGACTGGTTGCGTGACGAAACCGTTCCGGCACCCGACCGGGCCGCTCTGGCGGGCGCCGTCCGGCTCACCGCGCGCACCCTCGCCGACCTGGCCCCCGGCGCCAGCGTGGAAGTGCGGATCCCGCCGTTCGTCGCCGTCCAGTGCGTGTCCGGTCCGCGGCACACCCGTGGGACGCCGCCCAACGTGGTGGAAACCGACCCGCGCACGTGGCTGTTGGTGGCAACGGGACTGATGGGGTTCAGCGACGCGTCGGCCAGTGGCGCGCTGTCGCTCTCGGGCTCGCGCGCCTGTGAAATAGAACACTGGCTGCCGTTGTTGCGTTTAGCGCCCTGACCTCTATTGACCTGGAGTTACGTGCGCGACACGCCGATTCTGCCCGGCGCAACACGCGGTTCGGCATTGCGCGGCCGGCCCGCGGTGCCCGTAGACTCCGTAGCGTCACCAACCGCGCCCTAGGGAGCCGCCACACCGTGACCGCGCAGCAGCCCGAAGAAGACTTCAGTTCGCCTCGTGAAGAGTGTGGCGTATTCGGGGTCTGGGCCCCCGGTGAAGACGTCGCCAAACTCACCTACTACGGCCTGTACGCCTTGCAGCACCGCGGCCAGGAAGCCGCGGGCATCGCCGTGGCCGACGGATCCCAGGTGCTGGTTTTCAAGGACCTCGGTCTGGTCAGTCAGGTGTTCGACGAGCAGACGCTGGCCGCCATGGAGGGCCACGTCGCCATCGGGCACTGCCGTTACTCCACCTCCGGCGACACCACCTGGGAGAACGCCCAGCCGGTCTTCCGCAATACCGCCGCTGGCACCGGGGTTGCGTTGGGGCACAACGGAAATCTCGTCAACGCCGCCGAACTTATGGCGCGTGCCCGGGACGAGGGGCTGATCGCGAAGCGGGCACCCGCCCCGGCGACCACGGACTCCGACATTCTTGGTGCACTGTTGGCCCATGGAGCGGCCGACTCCAGCCTCGAGCAGGCGGCGCTGGAACTGCTGCCGACCGTGCGCGGCGCGTTCTGCCTGACGTTCATGGACGAGAACACGCTGTACGCGTGCCGCGACCCGCACGGGGTGCGGCCGCTGTCGCTGGGACGGCTGGATCGCGGCTGGGTGGTGGCGTCGGAAACCGCTGCTCTGGACATCGTCGGTGCGTCGTTCGTCCGGGACATCGAGCCTGGTGAGCTGCTTGCGATCGACGCCGACGGAGTGCGGTCCACCCGCTTCGCCAACCCCACGCCGAAGGGGTGCATCTTCGAGTACGTCTACCTGGCGCGCCCGGACAGCACCATCGGCGGCCGGTCGATTCACGGTGCCCGGCTGGACATCGGTCGCCAGCTGGCCCGCGAATGCGCGGTCGACGCCGACCTGGTCATCGGGGTCCCGGAGTCCGGCACCCCGGCTGCGGTTGGGTACGCGCAGGAATCCGGCATCCCGTACGGGCAGGGCCTGATGAAGAACGCCTACGTCGGGCGCACCTTCATCCAGCCGTCCCAGACCATCCGTCAGCTCGGCATCCGGCTCAAGCTGAATCCGCTCAAAGAGGTGATCCGCGGCAAGCGGCTCATCGTCGTCGACGACTCGATCGTCCGTGGCAACACCCAGCGCGCGCTGGTGCGCATGTTGCGTGAGGCCGGCGCTGTCGAGGTGCACGTCCGTATCGCGTCGCCGCCGGTCAAGTGGCCCTGTTTCTACGGCATCGACTTCCCGTCGCCGGCCGAGTTGATCGCCAACGCCGTCGAGGACGAGGGGGAGATGCTCGAGGCCGTGCGGCACGCCATCAACGCCGACACGCTCGGGTACATCTCGCTGCGCGGCCTGATTGCGGCCACCGAGCAGCCGGCGTCGCGGCTGTGCACGGCATGCTTCGACGGCACGTACCCGATCGAACTGCCCAGCGAGAGCGCTCTGGGCAAGAACGTCATCGAGCACATGCTGGCCAATGCGGCGCGCGGCGCCGGCCTGGGCGACCTGGCCGGCCAGGACGCGCCGGAAGTTCCGGTCCGACGCTGACGCGGGCTCTGCATAGGTAACCGTCACCAGCGGTGCCTAGGACCGGTAGCCTTTATCGCGATGACGGATCCCGAACTTAGCGCCAAACGCGGCGCGGGCAACCAGGGCATCACCTACGCATCGGCCGGGGTGGACATAGAAGCCGGTGACCGCGCTGTCGACTTGTTCAAGCCGCTGGCGACCAAGGCCACCAGACCCGAGGTGCGCGGAGGGCTCGGCGGCTTCGCCGGGTTGTTCGCGCTCCGCGGCGACTACCGCGAACCGGTGCTGGCTGCCTCCACCGACGGCGTCGGCACCAAGCTGGCGGTCGCCCAAGCGATGGACAAGCACGACACCGTCGGCCTCGACCTGGTGGCGATGGTGGTGGACGACCTCGTCGTCTGTGGCGCCGAACCGCTGTTTCTACAGGACTACATCGCCGTCGGCCGCACGGTCCCGGAGCGGGTCGCGGCGATCGTGGGCGGCATCGCCGAGGGTTGTGTGCGCGCCGGCTGCGCGCTGCTCGGTGGGGAGACCGCCGAGCATCCGGGCCTGATGGAACCGGACCACTACGACATCTCGGCCACCGGTGTCGGCGTCGTGGAAGCGGACGACGTGCTGGGACCGGACCGCGTCAAACCCGGCGACGTCATCATCGGGATGGGGTCCTCGGGACTGCACTCAAACGGGTACTCGCTGGCACGGACGGTGCTGCTGGAGATCGACCGGATGAATCTCGCCGGCTACGTCGAGGAGTTCGGGCGCACCCTGGGTGAGGAACTCCTCGAGCCCACCCGGATCTACGCGAAGGATTGCCTGGCGCTCGCCGCGGAGACCCAGGTCCGCACCTTCTGCCATGTCACCGGGGGAGGACTGGCCGGAAACCTCGAACGCGTCATCCCGCACGGTCTGGTCGCCGAGGTGGACCGGGGCACGTGGACGCCCGCACCGGTGTTCGCGATGATCGCCCAGCGCGGCCGCGTCGCCCGGCCCGAAATGGAGAAGACTTTCAACATGGGCGTGGGGATGATCGCCGTCGTCGCGCCCGAAGACACCGACCGCGCATTGGCGATTCTGACCGCGCGGCACCTGGACTGCTGGGTCCTGGGCACGATCTGCAAGGGTGGAAAGGAAGGCCCACGCGCGACGCTCGTCGGGCAGCATCCGAGATTCTGAACAGCTGCGGTGCCGATAGGCGCGGCTGGCGCGGTCAGTGGTGTCAGATCAGCGACGCCAGGTGTCCTCGTCGTCCCATGAATCGCTCTCGACGCTGTCGGATTCATCGGTGCTCGTGCTCGTCCCTGACAACTCGCGCTGAAGCCGCGTGAAGTCGGTCTGCGGGGAGCTGTATTTCAGTTCTCGAGCAACCTTGGTCTGCTTTGCCTTAGCCCGGCCGCGGCCCATGGGGGGACCCCCTCGCGAAATAACGGAGCGGCCTACGAGTAGGCGGCTCCGATCTCTAGTGTCGTTATTGTCCTGCCGACAGCTTACCGTGCCCCGAGGCCGAAGGTGGGCGCGCCCTGCCCAGCCGCGCATGGCGGATGTCACGTTGACTCATCGGGCGCCGCCGCGTAACCGGTCGACCGCCAGCCGTCCGGCACCGACCTCATCCGTCGGTGGCAGCGAGTCCGCGTCGATCACCGCGGCGACCTCGCCCTCGGCCCCCGTCGTCAGTTGCGTGTCGGCGGGGATGCCGCGCTTGACCAGCGCCAGCGCCACCGGTCCGAGGTCGACATGCTCGACCACTGTTCCCAGCCGTCCCACGGCGCGACCACCGGCGAGCACTGCGGCGCCGGTCGACGGCCGGTCCGCCGAGCCGTCCAGGTGCAACAACACCAGCATCCGCGGTGGCTTGCCCAGGTTGTGCACGCGGGCCACCGTTTCCTGGCCGCGGTAGCAGCCCTTGTCCAGATGCACCGCGCCCTCGCCGGGCCCACCTATCCAGCGCACTTCGTGCGGGATGGTGCGCTCGTCGGTGTCGACGCCCAGCCGCGGACGCAGGGCGGCTACCCGGTGGGCTTCGTAGGCCCACACCCCGGCCGGCCGCACGCCGGCGCCGGTCAGCCGCTGCCGCCAGTCGGCCGCCTTGTCGCGCGGCACCAGCAGATCCAGCTCAATCGGGCCATTCGTGGTGCTCGGCATCCGGCGCAGGAATCCCCCAGCGGGCAGCGGGACGGCCGACCATTCCGGCGGCAGGGCGTCCACACCCAACGCGGCCAGTACCGGAGCGTCAGCCAGTCCCGGCCCGATCAGCGACAGCACCGCCAGGTCGGCGGCGGCCGGGGCCACGTCCGACCAGAAAACCATCTTGCGCAGGTAGCCCAGCAGGGGTTCGCCGCGCCACGGCTCAGTATCCAGGTAGGTAGTGTCGCCCATTTCGGTCTGCACCCAGTGGTCCTCGACCCGGCCCTGGCCGTCCAGGCTGAGGTTCTGCGTGCTGGCACCCTCGGCTAGCTCACTGACGTGCTGGGTGGAGATGTTGTGCAGCCAGGCCCGGCGGTCGGATCCGGTCAAAGTGATCACCGCGCGGTGTGAGCGGTCGACGAGAATTGCGTCGGTCTGGCTCGCCCGCTGCTCGCCGAGCGGGTCGCCGTAATGCCAGATTGCGCCTGCGTCGGGCCCGGGATCGGGTGCGGGGACTGCGTTCATGAGCGCCGCTCCTTCTCATCGCTTAGCTCTGCATCGTCGCCGGCGCGGTTCACACATCAACTCTACGGCGGGGCCGGTTCGCCGAGCGCCGAGTGTGAAGCAGGCCGCACGCTCGCCGTCGGCCGTGAAGCCAGCCGCACGCTCGGCGAACGCCAGGCCCATTAGGCTCACTCCCCATGGCTGGTGTGGTCGTCACTCTGGACGGCGAGGTTCTCGATACGGACACGCCCCTGCTGCACGCCGATGACCTCGCGGCGGTGCGCGGCGACGGCGTTTTCGAGACGGTGCTGGTACGCGACGGCCGAGCGTGCCTGATCGAGTCGCACCTGCAGCGACTCACCCACTCCGCGAAGTTGATGGACCTGCCCGAACCGGACCTGGCCGGTTGGCGGCGCGCGATTGAGGCCGCGACCAGGCAGTGGCTGACGATCACCGACGATGAGGCCGCGATGCGTCTGGTGTGCAGCCGGGGCCGGGAGAGCGCACCGGCGGCCCCCACGGCCTATGTCATGGTCAATCCCGTCCCGGACCGGGTGACCGCGGTGCGCCGCGACGGCGTCGCAGCGATCACGCTCGACCGCGGGCTGCCGGCCAACGGCATCGACACCATGCCCTGGCTGCTGGCCGGCGCCAAGACGCTCTCTTACGCCGTCAATATGGCCGTCCTGCGTCATGCGGCCCGGCAGGGCGCGGGCGACGTCATCTTCGTCAGCACCGACGGCTACATTCTGGAAGGTCCGCGCTCCACGGTGGTCATCGCCGTCGACGGTGAGGATGGCCGGCCGTGTCTACTGACCCCGCCGCCCTGGTATCCGATCCTGCGGGGAACGACGCAGCAGGCTCTGTTCGAAGTCGCGCGCGCCCGCGGGTACGACTGTGACTACCGCGCGCTGCGGCCCGCCGATCTGGTCGCGGCGCAAGGCATCTGGCTGGTGTCGAGCATGACGCTGGCTGCCCGGGTACACACCCTCGACGGGCGGCGGCTGCCGCGGGCCCCGTTCACCGACACCTTCGCCGAACTGGTCGACGCGGCGATCGTCATTGATCGCTGAGCGCTTAAATCTGTTGTCGCCGGGCGACAGTCGCGGTAGCGTCGGCTTTACACAAGGAAGGAGGTGGTCCGCGAAATTGATAGCTTCATGGACATGTGAGGTGGCTGCGCGCTAGCTGCATTGGCTCGGAAGAGTCAGCGATTTACGCGCGCTGGCGAATTTCCCGCAGCCACCCGGCCCTCGAGCGTCCGGTCTGTCCAACCGGAGCGTCGCTCGGGGGCCGCTCCATCTCTGGGATCCTTTTCGGGACCGCTACTTGTTCGCCCTCGCCATGATCTGGTCGGCCAACTTCGCGCCGCCGTCGGTGATGTCGTTACCGCACGCCTGAACCTCGATAACCAGGTCGCCTGCCGCGCCGAGCACATGCTGGCACGTCCGGGTGTTGTTGTCGGTTTCCGCGCGGGTCATGGTGATCTTCGGCGCAGCGCCGTTGACTTCGCCGAAGCTCCACTCGGTGCTCTTGCTCGGACCGGTGAATGTGACGGTCTTGTTGGCGCACGCCCGCCATTTCCCGGCGGATGCCTCCACGAACGCGCGGGCCTTCTCGGCCGACGGGAATTTCGCGACGGCCTCGACGACCCGGTGAACGTCACCGGACGATTGCACGACCTGAGTGTGGATCGCGGTCGGGTCGTGCGGCCGGTACACCGACTCTTGGAACGGTTCGAATGCCGACAGGCACTCCTGATCGGACAAGGTGCCCTGCGGAGCGCGTAGTTGGTCGCTGTGTGCACTTTCTTTCATGTTGGGGTCGCCGAGCACATTTCCGATGTCGGCGGCGCCGAGCAGGATGGACCCGGTTTCGGCCGGAGCTGAGGCCCCGTTGGAGGCGCCGGTCGCAGCGCCGCTGGGATTGGCCGCCGTCGGCTTGCGAGTATTGCCGCCGGAGGCGAAGACGACGATCAGGACGATGGCCAGCACAGCGGCCAGCGCGGCACCGCCGATGATGAGCAGCTTCTTGTTCGACCCTCTGGAGCTGGGCGCGGGTGCGGCGTGGCCGGTGGCGGGGCGGGCCTGTGGTGCGGCCGCCGGGGCCGCCGGGGCCGCAGCAGGAGCAGCGGAGGCCTTGGCCGGCGCCCCGCTCGGCACGCCCTTCGCCGCACCATCCTTTGCCTCGATCTCGGCCAGCACATTGTCGATCTCGGTCCGGGTGCGGTAGGTGACGTCGTGGCGCATCCGCAGCATCCGCAGCAGCTGGGCGATGTCGCCGCGCGCGCTCGGGTCGTCGCCGTCCTCGTCGAGCCCGGTGCGCAACTCGAGCAACAGCTGGAGCTGTTGGGCGGGGGTGAGTTCCTTCTCGGACAGGTCGTTGCCCAGACGCATGATGTAGCCGAAGGGCACCGGCGGCTCCTCGGGCAACGGCGACGGCAGCGGCGCTGCCTTGTCGCGCATCGCATGGATCGCGGTGACCAACTGGATGCCGGCATCGACGGTCGGGTTCTGGTAGTCGATGATCTGCAGCGTGGAGACGGGATTGACCCGCACGCTGTCTACCGGGCCCACCTTGACCGGCAGGATCGGGCGGTTCAGGGCTTGCGCGTAGCGCAGCTCGGCCAGGCTGGGCTTGGACTGCAGCCAGTTGTTGGACAGTGCGACGATGAACACCTCGCACGAGCGGATCTGCTCGAGGATCGCGTTCCACCAGGCGTCGCCGCCACCGAGTTCCTGGTCGAACCAAACCTTCTGCTGGGCGCGCTTCAACGCGGTCGTCAGCGCGTCGAGCGACGTCCTGTCCTGGCTCGAGTAGCTGATGAATATGGCCACGGCAGTCTCCTCAATTGAGGGCAGGGGGAGGCGGATACGGCGAAACCGTCATGCGACGGTAGCGCATGGTACTGGTCGCAGCAATCGGCTCTGGCAAACCTGACGCGGGGGTCAGTCCGTGGCGGGGAGGTGCGCTTCGTCCGGTGTCTGGAACTCGGCGTAGCGCTGCGCGAACTCATGACCGGGCACGGGCCACTGTTCGCCCTCCGCGCCCCGCACCACCCAGTCGCCGTCGGCTGCGTTCGTCGGGCCCTCCAAGGTGTTGATCGACTCGCCAGGCTGCGCCGGACGGGCCTGGACGCGTCCCTTTCGGCGCCACAGTCCGTCACCGGCCGGTTCGTAGGTGGCGTGGAAGATGTCGTCGCGCACCGACCAGGTCTTGCCGTCCGAGCGCACTTCCCAGTCGCCGGCGTCGGCATGCATGGTGTGCCCCGAATCCGATGTCCAGGTCCACGGCGCGGTGCGTTGCTCGGCGGAGACCGTCCCGACGCGGGTGAACGTGCGCCACAGCGGGCGGGAGCGGTAACCGAGCTGACGCAGGCTCCACAGCGTGGCCGCCAGACTGCGCACGGCGGCGTTGAGCAGGTCGGGGTTGTTCTCGACGGTGGACCAGTCGACCAGCTTGTCGTGGATCTTGCGGGCGTCGTCGCGCGGCGTGCCGTACTTCCAGCCGTTGCGGCGGTAGTAACGGCACCAGTCCTCGTGCTCCGCCTGTGCCATGGCCAGTGCCGAGTGCTGGTCGAAGTCCATCAGCGCAAGTTGTTCCAGCGGCGGCGAATCCGCCATGTCTCGGCCGGACAGCTGGGCAGGGGGGCTGCCCCAGGTGTTCCACGTGTGGCCGGCGATCTGTTCGACCATCCACAGCGCGTTTCGCACCTGACGCCGGTTCGAGCCGCGGTAGAACTCGTCGAGTTCGACCCACGGCACCGAGGCGGGGCCCCGCGGCCAACTCGGGTCGATGGTGGCGACGTACCGCTCGTGGATCAGCCGGGCCGCCCGCTCCCAGGCGTCCTGAACCTGGCCTTCGCGGCTGTCCAGCACCAGCGAGTACGACTGCAACATGCCGACCACCTGTATCGAGTCGTCGGCGATGCTGGTGTTGAGGTCGGAGGTGTAGACGGGCATCTCGGGGAAACGGGCGGCCAGCCTGGTGCCGGTGGTCGCGGTGTGCGTGTCGACCAGGATCACCGCGCTCGTGTGGGGGTCGGTGTCGCCGATCAGCCGCAGAATGGTGGGAATCGTCGGACCCTCTGACACTGCGTCGATCGTCGGTCCGTTGGAAGCGAATCCTGCTTGCTGCCGATAGAACTCGTGATCTTTCAGGTATTCCTCGGCGTCGCGTTCCACCAGTGTCAGCGACGGCAGCGGGACCGCCCCCGGGGGCGTGTAGAAGTCGCGTTCCAGCGCGCGCCGGGTCAGGTCCGCGCATAGCGCCAAGGTCAGTTGTGAAGTGCCACAGACGAATACACGTTTGGTCCGGCCGGTTGCGATGATCCCGTCCAGTAACCGGCTCGCCGTGACTTCATACTTGCCGACGACGTCGGCCGCCCAACGGGTGTCGGAGCCGCCGAACTGCTGGGCACGCCAGGCCTCGGCGAGCCAGGGATCGTCGATGCGCACGATGAGCGGTAGCCGTCGCTTGTTGGCGACGTCGGACAACCGGCGGCTGATCAGGTCCAGCCACAGCAGGTTGATCGCGGGGTCGGGTGCCATCAGGTAGAGCCGGCTCAGGTGGCGCCACAGTCGCAGCGTCACCAGCGTGGCGGGCGTGTTGAAGTCCACCAGCACGACGCGGGCGCCCATTCTGCGGACCCGCTGTACGCGGTCGTCATTGGCGCTGGTGATGACGACCAGGGTGCCGCGCCGGTCCAACGTCCGTGCGACGCCGCTGATCATCGATTCGGTGTCGTCGTCGACCCCCACGATCGCGGTGACGGAATCGGCGAAGTTTGCGCGTAGCCGGTCCACCTGGGACCGGAAGACGCCGACCACCACACCGCCCAGGCCCGTGAAGATCGCCGAAACGGCTGCCATTCGGGCTAATTCGAGGCCCACCGGTGTCGGGCTGGGGCAGACGTGGCCGCCCAGCGAGTAGTCGCCGCTGCTGCCTTTGATCAGTTGGGCGGTCAGCATCAGCGGGGTGAAGACCGCGGGATGGTTCTCATCGTGGCAGTTCCAGTACGAGCTGAGGCCCAGAATGGCGCTCATGGTGATGAGCACGGCGATCACGGTGAACGACACGCCCACCAGGCGGTGGCTAGCGTTGGACCGGAAGGTCATCACACACACCGCGGCCAGGACGGCGACGACGATCGCGGTCGTCGGCATCGATCCCGGCCGGCCGAACCAACCCACCCCGGACGGCAGCAGGTCCAGAATCGCCGGCTGGGCCGCCACCGCGGCCAGATAGGCGATCAACAGGACGGCGAGGACCGACATGGCCCAGCGCACCGGGGGCGGGGCGATTCTCTTCTGGCCCATCAAACCTCCCGTCCTGCGGCCCACTCGGACGCGAACAGTACACGCGCAAGCGCACGGGAAGGCAACAGCGAGAACTCGTTACGGAGGTTGCTCTCAGCCGACGAAACGGGACAACCGCGCCGACAGATGGGGGACCAGGCCGCCGTCGGCGTCCACCCGCTCTTCGACGTAGGCCAGATCGCCGCCCTCGACGATGCCGTAGAGCCGCTTGGCGCCGCCGACCAGTACGCCCGACCGGCTCCGTGCCAGCGCATCGGTGACCAGTTCCCACGACGACTGGTTACGCGGGCGCCCGTAGAACAACTCGACATAACCGGCCGAGTGCGCCAGCAGCAGTTCGATGGCCTGCGATTCGCTGGGGTCGTCCGGGTCGGGCACAAACCGCCAGAATCCCGTTTCCCGCAACCCCGGCTGGTGGTACTCGCCGGCCTCGTCGAGGCGCCAGGAGCGTGCTTCCCAATTCAGGTAGTCGCCGCCGTCGTGCGAGACCACGATCTGCTGGCCGAACCGGTAATCGCCGTCGTGGGCACGGCCCTCGCCCTCGCCGCGCCACACGCCGACCAGCGGCAGCAGCGCCAGCAAGGCGTCGTGGAGGTTGGCGCCTTCGCGCAGGTTCGCGGTGTCGGCCGGCAGCGGCAGGTCGTCAAAGGCGGGGATATTCCGGGCAGCGGTCAGTTTCGCCCGCTCGGCCGCCTGCGACAGTTCGTCGGGGGCGTCTGGGGAGTCTGCGCCCTCGGTGGAGGTCACGACTCGTCGGTGATCAACCGATACAGCGCATATAGCGCGAACCAGGAGATGACCACAGTCGCAAGGACCAGCATGATCTCGAAGAACAGCACCACGGGGACGAGTCTATGCGATCACGTTTGTCGTTGACTCTGCGTTGAGGGTGGCGAGCACTCGAACTTCGTCGCCCTCAACGCAGAGTGAACCGCTGCCGGTCAGGCGACCTTGATGTCCACCTCGTGGATGCCGGCACCCGACGGCGCGATCACGGCGTCGCCGTTGCCGACTCGGGACAACGCCCGCAGCGTCCACGAGCCGGGCGCCGCGAAGAACCGGAAGTCACCCGTCGCCGACGCCACGACCTCGGCAGTGAACTCGTCGGACGAGTCCAGCAGCCGGACGAAAGCGCCGCCGACGGCCTGGCCCTCACCGTCCACGACGCGGCCGGTGATCACCGTTTCCTTCTCCAGGTCGACGCTGGCCGGCAACGTCAACCCTTGCTTTGGTGCAGTGCACATGTCAGTTTCCCAACTCGATCGGGGCACCCACCAGGGAGCCGTATTCTGTCCAACTGCCGTCGTAGTTCTTGACGTTCTTGTGTCCGAGCAATTCCTGCAGCACGAACCAGGTGTGCGACGAACGTTCCCCGATCCGACAGTAGGCAATCGTTTCCTTCTGTCCGTCCAGTCCGGCGTCGGCGTACAGCTTGGCCAGTTCCTCGTCGGACTTGAAGGTGCCGTCCTCGTTGGCGGCCTTGCTCCACGGCACGTTGATGGCGGTAGGGACGTGGCCGGGACGCTGGCTCTGCTCCTGGGGCAGGTGCGCGGGTGCCAGGATCTTGCCGGAGAACTCGTCGGGAGAGCGCACGTCGACCAGATTCTTGGTGCCGATCGCGGCGATCACCTCGTCACGGAAAGCGCGGATGGAGTTGTCCGGCGCCGACGCGGTGTAAGAGGTGGCGGGCCGGTTCACGACATCGCTGGACAGCGGCCGGCCATCGAGCTCCCACTTCTTGCGGCCACCGTCGAGCAGCTTGACCTTGTCGTGGCCGTACAGCTTGAAGTACCAGTAGGCGTACGCCGCGAACCAGTTGTTGTTGCCGCCGTAGAGGATCACGGTGTCGTCGTTGGCGATGCCACGGTCGGACAGCAGCTTGGAGAACTGCTCTGCGTCGACGAAGTCGCGCTTGACCGGGTCCTGCAGGTCGTCTCGCCAGTCCAGCTTGATCGCGCCGGGGATGTGGCCTCCGTCGTAAGCGCTGGTGTCTTCGTCCACCTCGACGAAGACGACGTTTTCGGCATCCAGATTGCTCTCAGCCCAGTCGGCGGAGACCAGGACGTCGGAGCGTGCCATGGGGGATCCTTTCGATTTCTTCTGATGAACAGCTTTGGGGCTGGGTACGGCTATTGCGCGAGGAAGACATGCCACGGTGAGGACCCTGACCGCTTCGAGCACAGCGCAGATAGGCGCGGCTACTCAGCAGCAACAGCAACAGCAACAACCCGCGACGCGGCACAGTTGAACTGCGCGGCGCTTGGTGAGCACAGGCTCGATGCGGGCTGACACGTCGGTCAGCTTACCCAATGAAACAGTGATCAAGCCAACAGCGGCAGACAGCTCACAGCTGGCGAGCGTCACGACTGCTTGAAACCCTCCAGCGTGACGGTGACGTCGCGGGTGATGCCCTCGATGATGACGTCGGACCCGCGCGCTCCGACCGTGTTCGGCGCCACCCCGAACGGCAGCCTCTGGTTGGGCAGCCGGCCGGCGAATGCCCGCAGCACCGCGTCGCGTTTGTCATCGGGAACCGCCTGGTTGGCGGTGTCGGGGCCGGTGAGCACCCCGGTCGGGCTGATCACCAGCGTGGCGGGGTCCTCGGGGGCAATGGCCAGGTCCACCGAGATGCTGACCCGGTGATCGAAGCCGGCCGACTTCGGCGTACCGCTGAACACCAGTCCGTGGCTGCCCGATATACCGGACTCGGTGGTGCCTCCGGTGGCGTCGTTGGATTCCTGAGGAGGCGCCTCCACCATCAGGTCGGTGATGCCCATAAAGCGGCCCAGGTGCACCGAGTCGATGATGATGCGGCTCTCCAGCTTCCCGACCGGCAGCTTTGCCTCAGGTCTGAGCAACCACGAGGCATCGGTCAGGTCGATCGAGTGCATGGTGGCCTCGAGGGTGGCCTTGCCGACGGTCGCGTGATCGACAGCCCCGGCCTTGATCTCCAGCTCGTCGTAGTGGTGGGCCATCGCCTGGGGGATGAACGGAAAGGCGATGATGGCCACGAACGGGTCAGACCCCAGATTCGCGGCTCTGCGCACGTTGGTCGAGAGCCGGTACTCGGCGTAAATGCTCGCGCCGTAGTCGACGCCGACGGCGCCCAGCGCGATGACGCCGACGGCGATCGCCGCCGCGGTGGCACCGGTCAGGACTTTGCGCACGCGGACATTCTGACATCGCCGGGCCGTGTTGGGTTGCTCACAGTGGTCTTGCGGCCAGCAGCGCCCGCCCGCAGGTGGCGGGGGCATCGGCTAATCATCCGACTTGTGGTCGTTGCATCGCGGAAGGCCTCGTCGCCAGGCCGAATAACACGCGGCAAGTTATCGTTAGATGATCTTGCCGCTAACGTCATATGTCGCGATGATCTGGGAGGCCTTGCCCACGACGCTGGAGGGGCGTGTTGGAGCTACTACTGCTGACCTCGGAGCTGTATCCCGACCCGGTCCTACCCTCGTTGTCCCTGCTGCCGCACAGCGTGCGGACCGCCCCGCCGGAGGCGTCCTCTTTATTGGAGGCCGGTAACGCCGACGCCGTGCTGGTAGACGCGCGAAACGATCTCTCCGCGGCACGCGGCCTGTGCCGGTTGCTCAGCACGGCGGGCCGGTCCGCACCTGTGCTTGCGGTGGTGAGTGAAGGCGGACTGGTGGCCGTGAGCGCCGACTGGGGCCTGGACGAGATTCTGCTGCCCAGTACGGGGCCTGCCGAAATCGACGCGCGGCTGCGGCTCGTCGTGGGCCGCCGGGGTGGTCTGGCCGACCAGGAAAGCGTCGGCAAGGTAAGCCTGGGCGAGCTGGTGATCGACGAGGGCACCTACACCGCCCGGTTGCGCGGTCGCCCGCTCGACCTCACCTACAAGGAATTCGAGTTGCTGAAGTACCTGGCCCAGCACGCGGGCCGAGTGTTCACCCGCGCCCAGCTGCTGCACGAGGTGTGGGGGTACGACTTCTTCGGCGGCACCCGCACGGTCGACGTGCACGTACGTCGACTGCGCGCCAAGCTCGGCCCCGAGCACGAGGCTCTGATCGGCACGGTGCGCAATGTGGGCTACAAAGCGGTCCGGCCGGCGCGCGGCCGGGCCCAGGCCGCCGAGCCCGACGAGCGCGAATCTGACGACGACGAATCCGACGCCGATATGGACCCGCTGGCCGACCCGTTGCGCAGTCAGTGACCGCGCCGCAATGGCGCCCGGCCCTCACCCGCGATGAACAGCGTCAGGTCCGTGAGCTCGTAACGGCCGCAACCGAATTCGACGGGGTAGCGCCAGTGGGTGAGCAGGTGCTGCGGGAATTGTCACAGGACCGCACCGAGCACCTGGTGGCCGGGGATCCCAGCGCCGGAGTCACGGGCTATCTGAACCTCACCCCGCCCCGCGACGATGCCGGCGCCATGTCGGAACTGGTGGTGCACCCGCAAGCCCGGCGCGCGGGTGTCGGCACGGCACTGGCGCGCGCGGCACTCGCCAAGACCGGCGGTCAGACCCGGTTCTGGGCGCACGGCACGCTGGAGCCCGCCCGCGCCACCGCGTCGGCGCTGGGCCTGGTCGCGGTGCGCGAACTGCTGCAAATGCGGCGTCCGCTGCGCGATATCGCCGAGCCCCTGACACCTGAGCGGCTGCGTGAGGTGCGGATCCGCACCTACGCGGGCCCTTCGGACGACGCCGAACTGCTGCGGGTCAACAACGCCGCGTTCTCCTACCATCCGGAACAGGGTGGTTGGACCGAACGCGAAATCGAAGAGCGGCGTGGGGAGTCCTGGTTCGATCCGGCCGGCCTGTTCCTGGCGTTCGACCGTGACGACAGACTGCTCGGCTTTCACTGGACCAAAGTGCACCCCGACCCCGACGGGCTGGGCGAGGTCTACGTGCTGGGCGTTGACCCGTCGGCCCAGGGCAGCGGCCTGGGGCAGTTGCTGACCTCGATCGGTCTGGTGTCGCTGGCGGCGCGGCTGGCCGAGATGCCCGACGCCAACGTGATGCTCTACGTGGAGTCCGACAATGCGGCCGCGGTGCGCACCTATGAGAAGACGGGGTTCGCCGTCTACAGCGTCGACACCGCGTACGCCGCCGGCTGAGCACCTCCCGCGGATGTTTTCTTGCGGGCGAAGCATAGTTTCCGCGCTACCTGGCAATGTCCCCGTGGGTGAAATCCCGGTCGGTGCTGCGCGCGACGGCTGTGGCGCTGACCATCTGCGGGGCGGCCGTGACCGCCTGCGGCAGCGACGACAACCGCGGCGCCCTGACGCAGAGCTCGAGGGTGTCCGGCGAGGGCTCGTGCGGTGGTAAGAACGCGCTGACCGCTGAGGGTTCGACGGCCCAGCAGATCGCGATCGCGCTGTTCAATCAGGTGTGGGGCCAGCTGTGTCCCGGGAAGTCGGTGGCGTACAACCCCACCGGCTCGGGCGCCGGACGCGAGCAGTTCATCGCCGGCCATGTGGACTTCGCCGGATCTGATTCGCCGCTGGTCGCCTCCCAGATCGGCCCCGCTGCCCAGCGGTGCAACGGAAGTTCGGCATGGGATCTGCCGCTGGTGTTCGGGCCGATCGCGTTGGTGTACAACCTGCCGGGCGTCCCCAAGCTGGCCGTCGACGCCGACGCGTTGGCCAAGATCTTCAGCGGCGGCATCCGGCGCTGGGACGACCCGCTGCTGGTTGCGCTCAATCCCGGTGTGGCACTGCCCAAAACGACGATCACTCCGATCTACCGCAAGGACTCGTCGGGAACCACCGACAATTTCCAGAAGTACCTGACCACCGCGGCGCCGCAGAGCTGGTCCCGGGGCGTCGGAACCGAGTTCCAGGGCGGCGTGGGTGAGGGCGCCCCCCGGTCGGCCGGCGTGGTCGAGGCGGTGCAGACCACTCCGGGTGCAATCGGATACGTCGAGAAGGGTTTCGCCGATCGCGCCCGGGTGCCGTTCGCGCAGATCGACACGGGCAACGGCGTCGTCGCGCTGACCGAGGAGACCGCCCGCAACGCCGTCAACGCCGTTACATTCGCGGCCGGCGGGAACGATCTGGTGCTGGAGCTGGGCTCGATGTACGCCATCCACGAGCCGACGGCCTACCCGCTGGTGCTGGCGACCTACGAGATCGTGTGCTCCCGGGGCTACGACCCGGACACGGCCGCCGCGGTCAAAGCGTTCCTCACCACTGCCGTCGACAAGGGCCAGGCGGTGCTCACCTCCGCCGGGTACGTCCCGTTGCCGGATAAGGTCAAGGAGCGC
This sequence comes from Mycobacterium sp. Z3061, assembly GCF_031583025.1. NCBI lineage: Bacteria > Bacillati > Actinomycetota > Actinomycetes > Mycobacteriales > Mycobacteriaceae > Mycobacterium > Mycobacterium pumcae. Next base: position 6,024,675 of record NZ_CP134062.1, on the reverse strand, counting down.
CTGATCACCGCGATCAACGCACTGCAGTAACCGCACGGAGCACTTCGACGGGATCAACAGTGACTTGATGGACCGACAGCCAAACCCAGCCGACGCGGGTTCGGGTGAAGTCGTCGCCGCGCCCTTCCCGGAACCGCCGGTGGTCCCGATCAACCCGTGGGGCTATGGCCGGCCGCCGCTGGCGGACCGGGTTTTTCGCCGCCTCTCGCTGGGGGCTGGCTTATTGGTCGTGGCCCTGATCGCAGGCGTCGGCGGTTTCCTGCTGTGGCATGCCATGCCGGCGCTGGCTCGAAATCAGGTCAACTTCTTCACCTACCGCGGCAACTGGGTCACCACCGACCCCTCGGCGATGCGGTTTGGAATTCTCGAACAGCTGCACGTGACGATCTTCGTCTCGGTGTTCGCGCTGGCCCTGGCGATGCCGGTGGCGCTGGGTGTGGCGCTCTATCTCACCCAGTACGCGCCGCGCAGGCTGGCCGCGCCGCTGTCGTACACGGTCGACCTGCTGGCCGCGGTGCCGTCGATCATCTACGGGGTCTGGGGCCTGTACGTGCTGGCGCCGCGGTTGCGGCCGGTGGCCGTCTGGCTCAACGTCCACCTCGGGCAGCTGTTCCTGTTCTCGACCGGTAATGCATCGGCGGCCGGTGGCGGCACCATCTTCACCGCCGGAATCGTCCTGGCGGTGATGATCCTGCCGATCATCACCGCGGTCACCCGTGAAGTATTCGTCCAGACCCCGCAGGAAGAGATCGAGGCCGCGCTCGCGCTGGGTGCCACCCGCTGGGAAGTGGTCAAGACGACGGTATTGCCGTTCGGGCGGTCCGGATTCATCAGCGGGTCGATCCTGGGGTTGGGTCAGGCCCTGGGTGAGACGGTCGCTCTGCTGATCATCCTGCGCGGCACGCAGACGGCGTTCGGTTGGTCGCTGTTCGACGGCGGGTCCACCTTCGCCACCAAGATCGCCGCCGCCGCACCCGAATTCGACAATCAGTACAAGGCGGGGGCCTACCTGGCCGCGGGGCTGGTGCTCTTCCTGCTCACGTTCGTGGTGAACGCGCTGGCCCGAGCGGCTGTGGCCGGCACCAGAGCCGTAAGGCCGCGGTCGTGACCTCGATGCTGGACCGCCCGCTGAAATGGCGGACGCTCGCCGGGCGCGGCCTGCGTCGTCGCATCGCCAACGCCGTCGCCACCATTATGGTGACGCTGGCGATGCTGGTCGCTCTGGCGCCGCTGCTCTGGTTGCTCTGTTCGGTGGCGGTCAATGGGTTCAGGGCGCTGGCGTCGAGCACGTGGTGGACGCATTCGCAGGCGGGAACGACGGCTCTGAATTCCGGTGGGGGTGCCTACCACGCCATCGTCGGCACGCTGCTGCTGGGATTGGCGTGCGCGGCGATCTCCATCCCGATTGGTGTACTGGTGGGCATCTACCTGGTGGAATACGGCGGCCGCAGCCCGTTGGCCCGGCTGGTCACCTTCACGGTGGACATCCTCGCGGGAGTGCCCTCGATCGTCGCGGCACTGTTCATCTACGCGGTATGGGTCGCGGCGCTGGGTCTGCCACGCTCCCAGTTCGCGGTGTCGTTGGCGTTGGTCCTGATGATGCTTCCGGTGATCGCGCGGGCGACCGAGGAGATGTTGCGGATAGTGCCCGTGGATCTTCGGGAGGCCAGTTACGCGCTCGGGATACCGAAGTGGAAGACCATCGCCAGAGTGGTGATTCCGACCGGTCTTTCCGGCATCCTCACCGGGATTCTGCTGGCGCTGGCCCGGGTGCTCGGTGAGACGTCGCCGCTGCTGATTTTGGTCGGCTATTCGCGCGCTATGAACTTCGACATGTTCAGTGGGTTCATGGGGTCGTTGCCCGGCATGATGTATGACCAGACGACCGCCGGCGCCGGTGCCGACCCGGTTCCGACGGAGCGGATGTGGGGTGCCGCGCTTACTCTGATCTTGTTGATTGCAATCATCAATATCGGGGCCAGGATGGTCGCGAAGGCCTTTGCCCCGAAGAAGACTTAGCCAGGAGCTGCATCAGTTGGCCAAACGGTTGGACCTCAAAGAGGTCAACATCTACTACGGGTCGTTTCATGCGGTCGCCGACGTGACCCTGTCGGTGCTACCCCGCAGCGTGACTGCCTTCATCGGCCCATCCGGCTGCGGCAAGACCACGGTGCTGCGCACCCTCAACCGCATGCACGAGGTGGTCCCCGGGGGCAGGGTGGAAGGCAGCGTGCTCCTCGACGACGAGGACATCTACGGCCCGCGCATCGATCCCGTCGGCGTACGCCGGGCCATCGGCATGGTGTTCCAGCGGCCGAACCCCTTCCCCGCCATGTCGATTCGCGACAACGTGGTCGCCGGTCTGAAGTTGCAGGGCGTACGCAACCGCAAGGTGCTCGACGAGACCACCGAGCATTCGCTGCGCGGCGCGAACTTGTGGGACGAGGTGAAAGACAGGTTGGACAAGCCCGGCGGCGGACTCTCCGGTGGTCAGCAGCAGCGGTTGTGTATCGCCCGCGCCATCGCCGTGCAACCCGACGTGCTGTTGATGGACGAACCCTGTTCGGCGCTGGACCCCATCTCGACGATGGCGATCGAGGAATTGATCAGCGAGCTGAAGCAGGAGTACACCATCGTCATCGTCACGCACAACATGCAACAGGCGGCGCGCGTGAGCGATCAGACAGCGTTCTTCAATCTGGAGGCCGTCGGCAAGCCGGGGCGGTTGATCGAGATCGACGACACGGAGAAGATCTTCTCCAACCCCAGCCAGAAATCCACCGAGGACTACATCTCCGGCCGATTCGGGTAAGCGTCCCCGCTCGTCGGGGGTTGCGGGCCGCGTGCGCGCCCAGGCTGCAGATTTGCAGCGAAAGTTCGAGTGGCAGCCGCCAGATTCGCAGGGTCGGCGGGCACACGACGTCCGCCCTCCTCCGCCCGTCAGTGCGAGGTAGGGCTCGGCTCGCCCTCGGGGAACTTGCCCGTGGCCTGGAAGATGACCCGGCGGGCCACCTCGACGGCGTGGTCGGCGAAGCGTTCGTAGAACCGACCCAGCAGGGTGACGTCCACCGCGGCAGCTACGCCGTACTTCCACTCCCGGTCCATCAGCACGTTGAACAGGTGGCGGTGCAGGTCGTCCATCGCGTCGTCTTCTTCGCGGATCCGGGCGGCCTTCTCCGGGTCGCGGGTTTGCAGTACCTCTTGCGCGCTGTTGCCCAATTCGACTGCGATGCTGCCCATTTCGGCGAAGTAGCCGTTGACCTCCTCGGGCAGCGCATGCTGGGGATGGCGCCGGCGGGCGATCTTGGCGACGTGCAGCGCCAGGGCGCCCATCCGGTCGATGTCTGCGACGATCTGAATGGCGCTGACGATCGACCTCAGATCACCGGCTACCGGCGCCTGCAGGGCCAGCAGGACGAAGGCGCTCTCCTCCGCCTGCGCGCTGAGCGCCGATATTCTTTCGTGGTCGGTGATGACCTGCTCGGCCAGCACCAGATCGGCCTGCAACAAGGCTTGGGTAGCCCGCTCCATCGCAATCCCGGCCAGCCCGCACATCTCGCCGAGGCGCTCGGATAATTCCGCGAGCTGCTCATGGTAGGCGGTTCTCATGTGTAAAGCCTACGTTCTGCACATAGCCGATGGCGTGCAGCGGCACGTGCTGTTCACAAACGTTGTCGCGCTATTCGCAGGTGGTGTCTGCCGCATTGGTGACCGTCAGATCCTCGGGCAGCCTGGTCGGCGTGCTGCTGGTGTTCCGGCTGACCTGCATGCTCACCGAGGAACCGCTGGGCGGGGGCGAGCTCACCGCGCTGAAGTCCGGCCCGAGCACCACTTGGACCACCGAGCCGATCCCGGTTACCCGCTCGACCTTCGAGTTACCGAACGCCGCGGCCACCGTGGCGGCGGCCTGTTCATTGCCGGGTGAGAAGAACACGGTCGTCGTCTTCAGTGAATTCGGATAGTCGTCCGGAGTCATCACGTTGAAGCCGTTGCGCTTGAGTTGGCTCGCGGCGGTCGCGGCCAGGCCCTCGGTGCCGGTGCCGTTGGACACCTGGACCGTGACCTCCTGCGGGGAGGTCGTCGTCACCTGCTCGCGGTGCGTGTCATTGGCCGGGGCCGGCTGGGGCTGAGGTTGCGGCGGCTTCTTGGTGGGGCTGGCGCCCGACCCGGAAGTCTGCGAGGTGCCCAGACTCTGTGCGTTCTGGTCGTTTTCCTTGGGCAACGGATCGTCGTTGATGATCGCGGTGAACAGCGCTTTCATGTCCGCGGTCCGTGGCGGCTCGTTGCCGTCCTGGTCGGTGATGCCCGTGGGCACGGTGACGAACGTGACGTGCCCGGCCGCCATGTGTTGCAGGGAGCGGCCGAGTTCGACCAGGTCTCTGGTCTTGACGTTGTCGACGTAGCTGTTGCCGATGAACATGTTGACGACGTTGTTGAGCTTGTTGAGGTTCATCAACGTGTCCTCGGAGATCATCGTCCGCAGCAGCGAGGACAGGAACAGCTGCTGCCGCTTGATGCGGCCGTAGTCGCCGTTGCTCTCAGTGGTGACCTGCCGGGCGCGTACGTAGTTCAGCGCGGTGGGGCCGTCGATGACCTGGCGTCCGGCATGGGCGAGCACCGTGCCCAGTTCGTAGTCTTTCAGCGGCGTGGTGCTGCACACCTCGACCCCGCCGAGGGCCTCGACCATGCGACCGAATCCGACGAAGTCGATGGCGATGAACCGGTTGACGCTCAAACCGGACAACTTCTGGATCACCTTCACCAGGCACTTGGGGCCGCCGAAGGAGAACGCGGAGTTCAGCTTGGTCTCGGTGTAGACCATCCGGGGACCGGTCTTGCCGGTCTTCGGGTCGTAGATGGGTCCGTACTTGCCGTCCTCGGGATTCCACGCCTCGCACTGGATGGGAGTGATCGCCAGGTCACGGGGGAACGACACCGCGACCACACGCTTGCGGTCGGCGGGGATGTTGACCAGCATCACCGTGTCCGAACGGGCGCCGCCGGCGTCCTCGGTATCACCGGCCCCCACATTGGCATTGGCCCCCAGGCGCGAGTCCATGCCGACGATCAGGAAGTTCTCGTCGCCGTACTGCGCGTTGGGGTCGACGATGTCGGCGGACCCGGGGTCTAGGGCGCTGACGGTGTTCAGCTGGTTGTTCTTCGACGAACTCCAGTGCCACGCGCCGCCGGTGAGCACCAGCGACAGCAGCGCGACGACCGCGACCAGGGAGCGGCCCGCGATCAGGATCGGCCGCCGGTGGGACTTGCGCTTCGGGGTGGTCGAGACGTTGGCCGGTGCGGTGGCGCGGCGCCGCTTCCGGCGCGAGGCCTTCTCGTCCGCTCCGGAATCCTCCGGGTAGTTGGCCGCCCCCAGGTCGGGGATTTCGGAGAGCAACTGCAGGGAGTACGCCGGAGTGGGGATCACCTGGGTGTCGAGCAGGTCGTCGCGCTCGACGACGTCGGGTTCTTCGGCGGGTTCCGGCTCGTCGTCCACCTCTGGTTCGTCGGCCACGTGATGGTGAGTGGGGCGCTCCGGAAGGGTGGCACCGAGTTTTGCGATCAGGTCCGCGACGCTCAGGACCCCGTCGTTGTGGCTGCCCGCCTGGCCATCCTCAGGTTCGGCCGGAGTCTCGGCTTTAGTGACGGAACCGGCGGACCAACGACTCAGTTCGTCATCGGCCGACGTCGCCGTGAAGCGCTCCCACGGCGCGGCGCCTGGCAATGCCTGTGCGTTTGCGGTAAGGAAGTCAGCAGCATCACCGGCGCTCCGCGCGCGCCGATGGTCAGGAGTGGCGTCTTTCTCGCCGTCACTCATGTCCTACCGGCCTCCGAATGTCACTATGCGGACGTCCCCACCGATGGGGTGGTTTTTCGGGCACAACGCGCACACGTAAGCGCAGCACCGCCGAACTCGGCGCCGCGGAATTGCATTAAGGCTCATATCGTACTGATTTCTCGGCTGAGACGCGATTTCGAGAGTGTCTCGGTTCAGCCACCGCGGCTTGCGGATCAGCCGCCGGAGTGCATGACGTCGGCGCCCTCGGGCACCCGGCAGTCGTCGGGATCGCTGAGCCAGCCGTCGGGCAGAGCCACCCGCGCCGGCGAACCCTGGCGGCCGCGCGGGCCGTTGCCGGCCTCCGGGAACGGCACGTCACGGTCCAAGCGGTCGAGCAGCTCGTCGAGTTCGTCAAGTGTCTTGACCAGCGCCAATGCGCGCCTTAGGTCGGATCCTGCGGGGAAGCCGTGCAGGTACCAGGCGACGTGCTTGCGGATGTCGCGCATGCCCTTGTCTTCACCGAAATGGGCGGCCAGCAGCGCGCCGTGCCGCCGGATGATGTCGGTCACCTCGCCGAGGGCTGGCGGCTCCGGGGCCGGTATCCCGGTGAACGCGGCCGACAGTTCGGCGAACAGCCAGGGCCGGCCCAGGCAGCCGCGACCGATGACCACGCCATCGCATCCCGTGGCGGCCATCATGGCGAGCGCGTCGCTGGCGTCGTAAATGTCGCCGTTGCCCAGCACCGGAATGGTGCGCACCTGTTGCTTGAGCAGGGCGATCTGATCCCAGTCGGCGGTGCCGGAATAGCGCTGCGCGGCGGTTCGGGCGTGCAGCGCGACGGCCGCGGCGCCCTCGGACTCGGCGATGCGCCCGGCGTCCAGGTGAGTGTGGTGGTCGTCGTCGATGCCGATGCGGAACTTGACGGTCACGGGGATGTCGGTGCCGGCGGTGGCGCGCACCGCGGCGGCGACGATCTGGCCGAACAGCCGCCGCTTGTAGGGCAACGCCGCTCCGCCGCCGCGCTTGGTCACCTTGGGTACCGGGCAGCCGAAGTTCATGTCGATGTGGTCGGCCAGTCCTTCGTCGGCGATCATCTTGGCCGCGGCGTAGGTGGTGTCCGGGTCAACCGTGTAGAGCTGCAGCGAGCGGGGCGACTCGTCGGGGGCGAACGTCGTCATGTGCATGGTGACCGGGTGCCGCTCGACAAGCGCGCGTGCGGTCACCATCTCGCAGACATACAGCCCGCTGACCGTGCCTACCTTCGACAACTCCAGCTCACGGCACAGAGACCGGAATGCGACGTTCGTCACACCGGCCATGGGTGCCAGCACGACGGGGCTGGCGAGCTCGATCGTGCCGATGCGCAATGGGCGCTACCGCCCGCTCAGCGTCAGCTTGCCCGCGGTCTGGTGCAGCTCGAACGCGGTGGTCTTCTTGCCGGTGCGAACTTCCCGGTCCAGCTGGCGTTGCTTGGACTGCTCGAACTTGTCGCAGGACGCCTCGAGTTCCTTGACCAGCACGCCCAGGTCGTCGCGCAGAGCCGCGGCCTCGCCGGTGAAGTCCTCGCGCTCGAAAATGCGCCACTTCTTCAGTACCGGCATGACGACGTCATCGAGGTGGATCCGGGGGTCGTAGACGCCGCCGACGGCAATGAGCACTGCTTTGCGGCGGAACTCCGGCACCTGGTATCCGGGCATCTGGAAGTTGCGCAGGATCTTGTGCAGCGACTTCATCGCCTGGTTGGGTGCGATCTCGAACCCGGCCTCGCTGACGTCGCGGTAGAAGATCATGTGCAGGTTCTCGTCCGCCGAGATCTTGGCCAGCATCTGGTCGGCAATCGGTTCGTCGCAGGCCTTGCCGGTGTTGCGGTGCGAAATCCGGGTGGCCAGCTCCTGGAAAGTCACGTAGATGACCGAGTCGAACAGGCTCTCGGCGAACAGGTCGTCGCGCACCTGGTGGTTCTGGCCCGGGCTGAAGCCGCGGTTCACCACCTCCACGCGCAGCTTCTCCAGCTCGTAGGGGTCGACGGCGCGGGTCACCACGAGGTAGTCGCGCAGCGCGATCCCGTGCCGGTTCTCCTCGGCGGTCCAGCGGTTGACCCACTGGCCCCAGGCGCCGTCCAGCCCGAAGTTCATGGTGATCTCGCGGTGGTAGGACGGCAGGTTGTCCTCGGTCATCAGGTTCTGCACCATCGCCACCTGGGCGATGTCGGACAGCTTGGACTGTCCGGGCTCCCAATCCTGGCCGCCCAGCGCATAAAAGTTCTTCCCGTCCGACCACGGGATGTAGTCGTGCGGGTTCCAGTCTTTGTGCATGCTCTCGTGCCGGTTCAGGTACTTCTCGACCATCGGCTCGAGTTCCTGTAGCAGCTGCAGATTGGTCAGCTCGCCTGACATGGCAACTCCAGTTATCTGTGTCTGTTGGTTGCAGTCAATGTTATCTGTGCCTATCAGTAGCATCAAGTTTGCCGCCGGTGTGGCGCATCACGGTGCGGTCAAGGTTGATCGGCTACCTCGGAAAGGGTGCCCGTGGGCTGCGGCGGCTAATCGTGCGGCAGCGACGCGACGATAATTTCGGCCGAGCCCTGTTCAACGTAGGTGGCGGCGGTGCCGAGCAACATGTTGACGCAGTAGTCGATGAACTGCTGGCGGGTGGCGCCCAGTTGATCGTTCAGGTACGCGGTGAACAGCGCGGTCAACGCGCCGATCAAGCTGGTCGCGACCAGTTTCTGGGTCACCGGGTCGACTATGCGCGAGAGCTTGCGCTGCAGCAGATCGATGAAGTTGGGCATCCACTCGGCCCCGGAGCGGGTCAGTACCGGCTCGACGGCGGGAGCCAGCAGCAACACCCGCCCGCGGACCGGGTCGTCCACCATCAGCGCCACGAACTGCTCGACGGCCTCTCTGGGAGTTTTCGCTGACGTCAGCGTCGCCATCGCCCGGGTGCAGACATCGTCGTAGACCGCGCGTACGAAATGCTCGCGATCGTCGAAGCTCTCGTAGAAGTACCGCTCGGTCAGGTTGGCCTGGCGGCAGGCGGCGCGCACCGTGAGTGCGGGGCCGCCTTCGCCTCCGAGCAATTCGACGCCGGCCGCTATGAGTGTGTCGCGGCGCAACGCGTGGCGGTCCTCCAGAGGGACGCCTGACCAGCGGCCCCGTCGTTGACCCGCCTGCACTTCGCTCCTAGAATTGATTCTGACAACGCGTGTAGTCAGAATTCCGACAGCTGAGGATTGACACCAGTGACCCAAGATACGTCCGCGACGTGCCCGGTGACCAGCGCCGAGCCGGCCGCCCCCGCTGACCGGCCGGCCGATCTGGCCGTCGGTTGCCCGGTATCGCCGCTGGGCTACGAGGCACCGCCGCAGCCGCTCGGTCCGGACTCGCTGACCTGGAAGTACTTCGGCGACTGGCGCGGCATGCTGCAGGGGCCGTTCGCGGGATCCATGCAGAACATGCACCCTCAGCTGGGCGCCGCGGTAAAGGATCACTCGACATTCCTCCGCGAGCCGCTGCCCCGGGTGATGCGGTCGCTGTACCCGATCGGCGGGGTGGTCTTCGACGGTGACCGGGCTCCGACCACGGGGGCCGAGGTACGCGACTACCACATCGACATCAAGGGCGTCGACGACCAGGGCCGGCGCTACCACGCTCTGAACCCTGACGTCTTCTACTGGGCTCACTCGACTTTCTTCGTCGGGACGCTGCACGTGGCCGAGTGGTTCTGTGGCGGTCTGACCGAAGCGGAGAAGCGGCAGCTATTCGACGAACACGTCCAGTGGTACCGGATGTACGGGATGAGCATGCGGCCGGTGCCGAAGTCCTGGGAAGAGTTCCAGGCCTACTGGGACCACATGTGCCGCAACGTTTTAGAGGATAACTTCGCGACCCGGGTGGTCCTCGATCTGACGAATTACGGCAAGCCGCCGATCGCGCCGTGGCTTCCGGACTGGCTGTGGTCGGCCATGACCAAGCTGTCCGCGCCGTTCTTTCTGTGGTTGACCGTGGGCCTGTATCACCCGGCCGTCCGGGAGCGGTTGGGTTATCGATGGTCAGGCCGCGACGAGTGGCTGCACCGGCGCTTCGGCAGCGTGGTGCGGGCGATCTTCGCATTCGTGCCTCCCCGGTACCGGAAGCACCCGCGGGCCCGTGCCGGCCTCGACCGCGCATCCGGGCGCATTCCGGCCGACGCACCGCTGCCGCAGACGCCGGCCCGGAACCTGCCGCCCCTGGATGAGCGGGGCGATCCCAAGCATTACTGCCCGCAGGTCTGAGCGCTCAGTGCGTGTGGCTGTGCACGTCTTCGAGGCCGGACTGGTGCACGTGCTCGTGAGTGTGTTCGGTGCCGTCGCTGTGTGAATGTGCGTGCTCGTGCGCGACGTGCTCATGCTCGTGATTGGTGTGGGCGTGGCTGTGGTGCACGTCCCCGTGCTGGTGTTCGTGGGCGTGTGCTTCATCATGGGTGTGCTCGGACATTTTGCTTCTCCTTATCGTGAAAATTGTTGTGGTGACTAGCTTTTGATCGCCTTCACGGCGCTGTCGCCGCGATGGTGACCGGGAACGCCGGGCCCGGCGTGTTCGGCGTTGTAGACGGCGTCGATGACGAGCTGGCGCACGTGGTCGTTCTCCAGGCTGTAGAAGATCGTGGTGCCGTCGCGCCGGGTGCGCACCAGGCGTGCCATGCGCAGCTTCGCCAGGTGTTGAGAGACCGAGGCGGCGGGTTTGCCCACGTGTTCGGCGAGTTCGTTGACCGACATCTCGTGCTTGGCCAGTGACCACAACACCTGCACGCGGGTGGCGTCGGCCAGCATCCGGAACACCTCCACCACCAGGCCGACCTGGTCGTCCGGCAACCTGCCAGCTCTATTATCTGCGTGCATACGTAGATAATAGGTTAGGTCACCGGCGCGGTGTCAAGGTGAGTCGGGGTCAGCCGGGAACGTCGGTCGCCCGGCGCTGCCCGCCGTTGCGCTCCTGCCAGGCCCGGTAGACGTCCACCGCCGCGGTTCTGATCGCGGGACGGGTTTCCTCGCGCATCGGCAGGCGGCGGTCCCGCCAGTCCTTGCCGAACTCGTCGTAGAAAGTGGCGAGCTCGAAGTACTTGCGGTCGTCGACGTAATGCGGCTCGTAGGCATCGCGTGACGTCAGGAAGACGACCTCATCGGGGGAGCAGTAGTAGAGCGAACCTAGGCACATCGGGCAGGGGTGGGCCAGGACGTAGATGGTGGTGCCGACCAGATGCTCGGTGCCCAGCTTGGTGCACGCCTCGCGGATCGCCAGGATCTCCGCGTGAGCGGTGGGATCGCCGGTCTGCGCCACCTTGTTGGCGCTTTCAGCGAGAATCTCGCCGTTCCGGACGATGACCGTCGCGAACGGGCGCCCCCCTTCGGCGACGTTCTGACGGGCGAGGTCGATGGTTCGCTGTGCGAAGTCGGTCACACCCGGCAGAGTAGCCGCGCAGAATCATTGGCGGTTCTGTGATAGTAACTAGGTTATCTATATTTCTGACTTAGAGGCTGACTAAAGGGAGTGCAATGGTGCGTACCGATCGGGATCGCTGGGACCTTGCGACGAGTGTCGGTGCGACGGCAACCATGGTCGCCGCCCAGCGGGCGCTGGCTTCCGACCCTGAATACGCGCTGATTGACGACCCCTTCGCGGCGCCGCTGGTGCGCGCGGTGGGCATCGACGTCTACACCCGCCTGGTGAACGGTCAGATTCCCGTTGACGACGACTCCGAGTTCGATCCGCAGCGGATGGCCCGGGGCATGGCGTGCCGGACCAGGTTCTACGACGAGTTCTTCCTGGACGCCACCCGCAGCGGCGTCGCGCAGGTGGTCATCTTGGCGTCGGGCCTGGACGCGCGCGCCTACCGCCTGCCGTGGCCGGCCGGCACCGTCGTCTACGAGGTCGACATGCCGGAGGTGATCGAGTTCAAGACGCTGACGCTGAGCGACCTGGGCGCCGAGCCCACCGCCGAGCGCCGGACCGTCGCCATCGACCTGCGTGACGACTGGGCTTCGGCTCTGCGGGCCGCCGGGTTCGACGCTGCCGCCCCGTCGGCGTGGAGTGCCGAGGGCCTGCTGGTGTATCTGCCGGACGACGCCCAGGATGCGCTGTTCGACAACATCACCGCGCTGAGCGCGCCCGGCAGCCGGCTTGCGTTCGAGTTCGTCCCGGACACCCGGATCTTCCAGGACGAGCGCTGGCGCGCCCACCACGAAAAGATGGCAGCGCTCGGGTTCGAACTCGACCTCAACGACCTCGTCTACCACGCCGAGCGCAGCCACCTCCTGGACCATCTGACCGGCACCGGTTGGCAGGCCACGCCTCGCACGACCGCCGAACTGCACGCGGCCAACGGGTTCGACTACCCCGACGACGAGCTGGCGGAAGCGTTCGCCAACGTCACGTACACCAGCGCGGTGTATAAGCCGTAGCGGCCCTGCTGGCCGCCTTTACTGGCTGCGGAGCAGTTCGTCCTTCAGCCGGCTGGTGAGCATGTCCTGGAACACCGTCTGTGCCGGGGCGTAGAGATCCCGGTACGTCGAAAGCAGGGCATCGCGGTTGTACTCCGGGATAGCGCCGGTGGGCGGGGTCCAGAAGCTGTCGATGTCCATCAGGAAGAACTGACCGGTCTGCGGGGGCGTGACGCGACGCAGGTGGTAGCTCGGGTCGAGTGCCTGACCGACGCCCGGTCCGTAACGCACGATGAGTGACTTACCTGGCTGGGCCTCACGGTAGACGGCGGCGCCCTGCCATTCGGTCAGGGTCAGCCCGCCCGGGGCCAGACGCTGGGGGCCGAGCAGGCTCTCGTCGATCCAGTTGGTCCATTCGATCCGGCCGTCGACACCGGCGGGGACCCGGATCTCGAGGACGTAGCGCAGGCCGATGCGCTCGATGCCCACGATCGACGAGACCGCCGAACGCGCGTCGACCACCCGCATGGCGATTTCCAGGAAGGTGTCGAAGTTGCTGTATGCGCTGGTCTCGACGACGATTGCCTGGTTCTTGAGCGAAGCGGCGGTGGTGTTCTCGCGGTTGGAGTAGCGCACGAAGCGGTCCGCGACCGGTTGGGGCGGTTGGCCGGGGGCAGTCATGCCCCACTGGACATCCTGGGCCTGGCGTTCGATGGGCAGGTCGTTGAGCAGCAGATGCTTGAGCTCGCGGCTTGCCGTCTCGGTGAGAGAGTCTGTTGCCGGGTGACGGATCTCCAGCGTCACCAGGGCTACGGGGGCGTTGGGTTGTACCTCAGCGGGATTCACGTCCGGAAGCATAGCCGCGAGCTTAACGAAGCGTGACGGCAATCACCCGGAGCGTCCGATCTCGTCCGATCTTGGCGGCTCTGGGTGCCCGGCATGCCAGGTCACAGCCATTTGAGGGCGGCCTGAGGCCGACGCGGTGCCCCCAGTAGGACTCGAACCTACGACCTGCGGATTAAAAGTCCGTAGCTCTACCAACTGAGCTATAGGGGCAGCGGAGAATCACAATACTGGGTGCCGGCGGAGGGCTCGTTTGAGGATTGGGGCCGGGGTGACCTAAGCTGGCTTGGCTCCCAACAGTAATCGCGTTGTGAGTGCCCCGGAGAGATTCGGTTCTGGCCCCCTTCGTCTAGCGGCCTAGGACGCCGCCCTTTCAAGGCGGTAGCGCGGGTTCGAATCCCGTAGGGGGTACTGGCTACGCGGCTACCCGCGGAGCACAGCAGTACAGCAAGGCCCTGTGGCGCAGTTGGTTAGCGCGCCGCCCTGTCACGGCGGAGGTCGCGGGTTCGAGTCCCGTCAGGGTCGCCAGCACGGCGAGGCACATGCTGCCTGCCGGCTTCCGGCCAGGTAGCTCAGTCGGTACGAGCGTCCGCCTGAAAAGCGGAAGGTCGGCGGTTCGATCCCGCCCCTGGCCACTTCTTCACTGCGCCGTCGTATGGGCGTTGCGCGTGAGGTAGGCGTCCAGGGACCAGGCGCCCGCCCCGGCGAGGCGCAAGAACAGGCTGCCGCACAGCTGCGCCAAATCCAACCCGGATTCGTGGAGGAAGTCGCCCCAGCCGTGCTCGTCCCGAAAAAGTCTCGCGTCGCCCCGCAAAATCGGCAGCTTGGTGATCAGCAGCGCGCCCAGCATGTCGACGATCATCGGCACCGCCGCCAGTCGCGTCAGCAGGCCCACCAAAATTAATGCACCGCAACCTATTTCGAACACACCATCCAGGTCGGCGAAGAACGACGCTGCGGGAATCCCAGCCTTGTGAAACCGGCCGGCGCCTAATGAGTTGGCCCGCACGAACTTCAACGTACCCTCGCAGGTGAACACCAGCCCCACGTACAGCCGGATCAGCACCGTCGCGGCGGGTGCGCGGGTGAAGAGCACCGAGTTGAGCATCCGCTGTCCTGACTCAGGCAACCGCAGAGCCCTTGGCCAAAGCGAATTTTGGCATGCCGGCAGAATACGTATCAATCCTGATTGATGTAATTTGGGTCTGGTGCAGAACGGCATCGCAGCGGTCGGCGCCTCGCCGCCCGCCTTCTTGCGGCTGGCCGGCGAGCCACTGCGGTGGCGGCTGCTGTCAGAGCTGGCGCGCAGCGACCGGCGGGTGGGCGAGTTGACCGAGTTGGTCGGGCAGCCCCAGAACGCGGTCTCGTACCACCTGGGCCGGCTGCGCGCCGGCGGGCTGGTGTCGATGCGGCGCAGCTCGGCCGACGGTCGCGACAGCTACTACCGCATCGAGCTGGTTCAGTGTGCCCAGTTGCTCGCCGCGACGGGTGCTGCGCTGCATCCGGGTTTGGCTTCTGAGCCTCCGGCGGCTGGCATCCGTAGGTCCGCGCCGGTTCGGGTGCTGTTCCTGTGCTCCGGTAACAGCAGCCGCTCACAGATCGCCGAGGCTTTGCTCCGCCAGGCCATCGGCCGGCGCGTGCGAGTAGCCAGCGCCGGCAGCAGCCCGAAACCGGTACACCCCAACACCGTGCGGGTGCTTGGCGAGTACGGCATCGACGCGGCCGGACTGCGCAGCAAGCACCTCGACGAGATGCGCAGGCGGCGATTCGACTGCGTCGTCACGGTGTGCGACAAGGTCCGCGAGATATGCCCGGAGTTTCCCGGCGGTGGGCAGGCCATTCACTGGAGCATTGCGGACCCGGCAGCCGCGGGTGCCGGACGGGCCAGCTATCCCGCTTTCCGCGCGGTGGCCGCAGATCTGCACTCGCGGGTCGGCTATCTCGCCCAAGCCCTGTCACACACGCAGAGAAGGTGATTTGCTCGTGAGTCTCGATGAAGGCCTGGTCAGCGTCCGCTATCTCGTCGACGACGTGGCGGCCGCCGTTGAGTTCACCCCCGCTGGACCGAGATGAGCGGCGGCAGTCGGCGTGACTTTCTGAAGTGGAGCGGCGCCGCGGCCGCGGCGACGATCACGGCGACAACGGGCTGTTCGCGGCCCGCGCCTTCGTCTCCACCCGGCGGCAAGGCCGATCACACCCTGCGCATCGGCACCGGCACCGTTGAGTTGGCCCCCGACCAGGTCGTGTCGACCCTGCTCTACAACGGCCAGTTCCCCGGCCCGCTGCTGCGGCTGAAAGAGGGCCAGCGAACCTGGGTGGACATCTACAACGACACCGGCACGCCCGAGCAGCTGCACTGGCACGGCCAGCACGTGGGTGTCGATGTCGACGGCGCCGCCGAGGAGGGCACCCCGTACATTCCCGCACACGGCATGCGGCGCATCTCCTTCGTCCCCGGCCCGGCGGGCTTCCGCTTCTATCACACCCACGTGGTGCCGCGCGCCGATCTCTCCGGAGGTCAGTACAGCGGGCAGGTGGGTCCGGTCTACATCGAACCCAGACAGAATCCGGGCCGCTACGACCAGGAAATCTTCTTGACGCTCAAGGAGTTTGAGCCGGTCTTCAGCCGTGGGGGAGACATGGCCAGCGACTTTCTGGCCGGCGAGCAAGACCCCGACCTCAAGCAGAAAGGCGAATCCGCCATGGACGCGTCGCTGAACCGGGGCGATCCGCATGGCTACGAGGTCAGTTACGGCGCGTTCGCCGTCAACGGACGCATGCTCGGCCACGGCGACCCGGTCCGGGTGCAGAACGGTCAGCGAGTGCTGTTGCATGTGCTCAACGGCAGCGCCACCGAGACCCGCAGCCTGGCCATGCCCGGGCATGCATTCGAGGTGATCGCCCTGGATGGCAACCCGGTGCCCAACCCCACAACGGTGCCGGTGCTGTGGCTCGGTGCCGCCGAACGGATCTCGGCGATCGTCACCATGGCCAATCCCGGAGTGTGGGTGCTCGGTGATCTGTCCGACGACGACCGCGGTCACGGAATGGGCATCGTCGTGGAATACGCCGGGCAGAGCGGGGAGCCGCGGTGGCTGCCACCTTCCGCGTTCACCTGGGACTACCGCCTGTTCGCCAAACCCGGCTCGGCGCCGGGCGCCCCGCCGGATCACACCATCGATCTGCTGATCGAGAAGCGCAACGCCGCCGACAACGGCTTCAACGTCTGGACGTTCAACGGCACGCCGTTCTCCATGGACGGACCGATGCTCGATCTGAAACTGAACCAGCGGTACCGTCTGCGCTTCCGCAACGCCACCGACGACCTGCACCCCATGCATCTGCATCGGCACACCTTCGAGATCACCCGCTTCGCCGGGACACCCACCGGTGGTGTGCGCAAGGACGTCGCCATGCTCGGCGGTTACCAGACCATGGAGGTCGACTTCGTCGCCGACCAACCCGGCCTGTCGCTGCTGCACTGCCACCAGCAGATTCACATGGACTACGGCCTCATGTCGCTGCTGCACATCAACTGAACGGAGCTGGCGTAAGTGGGACCCGAGCGTGCCCTGTTCGTCTTCGAGGGCGTCGAGGTTGAGCGCGACGGAGTGCATGCCCTCGACGGGTTCGACGCCGCCGTGCCCGAAGGGGGAGTGACGGCAGTGTTCGGGCCATCAGGATCGGGCAAGTCGACGATGCTGCGGCTGTGCAATCGACTGGAGGTGCCCACCGGTGGCCGGGTTCTGTTCCGGGGAGCGGACATCGCCGATCTGGATCCGTTGCTGCTGCGCCGCGAGGTCGGGATGTGTTTTCAGCGCCCGACCCCGTTTCCCGGCACGGTGGCCGACAACCTGCACGTCGCCGATCCGGAAGCAACGGAGGCGCAGATGGAAGAGGTCCTGGCCCGGGTAGCGCTGACGGGGTCATGGCTGGACCGCGACGCGACCGCGCTCTCCGGAGGGGAGGCGCAGCGAATGTGCTTGGCCCGCACCCTGATTGCCCGGCCCGAAGTGTTGCTGCTGGATGAGCCCACGTCGTCGGAGGACGCCGAGGCCGCCCGGGTGATCGAGCGGGCGGTGCGGGAGTTGGCGGACGCCGGGTTGACCGCGCTGTGGGTCAGCCACAACGCCGAACAAGTGGGACGAATCGCCGACCGCGTGCTGCGCATCGAGCGTGGACGCTGCCTCGGCATCACCTCGGTCGCCGCCGGCCCGGGGCAGGTGTCGCAATGAACGGTCCGGTTTCCTGGGTCGGGTTGGTCATGTCACTGGCGCTGGTGGCCTTCGCTGCCGGGATCTCGCTGTGGCAACGGCTGGGCCTGGAGCGGCAGGTGCTCTGGGCCGCGACTCGTGCCCTGGTCCAGCTGCTGATCGTCGGGGTGGTGCTGGCCTGGCTGTTGCAGCCGGGCCGCTCGCTGTGGTGGTCGTGGGCGTGGACCGCGGGCATGGTTCTCTACGCCGGCGACGTCGCCCGCCGCCGCGTCCCTGAGGTGCCCCGGCTCGGCAGGCTTGCCATCGTCGCGTTCGCCGCCGCCGCGGTGGTCACGCTGGGAGTGGTGTTCGGACTGCGGGTCTTTCCGTTGCAGAGCCGCACCCTGGTACCGATCGTCGGCATGATGATCGGCAACTCGATGACCGCCGTGGTGCTGGTGGCCCGGCGTCTGGTCGACGAGCTGCGCGACAAACGCGACGAGGTCGAGGCCCGGCTCGCACTCGGCCAGCCGTCGCGCCAGGCCGCCACTCCCTATGTCCGCGTCGCCCTGCGCTCCGCGCTCACCCCGCAGATCGAGTCGACCAAAGCCACCGGGCTGGTCTTCCTGCCCGGTGCGATGACCGGTCTCATCCTTGCCGGTGTGCCGCCGCTGCAGGCCGTCCTGGTGCAGGCGGTGGTCATGTTTCTCGTCCTCGGCTCGACCGCGACCACCACCGTCGTCATCGCACTGGGGCTGCTGCGCCAGATATTCACGTCCGACCATCGGCTGCGTCCGCTGCCCCGACGCCCGGAGGTCACCTCGTCGCGCAGGCGCGGCAATCGTTCGGCGGCTTGACCTTTGATCAGGGACTGGGGAAGGGAGTGCCAGTCAGGATCGAATCCCCCGCCAGTGCGAAGCTTGCCAGTCCCAACCCCGCCAGGAACGGGAGCAACCCCATGTTCGCGGCGATCGGGTTACCGATCGCGTTCACCAGTCCTTCGACGGGCTGGCCGTTGAACATCTGAATCAGACCGTCCAAGAACAGGTTGTAGTCATAGGACGGCAACGAGATCAGCGCGGCAGTGGCGATATCCGCGGTCGGGAGCAGCGTCGAGTACGCGGTTGAGAGCGCCGTTGTCGACGACCCGACGAATTGGCTGTTCGCGGATTGTATTTCGCGCAGCAGCTCGGTGACGCTGGGCACCGCAAGCGTGCCGGGCCCTTCGGAGAACGACGAAAGCGCATCCGGAAAGGACGGCAGCGCAGGCAAAGTGGGCGGTGTGGACAGGTGCGCGGCTCCGGCGGTTACCGCCTCCTGAAATCCGTTGACCAGGGCCGGTCCGAGGGCGATGGTGGTCTCTGGTGGGGGCAGGAACCCGAATGGTGTGGGCACATTGGCGGGTCCGGTGGACCAGCCGTAGTTCGGGTCGCCGTACCCCCAGTTGACCAGGGGCCGCAGAATCGGTTGCAGGACATCGGCAATGGGATCCCCGACAATCGGTAGGTAGCGCAGGGGCTCCAGCAGCGGCAGGTTCTGGGTCGGGATCATGTAGTAGGTGGTTGTGGTCGGCCCCTGCGTCGGCAGCACGACGGCGGAGGCGAGTTGCGCGGTCGTGAGGGTGTCGTATCCACCGTGCACGGTCACCATGCCGAACAGCGCGTTCAGGGTTGACAGGGGATTGATCGGGTACCTCGGGAAGTCTGCCCAGCCGTCGTATTCAATCGTGTACGCCGTGGTGGGGAAAGAATTGCTCGGAGCCGCGCCCAGGGCCGTGAAGCCCAGACTCGGAAAACTGAGGCCGGGGAAGCGGGCGTCCCAACCTCCGTTGGGATTCATCGAATTTCCCAGCAACACAAAGTTTATCGGTATTGAGCTCGGCGACCCGGTGGGGTTCAGCTGCTGCATCGCCAACGAGGCGATGTTGGCGCTCTGCGAATAGCCGACCACATTCACGGTCATTCCAGCGGCGAGTTGCTCGCGGATGGTGGTGGTGAGTATGTCGACGCCGCGGGCTATCGACACATCCGAGGTCAGATCCTTGATACCGCTGTCGGGATACTCGCCCGCCGGAAGGTAGAGCGCTCGCACGAGCCCGGCGGGGAAGTTGGGCGTGACATACCTGCTGACGACGTTGGCGACGAATTCTGGCGATGGGATGGGTGTTCCGCTGCCGTCCATGACCAAGGTGACGTACGGGCCGGCGGCAAGGGCGTGGGTCAGTGCGGTCGGGGTTCCGGTGAGTGGCGCGGCGAGCGCACTCAGGTTGGCGGCCTCCGCACTGACGTAGGAATTCCCGGCCGCGCCCAGCAGCTGGGCGAATTGGTCATGAAAAGCTGCGGCCTGCGCCATGGCTGCCTGGCCCTGCCTTGCGAAGCCGTTGAACAGCCCGGTGATCGCTTCGGATACTTCGTCGGCCGCCATGGCCGCCATGTCCGTTGTCGCCCGCGCCGCCGTCTCGGTGGCATCGCTGATCGCCGTGCGTATGGACGCCACGTCCGCGGCCGCGGACGCCAGGATCTGCGGCTGTGTCTGCACGTGTGTCACTCGGTCGTCTCCCCCACCACAAGCACACTGCCACGGCTGAGGTGCATCAAGCCGGTGGATCGGCGGTTACCTAAGCTACATCCAGCCAATTCTCAGCTGGCACAAAGCAACACGAAGTGAGACCCGGGCTGTTCGGTTTATCGATATCCGCTTCGTATGCGGGATTCAAAACCGGCACCGCGCGGTGCAACCAACCGTTTTTGATCGCGGCTATTGATCGCAATGAGTGGGCGGTGATTCAGCTTGCCATGGGCCCGGGCAACGCGCCTATACGCGCAGTGGAATACGAGTCGGAGTCTCGCACTGTGATCCAAGATTGTTCGTACTCGGGCATCCTCGTGAAGGTCATCCGCCCAATTGCCTGGTTGCCGGTCTGGGCGTCGCTCGGACAGCAGAACGCGCATAGGGCGTCGCGCAGAGTGGGGTAACCGCACGCGGGGCAGATGCAGGTGGTCATGTGCGGGAACTCCTCGAAAGGTGTGGACGGACAAGACGCGGTCTACCCCGGTGTCGGGGCGGGTAAACCCCGCTGTGGCAAGCATCAAAGGCAGTCGGCGGATACACCCAAAAGGGTGGTTATAAGCCTGCAGAATCCGGGAACCCGCACCACAGCGGCGCCCGCTCGGGGCGCCCTTAGGTCAGGAGACTGAAATGGTCGGAACAATTGTCTTGGCTCTTGTTGTCGGCGCAATCATCGGTGTGGTGGCACGAGTCGTCATGCCGGGTAAGCAAAATGTCGGCATGATCGTAACGGTTCTGCTCGGCGCCGCGGGCGGATTACTCGGATCGGCTGTCGCAAGCCATTTCGGATACTCCAATGCCAATGGCGGAATAGCTTGGATTCCGTTCTTTATCGGCGTGGGTCTGGCAGTCATCTTCATCGCGGTTTACGAGGCGGTCACCGGTCGCCGCACCCGGACCGGGACGTTGCGCTGACCGTTGCCGCAGCACCGGGTCAGTGTCGATAGGCCGGCAGGTTACGGCCTAATTCCTCGAACAAGGCCTGGTTGAGGCTGAAGGCGAACCGGACCTCGGCGACGGCGCGATCGATCGCGTCGTCGTCGAGGTCGAGGTCGTCAAGCCTGGCCCTATAGGCGTCTTTGTATGGCTTTGGCCGCACCGGGAAGCTGTAGAAGGCCAATCCGGCTCCGCCCAGCCCGAATTCGCGATCGAGAATCTTACCGATTGCCTGCCCGCCGGACAGGTCGCCGAGGTAGCGAGTGTAGTGGTGGGCTACCAGCGCGCCACCCCAGGAGGTGGTGGCCAGCCGATGCCGATACGCCTCGGCGGCGGCGGAATCGACCTCACGCTGACCCGGTGCCCAGTACTCCAAGTCGGCATCAATAGCTGCCAGGCGTTCCAGTGACGGGTCGTAGACGGCGGCAACCAGTGGGTCGTCGCGGTGAGCGCGCACCGCAGTTTCCAGTGCTTCGTAGATCACCCGCAAGCGCAGCAGGTAGTCGGTGTAGCCGCGCCGGTTGACCTGGCCGGACAACAGATCGGACACAAAAGGAGAGCGCTCCGCCGCCTCGTGCTCGGCCGTCGACCCTTCCTTCATCGCGACGGAGAAGGAGCGGGCGGCCGCGGCAGTCCTCGCTCGCATATCGGCTCCACATCACGGTCAAAGTTTTGAGAATCAGTCGAAAACTTACTCCGATATCGGCCGTCGCCGCGAATTCAGGCATGCTGAGGTCAGGCCGTTGTGCCTGCTCGCGGGCCACGCCAACGCACGTAAGATGAACAGCGGGCAACGGAAATAGCAGGGGACAGGGGCGGGTGCGCTCGCCCGGGGAATCGTCGCAGTAAATGCGTCGCCGACCGCGGATTGACGTCCGCAGAGAACGGCTTGTCATGACGTCATCGATGATGAGGCCAGCGCGAGGCCTGCTTGCCGGCTTCGCGATCCTGGTGGTCGCCGCGTGCTCACATGGCGGCACATCGGCTCACCCCGGCACCCCGGCTGTCTCTCGTGCCGACGCGTTGATCGTCAGCATCGAGGAAGTCCGCCGCATCGCCAACTACGAAGAACTCACCGCACATTCGCACGCGGATCTACGGCAGCCGCCGGCAGGCGACATCAATGCGCCGGGGCCGTGCCGGGCCGCGGGAATCAGCGACGTCACATTCGGTACCGGTTGGTCGGAGTTCCGCAGCGCGGGCTACCACGGCATCACCGACGACCTGAAGCCCGGCGGGCCCGCCATGATTCAGACCGTCAGTCAGGCCGTCGCCGTCTATCCCGACTCGAGCACCGCCCGCGGAGTTCTGCACCAGCTCGATAACTCGCTGCAGGCGTGTGCCGCGCTGGGTGACCCCCGCTACGACTTCACCATCGACCGTCCGGATTCGGCCACCGTGCGGATCAATGCCCGCGCGTGGAGCCACATCTACCGCGAGAAGTCGGCGGTGCTGATGTCGGTGGGGGTGTTGGGACTCGAACCGGCCGACCAGATCGCCCGGACCATTCTGCAGACGGCCACCGAGCGCATCGACTAGTTCAACACCGGCACCAGTAGCCGCGACGACGAGCGGACGGTGTTGCGGCTACTGGTGCCGACGCTCGCGTGACGGAAGCCCATGATCGCCGGGGTCGACGGGTCCTGGTCGTCGCTGGTGAGCACCAGCCGGATGCGGTGGCCTGACTGGAACCGTCGAGCGTTGGGAACCAACGGGATTCGATACTCCACGTCCTGGCCGATCGGCACCGCCTGCGGGTTTCGGCACGGCAGCACCGGAGCGCCGGGACTGCTGGCCGCCTCGTCGACCTCTCGCAGACTGGCGCGCAGCCACCCCGCTGTCACGTCGGTGATCTCACCGTCGGGCGCGACGTCTTGCAGCGTCACCATCCAGGCGGTGTCCATGGCCGTTGCGGAAGCGACCAGGCGCAGTTCGATGTCCCCGACCATATCCAGCTCGTCGGTGAGAGGGGCGCTGGTCCAGGCCAGCAGTGCGGGTGGGTCGATCGCGCTGGGCTTGGCGCGACCCAGCCCGGAACCCAAGACCAGGTAGTCACGCGAGCCCGGCTCGCCTTCGTCCTCACCGAGGGCCCCGTCGGCGCGCAGCGCGAACTCCCGGTGCGTGGCTTCCGGCGGCGGCCAGGACTCGGCGGTCCGCCACTCGCCGGCCTCCGGCAGGAAGTAGCGGACGGGCGGACCTTCGACGATGCCGGTGTCGCGGCCCTTCAGCCAATGGTCGTACCAGGCCAGCGCTTCGGTGTGCATGCTTTCCCAAGGCCAGGTCAAACCGAATTTGTCCAGCATGCCCATCCGCACGCAGGCGTTGTCCGACAACCCTTTCCACGCGGCGAACGTGGACGGCAGGTGCAGCGGCACGTTTTCCCAGTCGCACCCCAGATACACCGGGATGTCGATCTCCTTGAGCAACGGCAACAGGTTTCGCTCATCCCACCACTCGTCGTGAGTGGGGTGAGCGACCGCCGCGTCGAGCCACAGCTCATCCCATGGGTGAGGGTTGTGCGGCAGCTTGATCAGCTGGCGCAACATGGTGACCGCGGACTCGCCGTTCATGGTGGCGAACTTCTTGTGTAGCCGCGGCGTGTGCAGCACCCGGCGGACCAGACTCACCGGCAGGCTGCGCCACAGCTTGTCGCTGCGTTCGGCGGTCAGGCCGGTCATCGCCAGAAACGGGGTGACGAAGGACGAGCTGAACAGGCCGTGGTGGCTGGCGGCTTCGTAGAGGTCCGCCGTCACGGCGACCGGGAAGATCGCCTTGAGGTGCGGTGGTCGCTCGACGGCGGCTTCGAGCTGAGACATCGCGAAGTAGCTGATGCCGATCATGCCGACGTTTCCGTCGCACCACGGCTGGGCGGCGACCCACTCGACGAGGTCGTACATGTCCCGGCGCTCCTGCGCGTCGAGGAAGCCGAAGGTTCCGCCGGAGCCGCCGGTCCCCCGCAGGTTGGCGATCACGTGCGCATAACCGCGCGGAACCCAGAAGTCGGTGACGCCGGCTTCGATGAACCCCGCCGGGGCGCCGAAGTCCTGCATCTGGCGCGGGTACGGCGACGCCGCGAGCAGTGCGGGGAACCGGCCCTGCGCGTCGGGCCGGTGGACGTCGGCCAGCAGCGTGACGCCGTCCCGCATGGTGGCCGGCACGTTGATCTCGCTGCGGCGGCGGTGCCGCGGCTCGCTGAGGTTGCGGTATTCGCGACCGGTGGTCTGGGGCCCGTTCAGCGCCTTCGTCATAGTTTCACGCTACGTTGAAATTAATCTCAACGCAAGAGGAAATTCGTGCGCGGGGGTTCCGCGGCGGGCGTGGCGCTGCCCGCTGCCCCGCGACGGACCGGGAGAATGGCGTGATGCGTTGCCGGAAGCCTCTGCTGGTGGTGATGGCCGCGGCCGCGCTCGTCGCGCCGTCGAGTGCCTGCCAGGCCGAGCGCACGGCGTCCATGCCCGTGCGGCCGGTCAATACCACGGCCCCGTCCGGTCCCGGCGTGCCGCCGCTGAGCCAGGAGGCGCATGCCGCCGAGTTCGTCGACGTCCGCTCCGTGGTCCCCGACGCGCTCATCAACCTGCGATACGCGACGACGAACAATTTCACCAAGACGCAGTTGTATCCTGCCGACGCGCGATGCCTGGTGCACCAGTCCATGGCGCCCGGGTTGGCGGCCGCCGCCAATGCGCTGCGTGCGCAGGGTCACGTGCTGGTGTTCTGGGACTGCTACCGGCCGCATGACGTCCAGGTCAAGATGTTCCAGATTGTTCCGAACCCGGCCTGGGTGGCACGGCCCGGTGCGTACGCGACCAGTCACGAAGCCGGGCGCTCGGTTGATGTCACCTACGCCGGCGGGCAACCGCAATGCCCGGCGCAACAGCTGGTCAGCGGGATCTGCCTGGCCGATATGGGCACCGACTTCGACGACTTCACCGCGCGGGCAA